>NZ_CP077080.1:901095-1201460 GCF_019141525.1 Pseudomonas alvandae
CAAGACCCTCAGCGGGTTGCGTCGGGTCCACGCGATCATGCGCCGGCTCGACGATGACTTCTGCGACCCGCTGGAGTTGCGCACCGATTCGGCCCTGGGCGTGCCCGGGTTGTTGGAAGCGGTGCGCCAGGGCCGGGTGCTGGTGGCCAATGCCCTGGGCAGCGGTGTGCTGGAATCGCCAGGGCTCTTGGGGTTCTTGCCGAAGATCAACCAGTATCTGTTCGGCGAAGAACTGATGCTGCCTTCCATCGCCACCTGGTGGTGCGGTGAACCGCCAGTGCTGGCCCAGGCCTTGGAGAAATTACCCCAGCTGTTGATCAAGCCGGCATTTCCCTCCCAGAGTTTCACCCCCGTGTTCGGTCGAGACCTGGACGAGACACAGCGTGCCCAACTGGCGGCACGCATGCAGGCGCGGCCTTATGCCTACGTCGCCCAAGAGCTGGCGCAACTGTCCCAGGCGCCGGTATGGCAGGCCGAGGATGGCCTGATCCAGCCCCGGGCCATCGGCATGCGCGTGTACGCCGTGTCCGGGAAAAACGATTATCGCGTGCTGCGCGGTGGCCTGACCCGCGTGGCCGCCGAGGCCGATGCCGAGGTGGTGTCGATGCAGCGCGGCGGTGCCAGCAAGGACACGTGGGTGCTTGGCGAGCAAGCGCCCGGCGGCGAGCAATGGAAGGCCCAGCGCACCGTCGGCGTTCATGACCTGGTGCGCCGCGATCCGTACTTGCCGTCGCGAGTCGTCGAGAACCTGTTCTGGTTCGGTCGTTATTGCGAGCGCTGCGACGACAGCGCTCGCCTCCTGCGGATCATGCTGGCGCGGTATGTCGACGGTGATGACCCACAGGCGCTGCAATCGGCGGTCTCCCTGGGCGAAAGCCTGATGCTGTTGCCCGAAGAGGGCGAGCTGCCCGAACGCCTGATGGCGGCCATGCTCGGCGATGACTGGTCTTTCAGCCTGCGTTCCAACCTGCAGCGCTTGCAGTGGGCGGCTTCGCAGGTTCGCGGCAAGCTGTCGCGGGAAAACTGGCAGGCGCTGGTGGAGCTGCAGCGCGAAGCCGTGGAACTGGAAACCAGTGAACCGGATTTCGGTGAGTTGCTGGATTTCCTCAATCGCTTGGTGATGTCCCTGGCGGCGTTATCCGGGTTCGCCCTGGACGACATGACCCGCGACGAGGGCTGGCGCTTCCTGATGATCGGCCGGCGCCTGGAGCGCCTGCAGTTTCTCAGCGCCAGCCTGGCGGCGTTCTTGCGGGGCGAAGCGGTGTTCGATCAGGCCGGGCTGGAGTGGCTGCTGGAGTTGGGCAACAGCAGCATCACCTACCGCTCGCGCTACCTGGCGGTGGCGCAGTTGATCCCGGTGCTCGACCTGTTGCTGCTGGACGAACAGAACCCCCATGCGGTGCTCTTCCAATTGAAACTGGTGGCCCGCACCCTCAAGCGCCTGAACGATGATTTTGGCGCGCCCAGGGATACCGCGTTGCCGGAGTTGGTGACGCGCCTGTCGCGCTTCGACCTGCGCTGCCTGGAAAACCCGCTATTCGGCGAAGCCAGCCTGCGCGCGGCACTCGACGGGCTGGCCGAGCTGTTGCAGGAAGTGGCCGATGTCAGCGGCCAGGTTTCCGATCGCCTGGCCTTGCGCCATTTTGCCCACGTCGATGACGTCAGCCAACGCACGGTGTCCGTCTGATGAATGCTCGTTACCAGATCCTCCACGACACCCATTACCACTACGACAGCCCAGTGTCCCTGGCGCAGCAACTGGCCCATCTGTGGCCACGGGCCTGTGATTGGCAGCGTTGCACCGAACAGCAGTTGCTGATCAGTCCGGAGCCGACGACCCGTCGGGATGAGCAGGACGTGTTCGGCAATCCTTTGACCCGCCTGGCCTTCGAGCGGCCTCACGATGAACTGCTGGTCAATGCCCGCCTGAGCGTCGAGGTGCTGGCGCGCCCTGAACTGGATTTCAATCTGTCGCCGGCCTGGGATTCGACCCGTGACGCGTTGACCTATAGCGGCCGACCGCTGACGGCGCGGTTACTGGACGCCTGTCGCTACCGTTTCGAATCGCCCTATGTGCACCTCAAGCGCAGCTTCGTGGAATTCTCGGAAAGCTGTTTTCCGGCGGGACGACCGCTGATGGTCGGGGTCCAGGCATTGATGGAGAAGATTTTCGAAGAGTTCACCTTCGACGCCGAGGCCACCCAGGTCGCGACGCCGTTGGTGGAAGTGCTGGAGCGACGCCGCGGCGTCTGCCAGGACTTCGCCCACCTGATGCTGGCTTGTGTGCGATCCCGCGGATTGGCGGCGCGTTACGTCAGCGGCTATCTGCTGACCCAGCCACCGCCCGGCCAGGCCCGCCTGATAGGCGCCGATGCTTCGCACGCCTGGGTGTCGGTGTTCTGCCCGGTGTTGGGCTGGGTGGACTTCGACCCGACCAACAATGTGCAGCCGGCCCTGGAACACATCACCCTGGCCTGGGGCCGGGATTTTTCCGACGTGTCACCGTTGCGCGGGGTAATCCTGGGGGGCGGTACCCATGATCCCGAAGTGCGGGTGACGGTGATGCCGTTGGAGTCATAAGGGGATTAATTGTGGTTATGTGTCACATGGATGAATGAGGTTTACCCATGTTCCCGGTATCGATCAAAGGTGTGCTGCAATCCCCCGAAGGCCTGGTTGTGCTGATGCTCAACGAGCGGGACGAATGGGAACTGCCCGGCGGGCGGATCGAACTGGGTGAAACGGCGCCGCAATGCCTGGCCCGGGAGATTGCCGAGGAACTGGCGGTCGAGGTCAGCGTGGGAGAGCCACTGGATTCGTATCTGTTCGAGGTGATCCCAGGCAAGCACGTTTTCATCTCCACCTACCGCTGCCAATTGCTGGGCGGTTTCGTGCCGGTGATCAGTCACGAGCACAAGGAGATCGGGATGTTCGAACCGGGGCGATTGCCGGCCAATTTGCCTGAAGGCTATCGCTTGTCGATCGTCAAGGCGTTGGGGATATAGGGGGTTTGCAAGGGCCGGCAGCGAGGCTGCCAGCCCTGGACACAAACCGTTGGACCGGATCGATCATCGGTCCAAGTGGGGATTTCAGGCGTCGGGTGCCTGATCTTTCGGTGCATCGACATCAGCTTCTGCCGCCACGTCGCCTTCGGCATCCGGGTTCAGTGCTGCTTCTTCTGCGCTGGCTTTCTTGCGCTGGAGCTTTTCCTCTTTCTTCTGCTCCTTGGCCAAGTCTCTCTGACGTTTGGCGAAGGAATAATTGGGTTTGGCCATGGGCGATCCTCTGGGGTCGAAGGTGAGGTTTGAGCGGCGCGTATTCTGCCCTGTATCGGGGTCGAGACGTTAGTTGGGTTTTTGTTCGGCCCACTTCGGCTGGATCGATGGCTGCCATTCGTCCAGCGCGTCGAGCAGGTTTTGCGGTGAGTCGCTCACTTGCAGCATGTCACGATGGGGCGCACGGATGAAACCCTCGCCGACGATATGATCCAGAAAGCCGGTGAGCTTGCTGTAGAAGCCGTTCACTTCCAACAGACCCAGCGGTTTGCCGTGGTAGCCGAGCTGGCCCCAGGTCCAGACTTCGAACAGTTCTTCCAAGGTGCCGAGGCCGCCAGGCAGGGCGATGAAGGCGTCGCTGAGTTCGGCCATGCGGGCCTTGCGCGCGTGCATGCCGTCCACCACTTCCAGGCGCGTCAGGCCACTGTGGCCGATTTCCTTGTCCTTCAGGCTCTGCGGGATGATGCCAATCACTTCGCCGCCCGCCGCGAGGGCCGCATCGGCGACGATACCCATCAGGCCCACCGCGCCACCGCCATAGACCAGGGTCAGCTTTCGTTCCGCCAACACCCGCCCCAGGGCCTGGGCGGCTTCGCGATAAGCTGGGTGGCTGCCGGTGCTGGCGCCGCAAAATACACAAACAGAGGCGATGGACATGCTTTACTCCATGGTCGGTAACCGGTCCAGAGTAAAGCCTGCCCGCTAATGCGCAAGGAAATCAAACCTCGCGGCGGGGTTTTTCATAGGTGCCGCTGGCGCCGCAGGCGTAGGCGGCAAGCAAGCTGCACAACAGGCTGTTGAAGTTCATGACGATCGCTCCAGTAGGTGATGGGGCTGATCATAGGGGCGCGTCATACTTATGGCTGGTTGATTCTGTCCATCAGGCTGATAGGCTTAAGTTGTATACAATCTTTGACACAGGTCATAGGAACTTGTCGGAAAATCAGGCAGTCTTCCCCTTTGACGGAATTTTGTTAACCATGCCTTGGAGATTCATGATGTTCGCCAAACTTGTAGCAGTATCCCTGTTGACGCTGGCTAGCAGCCAACTGATGGCAGCGGAGTGCACGACCACCATCGATTCGACCGACCAGATGTCCTTCAGCACCAAGGCCATCGAGATCGACAAGAGCTGCAAGACCTTCACCGTTGAGCTGACTCACTCCGGCAGCTTGCCGAAGAATGTCATGGGCCATAACTGGGTGCTGAGCAAAGAGGCTGACATGCAGCCGATTGCCACCGACGGCCTGGGCGCCGGCATCGACAAGAACTACCTGAAGGAAGGCGATGCCCGCATCATTGCCCACACCAAGATTATCGGTGCCGGCGAGAAAGATTCGGTGACCTTCGACGTGTCGAAACTCAGCGCTTCCGAGAAGTACGGTTTCTTCTGCTCGTTCCCAGGCCACATCTCGATGATGAAAGGCACCGTTACCCTGAAATAATCAAATTTCAGGTACAAAAAAAGCGCCCCCGTGCAGGGCGCTTTTTTATACCTGGTAAATACCCGACCCCTGTGGGAGCGAGCTCGCTCCCACAGGGGACTGCCCACCAAATGGTGGTCAAGGCGCGTACGGCATCACGCGCTTGTGCTCGGTCTTGCGATAGGTGTCGCAAATAATCTTCGCGGCTTCTTCGCGGATCGGTTGGCCGTGCAGGAACGCGTCGATCTCGCCGTAGGTCACGCCATGGGCAGCTTCGTCCGGCTTGCCCGGCGACAAGTCTTCGAGGTCGGCGGTGGGGACTTTTTCCACCAATGATTCCGGTGCGCCAAAGTCGCGGGCAATCGCCCTGACCTGGTTTTTCACCAGCCCGCTCAGCGGGGCCAGGTCGCAGGCGCCGTCACCGAACTTGGTGAAGAAACCCATGACCGCTTCAGCCGCATGGTCGGTGCCGATCACCAGGCCTTGCTCGGCGCCGGCGATGGTGTATTGCGCCACCATGCGCATCCGCGCCTTGGTATTGCCCAGCACGAAATCCCGCGAGCCGGGCCCCTTGCCTTCGAATGCGAGGACTTCCTTGGCCAGCGCCTTGACCGCCGGGCCGATGTTGACCGTGTGGCGCTCATCCGGCTCGATGAAATCGACACAAGCCTGGGCTTCGTGCTCGTCGAACTGCGTTTCATACGGCAGGCGCACGGCGATGAACTTGTACGCCGCGTTGCCGGTTTTCTCCCGCAGCTCACGCACGGCACGTTGGGCCAACAGGCCTGCGGTCAACGAATCAACGCCGCCGCTGATACCCAGCACCAGGCTCTTGAGCCCTGAATTGACGAGGCAATCCTGGATGAAGCTCACCCGACGAGCGACTTCGGCCTTGAGGGCGGCGTCATCGGCGAACGGTGGCTGGACGTTGAGCTGTTCAGCTATCTCACGCTGTACGGCTTGCATGAATTCACTCCTTGCTTGATGTGCCAGTAAGGGCGGCAGGTACTTGGAAAACATGTCGCATATAGGCGACGAAATTCGGGTCCTTGCAGTGGGTCTTGCCGGGCTCGTCTGAAATCTTGGCCACGGGTTGCCCGTCACAGCTGATCATTTTAAGCACGATGCTCATGGGCTCCACGCCTGGAATGTCGCAGGTCAGGTTGGTCCCGATACCGAAGCTCACATTAATGCGACCACGCAACGCCCGAAAAATCTCCAGGCATTTGGGCAATGTCAGGCTGTCGGAGAACACCAGGGTCTTGCTCATCGGGTCGATGCCCAACTGGTGATAGTGGGCGATGGCTTTTTCCGCCCAGATCACCGGGTCGCCCGAGTCATGGCGCAAGCCGTCGAACAGCTTGGCGAAGAACAGATCGAAGTCCTTGAGGAAGGCGTCCATGGTGATGCAATCGGTCAGTGCGATGCCCAGCAGGCCTCGGTATTCGCGGACCCAGCAGTCGAGCGCGGCGATCTGGCTGTCGATCAGCCGAGGGCCCAGTTGCTGATGGGCCATGATCCACTCGTGGGCCATGGTGCCCAGGGGTTTCATGTCCAGCTCCCGGGACAGATGCACGTTGCTGGTGCCGACGAAGCGTCCGGGGAAGTCGTGCTTGAGCACGTTCACCACTTCTTCCTGGGTTCGGTAGGAGAACCGACGGCGGGTACCGAAGTCGGCCACTTGTAGCTCGGATAGTTCATCGGCGCTGGCGTTGGCGCTCAGCCAGTCGAACTTGCGATAAAGCTGTTCCCGCGCCTGCTCCAGCACGATTTCACGGTAGCGATAGCGGTTGCGCACCTCGCTGACGATGGACAGCAATGGCACTTCGAACAGGATCACATGCAACCACGGCCCGCGCAGACGGATGAACAACTCACCGTTTTCGATGCCGGTGTGCACGTAGCGCAGGTTGAAACGAAACAGGCCCAGGAAACGCAGGAAATCCGGTTTCATGAAGCTGATGCGCTCCAGGAAGCTCAACTGGTCTGCGCTCAGGCTCAGCTCGGCCAGGCGCTCGATCTGGAAGCGGATCTCCGCCAGGTACGGACGCAGGTCCTCGCTGTTACGGCAACGAAACTCCCATTCCACTTCGACGTTAGGGTAGTTATGCAGCACCGCCTGCATCATCGTCAGTTTGTAGAAGTCGGTGTCGAGCAGGTTCTGCACGATGCGATCGGCAAACACGCTCTCGCTCATAACGGCAATCTCCAGACAAGTAGCTGCGGCGGCAGCGGCACGGCAGTTCATGGTGAAAGGGCTAGTGGCGCATAACCCTCATAGGTATTGCCAGTGTTTTTTTGTGGCGAGGCGTCTATTGCGATGCATCAGCATTGTCGATCTGCTCAAGCATCCACTCCACAAAAAGCCGCACCTTGGGCACCTCCGCCGAATGTTCCGGATACGCCAGGTAATAGGCGTTGGTGCTGGGCATCGCATGTTGCCAGGGGATGACCAGTTTTCCGTCGGCCAGTTCTTCCTCCACCAGGAACCTCGGCAGCAACGCAACGCCGCAGCCGACCTGGGCGGCGCGGATGCACATGTAAAAGGTTTCGAAGCGCGGCCCATGGTAGCTGTGTTCGGTGTGGTAGCCCTGGTCATCGAACCAGTCGTGCCAGGCCTGGGGTCGCGAGGCGTTTTGCAACAGGACCAGGTCGGCCAGTTGCGTAGGATCGGTGAAAGGCTGCTCCGGCAGGCTGCCCGGTGCGCAGACGGGCACCAGTTCTTCGCCGAACAGCTTCAAGGACTCAGTCCCGGGCCGTGAGGCCTGGCCGAAATAGAACGCCAGGTCGCTGCGCCCCTGCTGCAAGTCGTCGGCCTCCTGCTCGCTGCAGAGATCCAAGTGAATGCTCGGATGACGCAGGCGCCAACCCTTGAGGCGAGGGACCAGCCAGCGGGCTCCAAATGTCGGCGGCGTGGAGACTCGTAGTACTTCGGTGTCGCCTCCGTAGGATCGCAAGTAATGAGTCGACATCTCCACTTGGGTGAGGATTTTTCGTACTTCGCCCAAATACAGATCCCCAGCAGGCGTCAGCTGCAAGCGTCGACGCACGCGCCGGAACAGCAGGTGCTGCAGTAGCTCTTCCAGCTGCGCGACCTGTTTGCTGACGGCGCTCTGGGTCAAGTTCAGCTCTTCGGCGGCGCGGGTGAAGCTCAGGTGGCGGGTCACTGCTTCGAAGCACTGCAATGCTGTAATCGACGGCAAATAACGTTTATTGAGCATGACGGGGCCTTGGTTCTGGTCGCTCTGCTTGTCCCGTGATCAGGTCAGCATGAATAAACGGAATGATATCTCGCTTAAAGGTCGTTTGTTGGCAAGTCTCGGGCCAGCTACAACTACAGGTCTGATCAGCCGTGTTCATCCGGCTGCCAACCCATTGTCTTTCGCTTGAGGAATTTCCCCATGATTGCTGCATTGCTTGATCGTCTCGGCGTCGTCCCGGCCCTGTACCAGAACGGCACACAGCCTGTGCATTCGCCCATCGATGGCAGTCGCATCGGTGCGGTGAGCTGGGAAGGCGCTGCTGAAGTCGAGCAGCAGGTCAGTCGGGCCGAGCATGCGTTCGACCTGTGGCGCAAGGTGCCGGCGCCCCGTCGTGGCGAGTTGGTGCGCCAGTTCGGCGACCTGCTGCGTGAATACAAGGCCGACCTCGGCGAGCTGGTGTCGTGGGAAGCGGGCAAGATCACCCAAGAAGGCCTGGGCGAAGTGCAGGAGATGATCGACATCTGCGATTTCGCCGTCGGCCTGTCGCGCCAGTTATACGGCCTGACCATCGCGTCCGAACGTCCTGGGCATCACATGCGTGAAACCTGGCACCCGTTGGGCGTGGTCGGTGTGATCAGCGCCTTCAACTTCCCTGTGGCGGTCTGGGCCTGGAACACCACGCTGGCCCTGGTCTGCGGCAACTCGGTGATCTGGAAGCCTTCGGAAAAGACGCCGCTGACCGCCCTGGCGTGCCAGGCGCTGTTCGAGCGCGTGCTGAACAATTTCAGTGATGCGCCGCCGTACCTGAGCCAAGTGATCATCGGCGGCCGCGATGCCGGCGAAGCCTTGGTCGACGACCCGCGCGTGGCGTTGATCAGCGCCACCGGCAGTACTCGCATGGGGCGCGAAGTAGCGCCGAAAGTCGCGGCGCGTTTCGCCCGCAGCATTCTCGAGCTGGGCGGTAACAACGCCATGATCCTGGCCCCGAGCGCTGACCTGGACATGGCCGTGCGCGCCATCCTGTTCAGCGCCGTCGGCACTGCCGGGCAGCGTTGCACCACTTTGCGCCGGCTGATCGCCCATGAGTCGGTGAAGGAAGAAATCGTTACCCGCCTCAAGGCCGCCTATTCGAAAGTGCGCATCGGTCATCCACTGGAAGGCAACCTGGTGGGGCCGCTGATCGACAAGCAAAGTTTCGAGAACATGCAGGACGCGCTGGAGCAGGCCCTGAGCGAAGGCGGGCGGGTATTTGGTGGCAAGCGCCAGCTCGAAGACCAGTTCCCGAATGCCTATTACGTCTCGCCCGCCATCGTCGAGATGCCGGAGCAGAGCGACGTGGTGCGCCACGAAACCTTCGCGCCGATCCTTTATGTGGTCGGCTACAAGGATTTCGCCGAAGCGCTGCACCTGAACAACTCCGTGCCCCAAGGCCTGTCGTCATGCATCTTCACCACCGACGTGCGTGAAGCCGAGCAGTTCATGTCTGCGGTGGGCAGTGACTGCGGCATCGCCAACGTCAACATCGGCCCGAGCGGCGCGGAAATCGGCGGCGCCTTCGGTGGCGAAAAGGAAACCGGCGGCGGTCGCGAATCCGGCTCCGATGCATGGCGCGGCTACATGCGCCGCCAGACCAACACCGTGAACTACTCGCTGGAATTGCCGTTGGCGCAGGGGATTACGTTCGACTGAGAACCAGTCAACGAAGTGTGTCCCTGTGGGAGCGAGCTTGCTCGCGATAGCGGTGTGCCAGTCGCTTCTGATGTGACTGATCTGCCACCATCGCGAGCAAGCTCGCTCCCACAATGAGATATGTGCAGTGGTTGGGTTTCATTTCGGAGTCTGGCAATGCCGTTACGCGAAGAATGTCTGTGGGAAAAACTGACGCCACAAAGGCCTGAAAACGCTGCGCTCACCGGCGAGGTCACGGTGGATGTCTGCATCATCGGCGCCGGCTTCACCGGGCTGTCGGCGGCGGTGCATTTGCTGGAGCAGGGCAAGCGTGTCGCGGTGGTGGAGGCGCATCGGGCCGGGCACGGTGGGTCGGGGCGCAACGTCGGGCTGGTGAACGCCGGGATGTGGATCCCGCCGGACGACATTGAAGCCGGGTTCGGCGAGGCGGTGGGCAGCCAACTCAACCGTATGCTGGGCGCCGCGCCGGCGTTGGTTTTCAGCCTCGTCGACAAGTACGACATCGATTGCCAACTGCGCCGCGAAGGCACCTTGCACATGGCCCATAACGCCCGGGGCGAGGCGGACCTGCGCAGCCGCGAGGAACAGTGGAAACGCCGTGGCGCCCCGGTTGAATTGCTCACGGGTCAAGCCTGTGCCGATGCCACCGGCACCGACAAGATCGCCGCCGCGCTGCTTGACCGACGGGCCGGCACGCTCAATCCGATGGCCTATGCCAGTGGATTGGCCAAGGCTGCCAAGGATCATGGCGCCCAGATGTTCGATCACTCGCCTGTCACGCGGCTGGAACGCCAAGGCCAACGCTGGTCGGTGCAGACCGCCGAGGGTTCGGTGCTGGCCGAGCAAGTCGTGGTCGCCTCCAACGCCTACACCGAGGGCGACTGGACCGAACTGCGGCGTAACTTCTTCCCCGGCTATTACTACCAGGTTGCCTCGGTGCCGCTGGACGACGAGGCCGCCCGCCGCATCCTGCCGGGCGGGCAGGGCTCCTGGGACACCCGCCAGGTGTTGAGCAGCATTCGCCGGGACAAGGACGGTCGTTTGCTGCTGGGCAGCCTGGGCAACGGCAATCGCAAGCCCACCTGGTTCCTCAAGGCTTGGGCCGATCGGGTGCAGCAGCACTATTTTCCTTATCTCAAGTCGGTGGAGTGGGAATGCACCTGGACCGGTTGCATTGCCTTTACCCCCGATCACCTGATGCGCCTGTTCGAGCCGGCGCCCGGCCTAGTGGCCGTTACTGGCTACAACGGCCGGGGGGTGACCACCGGCACCGTGGTCGGCAAGGCCTTTGCCGATTACCTGTGCCATGGCGACGCCAAGGCCTTGCCGATTCCCTTCGCGCCCATGCAGCCTTTGGTCGGGGTTGGCTTGCGCAGTTGCCTCTATGAGGCCGGCTTTTCGCTGTATCACGCGGGCCAGTGCTTGCGGATCGTCATCTGATTGTTGAAAAGTGTTACGGTCTGCGGCGTTTTCCCGCCCAGCGTCTAGCCTGTTATGGTGCGGGTTGTAGCAGCCCTGCACCGACAGTGTGCAGTTCGGTGACGCCGGTTGTTACACAGTGGTTGCACGCCGTTTCGCGCAGCGGTTGCAATGATGGCTCATGGAGGGTTTCACCTACTTGTAAATAAGGTTGCACCTCGTGCGGTTTAGACGGTTGCACGCCCTGTGAAAAAGGGCCCGAAACAGTCGAAATAACAATAAAGCAGCGACTTTTTTCAGAATAAAAAACCGATGGCACGGCCCTTGCTCTGAGCTTTTCAGTGAAGTGAAGTCGCAGTGCCAACTAAAAAAAACCTTGGAGCACCACCTCATGTCCCAGACGTTTTACAAGAAAGGTTTCCTGGCCCTCGCAGTGGCAACTGCGCTGGGTGTTTCTGCGTTTGCTCAAGCTGATGTGAAATTGGGTGTGGCGGGGCCGATGACCGGTGCCAACGCTGCGTTTGGCGAGCAGTACATGAAAGGTGCGCAGGCAGCGGCCGATGTCATCAACAAAGCGGGCGGCATCAACGGTGAGAAGATTGTACTGGTTGCCGGTGACGACGCCTGCGAACCCAAGCAGGCCGTGGCCGTGGCCAACCGCCTGGTTGACCAGGACAAGGTAATCGGTGTGGTTGGGCATTTCTGCTCGTCCAACACCATCCCGGCCTCCGAGGTCTATGACGAAGCCGGCATCATTGCCATGACCCCCGGTTCGACCAACCCGGCCGTGACCGAGCGTGGCCTGAGCGCGATGTTCCGCATGTGCGGTCGTGACGACCAGCAAGGCATCGTGGCTGGCGACTACATCGTCGACGTGCTCAAGGGCAAGAAAGTCGTCGTGCTGCACGACAAGGACACCTACGGCCAAGGCCTGGCGGATGCCACCAAGGCGCAGTTGGCCAAGCGTGGCGTGACCCCGGTGCTGTACGAAGGCCTGACTCGTGGCGAGAAAGACTTCAGCGCAGTGGTCACCAAGATCCGTTCGGCTGGTGCCGACGTGGTCTACTTCGGCGGCCTGCATCCGGAAGCCGGCCCGCTGGTTCGCCAGTTGCGCGAGCAAGGCCTCAAGGACGTGAAGTTCATGTCCGATGACGGCATCGTCACCGACGAACTGGTCACCACCGCTGGCGGCGCGCAATACGTCGATGGCGTGTACATGACCTTCGGCGCCGACCCACGCCTGCTGCCGGACAGCAAGGCTGTGGTGGACGCGTTCCGTGCCCAGGGCGTCGAGCCTGAAGGCTACACCCTGTACGCCTACGCGTCGGTCCAGGCCCTGGCCGCCGGCTTCAACGGCGCCAAGTCCAACAAGGGCGAAGACGCTGCCAAGTGGCTGAAAGCCAACCCGGTGAAAACCGTCATGGGCGAAAAAACCTGGGATGCCAAGGGCGACCTGAAAGTCTCCGACTACGTGGTCTACCAGTGGGACAAGGAAGGCAAATACCACCAGTTGGAAAAACAGAAGTAAGGGCTGAAGCGACCGTCCAAGCCCCTCTGGAGGCCGGGCATTTCCCGGTTTCCCAGGGGCGCGTGCCGGTCGCGCCTGACATTGCTCCGACGTAAATCTGTATTTTCCTTAGAAGAACCGCGCGCCCTTGGGTGTGCAGGTTCTCACTGCGTGAGATTGCGTTATGGATGGTATTTTCCTGCAGCAACTGATCAATGGCCTGACCCTCGGGTCGGTCTATGGTCTGATCGCCATCGGCTACACAATGGTCTACGGCATCATCGGCATGATCAACTTCGCCCACGGCGAGGTTTACATGATTTCCGCTTACCTCGCGGCAATCAGTCTGGCTCTGCTGGCTTACTTCGGTATTGAATCCTTTCCGCTAATGATCCTCGGCACCCTCGTGTTCACGGTCGTGGTCACCGGGGTATACGGCTGGGTCATCGAACGCGTCGCCTACAAACCCCTGCGCAACTCAACCCGCCTGGCACCGCTGATCAGCGCCATCGGCATCTCGCTGATCCTGCAGAACTACGCACAGATCAGCCAGGGCGCCCGCCAGCAGGGTGTACCAACGCTGCTTGAAGGCGCCATGCGCGTCGACATCGGCAGCGGTTTCGTACAGCTCACCTACACCAAGATCTTCATCCTGGTCGCCGCATTCGCCGGCATGGCGCTGCTGACCTACATCATCAAGTACACCAAGCTCGGCCGCATGTGCCGCGCCACCCAGCAAGACCGCAAGATGGCCTCGATCCTGGGGATCAACACCGACCGGGTGATTTCCTACGTGTTCATCATCGGTGCAGCCATGGCGGCCCTCGCCGGTGTGCTGATCACCATGAACTACGGCACGTTCGACTTCTATGCCGGTTTCATCATTGGCATCAAGGCGTTCACCGCGGCGGTACTCGGCGGCATCGGCTCCCTGCCTGGGGCGATGCTCGGCGGGATCATCCTCGGGATCTCCGAGTCGCTGTTCGCCGGTCTGATCAACTCCGACTACAAAGACGTGTTCAGTTTCTCGCTGCTGGTGCTGATTCTGATTTTCCGTCCCCAAGGCCTGTTGGGTCGCCCACTCGTGGCGAAGGTGTAAGTATGTCTGCTGCCAATAAACCGCTTGATATCAAAAAGAGTGTCATCGACGCGATCCTGGCCGGCTTGATCTCGCTGATCGTGTTCGGGCCGATCGTCGGCGTCGTGCTCGACGGCTACAGTTTCAACCTGCAACCGGCCCGCGTGGGCTGGCTGGTGGCGATCGTGATGGTCGGGCGCTTTGCCCTGAGCCTGTTCCTGCAGACCCCCAAGGGACTGAAGATTCTCCAGGGGTTCGAGAGCACCGGATCCGGCGTGCATGTGCTGCCACCGGACTACAAGTCGCGGCTGCGCTGGATCATCCCGGCGCTCATCGTGATTGCCATCGTGTTTCCGTTCTTCGCCAACAAGTACGTGCTCACGGTGGTCATCCTCGGACTGATCTACGTGCTGCTCGGCCTGGGCTTGAACATCGTGGTCGGCCTGGCCGGGCTGCTCGACCTGGGTTATGTGGCGTTCTATGCCATCGGTGCCTATGGTCTTGCGCTGGGCTACCAATACCTGGGCCTGGGTTTCTGGACCGTATTGCCATTGGCGGCCATCGCAGCGGCGATGGCCGGGTGCATATTGGGCTTCCCGGTGTTGCGAATGCACGGTGACTACCTGGCCATCGTGACCCTGGGCTTCGGCGAGATCATCCGGCTGGTGCTGAACAACTGGCTGTCGTTCACCGGCGGGCCGAATGGCATGCCGGTGCCTTCGCCAACATTCATGGGCCTGGAATTCGGCAGGCGCGCGAAGGACGGCGGGGTGCCGTTCCATGAGTTCTTCGGCCTCGACTACAACCCCAACATCAAATTCCTGTTCATCTACATTGTGCTGTTCATCACCGTGCTGCTGGTGCTCTATATCAAGCATCGCCTTACTCGCATGCCGGTCGGTCGCGCCTGGGAAGCCTTGCGCGAAGATGAGATCGCCTGCCGCTCCATGGGCCTGAACCATGTGCTGGTCAAGCTCTCGGCCTTTACCATCGGCGCGTCCACGGCTGGCCTGGCCGGGGTGTTCTTCGCCAGTTACCAGGGCTTCGTCAACCCGTCTTCGTTCACCTTCTTCGAGTCGGCGTTGATCTTGGCGATCGTGGTGCTGGGCGGCATGGGCTCGACGGTCGGCGTGGTGATTGCCGCGTTTGTGCTCACCGTGGCACCGGAGCTTTTGCGCAGCTTCTCTGAATACCGGGTGCTGTTGTTCGGCGTGTTGATGGTGTTGATGATGATCTGGCGCCCACGCGGCTTGATCCGTATCAGCCGTACCGGTGTGACGCCGCGCAAGGGGGTAGCGCCATGAGCGAAGTCGTACTCAAAGTTGAAAACCTGATGATGCAGTTCGGTGGCATCAAGGCCCTCAGCGATGTCAGCCTGCAGGTCAAGCGCAACTCGATCTTCGCCCTGATCGGCCCCAACGGCGCGGGCAAGACCACGGTGTTCAACTGCCTGACCGGTTTCTACAAGGCCTCGGGCGGCAAGATCGAGCTCAACGTGCGTGGCGAACAGACCAACGTGATCAAGCTGCTGGGCGAAGCGTTTCGCCCGACCGACTTCGTCTCGCCGAGGTCCTTTGCCAGCCGGCTGTACTACAAAATGTTCGGTGGCACCCACCTGGTGAATCGCGCCGGTTTGGCGCGCACCTTCCAGAACATTCGCCTGTTCAAGGAAATGTCGGTGCTGGAGAACTTGCTGGTGGCCCAGCACATGTGGGTCAACCGCAGCCTGGTGGCGGGCATCCTCAATACCAAGGGCTACCGCAAGGCGGAAAGCGATGCCCTCGACCATGCCTTCTATTGGTTGGAGGTGGTGGACCTGGTGGATTGCGCCAACCGCTTGGCCGGGGAGCTTTCCTACGGTCAGCAACGCCGTCTGGAAATCGCCCGGGCGATGTGCACCCGTCCGCAGATCATCTGCCTCGACGAACCAGCGGCTGGCCTCAACCCTCAGGAAACCGAAGCGCTGAGCGCGATGATCCGGCTGCTGCGCGACGAGCATGATCTGACCGTGGTGCTGATCGAACACGACATGGGCATGGTAATGAGCATTTCCGACCACATCGTGGTGCTGGACCACGGCAACGTGATCGCCGAGGGCGGTCCCGAGGCGATTCGCAACGATCCGAAGGTGATCGCGGCTTACCTGGGTGCCGATGAAGAGGAACTGGTATGAGTGGACCTATCCTCGAACTCAAGGAGCTGGACGTGTTCTACGGGCCGATCCAGGCCCTGAAGAAAGTCTCGATGCACATCGGCGAAGGCGAAACCGTGAGCCTGATCGGCTCCAACGGGGCCGGCAAGTCCACGCTGTTGATGTCGATCTTCGGCCAGCCGCGGGCGGCGAGCGGGCAGATCATCTACCAGGGCGTGGACATTACCCACAAGTCGTCGCACTACATCGCCTCCAACGGCATCGCGCAATCACCGGAAGGGCGGCGGGTATTCCCGGACATGACCGTCGAGGAAAACCTGCTGATGGGCACCATTCCCATCGGTGACAAATACGCCAGCGAAGACATGCAGCGCATGTTTGAACTGTTTCCACGGCTCAAGGAACGGCGCAACCAGCGGGCTATGACCATGTCCGGCGGCGAGCAACAGATGCTCGCCATTGCCCGGGCGTTGATGAGCCGGCCCAAGTTGTTGCTGCTCGACGAGCCGAGCCTGGGGTTGGCGCCGATCGTGGTGAAGCAGATCTTCGCCACCCTGCGTGAACTGGCGTCCACCGGGATGACTATCTTCCTGGTGGAGCAGAACGCCAACCATGCGCTCAAGTTGTCGGATCGGGCCTATGTGATGGTCAACGGCGAAATCCGCCTGACCGGCACCGGCAAGGAACTGCTGGCCAACGAAGAGGTGCGTAACGCGTATCTGGGCGGGCATTAGGACGGTTGAAGCAATAAAAAAACCGGCGAGTGAATCGCCGGTTTTTTTATCCCTCCCAAACACCACCAACCCTCTGTGGGAGCGAGCTTGCTCGCGATAGCGGCGGTTCAGTCAACGTCAATGTCGGCTGACCTACCGCCATCGCGAGCAAGCTCGCTCCCACAGGGAATTTATACAGTTCTTAGAATTGTGGACAACAATCCCAGCCCCCTGCGAAACCGCGACATAAAGTCGCCGCAAATAGTTGTTTTGTCACGGTTTTGACTTGTCCCCGTTTGCTGTGGAGCTGGCTGTGAATAACGTGGGAGTAGCTGGCTGGAGGCCTTTGAATACGTGGCTTTCAAGGCTGTGATCGTTTTTTGATCAGGTGTTTTTGGTCAAGCGAGAGTAGCTGTTGTCAACAGTTTTATGAGCAGGGAAATGGGATTGAAAGTCTGTGGGCAGGGCTGTGGATAAGTCTGTGATTAAACTCTGGAAAGACCTCGCTGAGTGCCGTCTTTACTGGCTTGGAGCCATCTAGCATTGAGCGCAGGCTTATAGCAGATAACTCGTGCCGCACAACCTTACTTGCCAGGTCAAGCGAAAAAACTTTCCAAAACCGCCGCAAAGCCTTATGCACAGCGGCTTCCAGCATTTGCAGTTGCCCCCGATTACTGTGGACGTGCCTGTGGATAACGTGCGGGCAATCCGCTGCGGCCCTTGCTGGGCAAGGCCTGGCCCTGGTTGATCGTTTTTTGAACAGCAAGGCGCTAAAGCGATTGATCAAGCCTTGCCCCTGGCGGGCCAGGCCGGGCATGCTGTGGGCCGATTTCCATTCAATGGCTGTTTGAAGCCCAAGCAAGGAGAACACGATGTCTGACACCCTGTTTATCACTGGCGCGACGTCCGGTTTTGGTGAGGCCTGTGCCCGTCGTTTTGCCGAGGCGGGTTGGAAGCTGGTGCTGACCGGCCGTCGTGAAGAGCGCCTCGATGCCCTCTGTGCCGAGCTGTCGAAGCAGACCGAAGTCCATGGCCTGGTATTGGATGTGCGGGATCGCAAGGCCATGGAAGAGGCCATCGCCAACCTGCCGCCATCCTTCGCCAAACTGCGCGGGCTGATCAACAATGCGGGCCTGGCCTTGGGCGTCGACCCGGCGCCCAAGTGCGACCTCGACGATTGGGACACCATGGTCGATACCAACGTCAAAGGCCTGATCTACAGCACGCGCCTGCTGCTGCCGCGCCTGATCGCCCATGGCCGTGGGGCCGGGATCGTCAATCTGGGCTCCATTGCCGGCAACTACCCGTATCCGGGCAGCCACGTGTACGGCGCGAGCAAGGCGTTCGTCAAGCAGTTCTCTCTCAACCTGCGCTGCGATTTGCAGGGCACGGGCGTGCGGGTGAGCAACATCGAGCCGGGCCTGTGCGAGAGTGAGTTTTCCCTGGTGCGCTTTGGCGGCGACCAGGAGCGCTACAACGCGACTTACGCGGGCGCGGAGCCGATCCAGCCACAGGACATCGCCGATACGATTTTCTGGGTACTCAACACGCCGGCGCACATCAACATCAACAGCCTGGAGCTGATGCCGGTGAGCCAGACCTGGGCCGGGTTCGCCATTGAGCGCAACAAGGCCTGACCGCTGACGTACCTGAGCTGGAAATCATGAGCTGTTGTGGCGAGGGAGCTTGCTCCCGCTCGGCTGCGAAGCAGTCGTAAGCTTTTTGGGGCCGCCACGCGGCCCAGCGGGAGCAAGCTCCCTCGCCACGGAACGTGTTACGCCAGGTAGTCGGCCAGGCCGCGATAGCAGGTCAGAAGATGATAGGGGGTGGTCGAAGGCATGTCCCGGCGACTGACATTGCCATCGGCGTCGAGGCATTCATTCCAGCCACGGGGATGCAGGAAATGCTGCTGCAACGCTTGCAGCTGTCGCAGCAAGGCGCTGTCGCTCCCCGAACGCAACGTCAATGCCCGCAGGTATTCCGCCTGGGCCCAGATGCGTTGAGTGGCGTCGCGTGGGGTTGTCTGCGGCGCCAGGCCCAGCATCGCACAGACGGCGCCGCAATCCGGATCGACACCTTGTTCTTCAGTAAGGCTGAAGCTGAACTCCAGCGCCGCGTGCAGTTTGCCGCCGCGCAACAAGGGCGATGACGCCAGCAGGAAATACCATTCGAACTGGTGGCCCGGCTCGAACCAGTTATCCACAGCCTTGAGCGGTTTTTCCATCATGACCTTCTGCCCGGGGTCCACGAACTGCCTGGACATGGCGTCACACAGGTTCAGCAAGGCTTGGCGGACATGGGCGTCGTCGCGCACCGAAAGGACCGCAAGGAAGCCTTCAGCCAAGTGCATCAGCGGATTCTGCAGGGGGCCGGATTGGCAGGTCGACCAGTCTCGTCCAAGGCTGGCTTCGTACAGGCCGTCGCCAGTGGCGAAACGTCGGGTGATCACTTCCAGCGCGGCGTTCAACGTCGATTCCACCAACGGCTCGCGAACCTTGCCCCAGTAGTGGGCGCAGGCGAACAGGATGAATGCGTGGGTGTAGAGGTCTTTGCCGGTGTCCAGCGGCGCACCTTGCGGGTCGATGCTGTAGAACCAGCCGCCATGCTCGGCATCGTGGAAATGTCGCTGCAGCGAGCGGAACAGTGCGCTTGCCCGTTCCTCGGCCCGTGGCACTTCGCCAATCAGGCTGGCGAACACATACAACTGCCGCGCACAGGCCATGGCGCGGTAGCGCTGGGGCGGTAGCGGCGCGCGTTCCGCATCGAGGGATTCATAGGGCAACGCCAGTTCGGCATTCCAGCCCGGGCCTTGCCACATTGGCACGATCACGTCGTGAAAATGCTGGCGCACCGTGGTGAACAAGGTGGTCAGTTCAGGCAAAGAGGCGGAGCGGGAAGCATCGGGCATTGGCGGACGTCGTCACAGCGGGGGCGAATGCGCGACATGGTAGCAGAGTGACCGACTCCAGAGAGCTGACGCCTGTAAGTCCGTCATCGCGAGCAAGCTCGCTCCCACAGGGTGGGGCGCACACCGATCAATGTGTGGGAGCGAGCTTGCTCGCGATGAGGGCCGGCTGGGCGCTAGAGAATCAACCCGCCAGCAACCAGACCCCAGTCGCCGCCGAAGCCGCCCCGGCCAACCGCACCAAGGGCGCCGCCGCGCGTGGCAGCAGCCGCACCAACGCAAAGCCGGCGCCATGCAGCGCCGCTGTCGCTGCGACAAACCCGATGGCGTAGGCCCAAGGACTCGACATGTCCGGCAATTCCAAGCCATGGGCCACGCCGTGGAACAGCGCAAACAGCGCCGTCGCGCCGACCGCCAGGCTCAACGGTGGGCGCACCACCAGCGCCACCGCCAGACCCAAGGCGAGAACGGAGCCGGCGATGCCGCTTTCCAGCGCTGGCAGGTCCAGGCCCTCGAAGCCCAGCAGGCCGCCAAGCAGCATCGTGCCGACGAAGGTGCACGGCAGCGCCCAGCGCGCGGCGCCTTGTTGTTGTGCAGCCCACAAGCCGACCGCGAGCATCGCCAGCAAATGGTCGAGCCCGCCGATAGGGTGGCCGAGGCCGGCAATCAGGCCATTGTCGCCATGACCGGGGTGGGCGAAGGCCAGGGCCGGGGTGAGCAGTAGCGCGAGCGCGCCGAAGAGGCGTTTGAATGTCATGAATGAGCTTCCTTGTTATCCGTTGGAAAAAATCAGGCTGCGGTCAGCAGGCCCTGGCGTTCGATGAAGGCAATGATGTCGTCCAGGCCCTGGCCGGTCTTCTGGTTGCTGAACACGAACGGCTTGCCGTTGCGCATCCGCCGGGTGTCGCTGTCCATCATCTCCAGGGACGCCCCCACCAGCGGTGCCAGGTCGATCTTGTTGATCACCAGCAGGTCGGACTTGCAGATGCCTGGCCCGCCCTTGCGTGGCAGCTTGTCGCCGGCCGAGACGTCGATCACATAGATCGTCAGGTCGGACAGCTCGGGGCTGAAGGTTGCCGACAGGTTGTCGCCACCGGATTCCACCAGGATCAGGTCCAGGCCGGGGAAGCGCCGGTTCAACTGGTCCACCGCTTCCAGGTTGATCGAAGCGTCTTCGCGAATCGCCGTGTGCGGGCAGCCGCCGGTTTCCACGCCGATGATCCGCTCCGGCGCCAAGGCTTCGTTGCGCACCAGGAAGTCGGCGTCTTCACGGGTATAGATGTCGTTGGTCACCACCGCCAGGTTGTAGCGTTCCCGCAGGGCCAGGCACAGGGCCAGGGTCAACGCGGTCTTGCCGGAGCCCACTGGGCCGCCGATACCTACGCGCAAGGGTTGTGTATTCATGTGTGTCTCCTAGGAACGGAACAGGCGGCTGTACTGGCGCTCATGGGCCATGCACGCCAGGGACAGGCCAAACGCGGCGCTGCCGTAATGGTCGGGGTCGATAGTCGAGGCGATGTGCTGGGCTTGTTGCAGCAGCGGCAGCAGTTCGCTGGTCAGGCGCTGGGCGGCTTGCTGGCCCAGGGGCAGGGTTTTCATCAGCACCGCCAGTTGGTTTTCCAGCCAGCTCCACAGCCAGGCGGCAAGGGCGTCTTCTGGCGTGATATTCCAGGCGCGGGCCGCCAGTGCCCAGCCCAGGGCCAGGTGTGGTTCGCTGCGCTGCTCGAGAAAATCGCGTGCCGCACTGTCGAGTTCCGGCAGGCCCGCAAGCAATTGCTGCAACGAGTAGCCCATCTGCCGGCTTTCCTGGTACAGCTCGCGGGTTTCCCGGCTGGCACGGTGCTGTTCACAAAGTCCTAGCAGCGCGTCCCAATTGTTCGCCGCGGCTGCGGTGCAATGGGCCAGGAGCAAGGGCGCTTCAAACCGCGCGAGGTTCAGCAGCATCTGGTCACTTATCCAGCGGCGTGCGTCGTCGGGCGTCTTGATCAGGCCGTTATCCACCGCCATTTCCAGCCCTTGGGAATAGCTGTAGCCGCCAATTGGCAATTGTGGGCTGGCCAGGCGCAGCAGCGCCCAGGCCGGGTTCATGTGCGCACGCCAAATTGATGCAGGCGCGGCGCGTAGTTGAAGTCCTCGTCGCCGTGCCGGGAATGATGATGGCCGCCGCCATAGGCGCCGTGTTCCGGCTGGAACGGGGCCTCGATGGATTCAACGGTGGCGCCCAGTTGTTCGAGCATCGCCTTGAGCACGTAATCATCCAACAGGCGCAGCCAGCCATCGCCCACTTGCAGGGCGACATGGCGATTGCCCAAGTGGTAGGCCGCCCGGGTCAGTTCGAATGCGTTGGCGCAGGTGACATGCAGCAACTGCTCGGGGCGAGCGCAGACCCGCACGATGCGCCCATCCTCGGCTTGCAGGTACTCGCCGTCATGCAGCGGCGGTTGGCCTCGCTCGAGAAACAGCCCGACGTCTTCTCCCTCGGCACTGAAACAGCGCAGGCGGCTTTTACTGCGGGCATCGAAGGTCAGGTGCAACTCGGCGTCCCAGCCCGGTTGAATGTCGATTCTGCGGTGAATCACCAGCATTGGAGTGCTTCCAGCCATGAACAATGCTGTGTTTAGAGCAAGGGGCTTGCCAATAGAAGGGGATGTAGGAAATGGCTGGCGTGGCGTTTCCAAGATGGCTTGGCTGGTGAGTCATCATGGTGCGCTTCGTGATGTTGAGCACCATTTTGCGGCGCTCACAAAGAAACTTGTGGGAGCGAGCTTGCTCGCGATTGCGCCGTATCAGTCACCTTCAATGCTGCTGACAAACCGCAATCGCGAGCAAGCTCGCTCCCACATTGGCCGCATCCGGGTTACTCAGTGCTACCCAATCCGCGCCAGTGCTTCAAGCCTATGAAGATGAACCGCAGTTGCTGGGTAATCTTCGCCTGGGGCGTGAGGTGTTCGGGAAGTGCTTCGGCGGGCGGGTCGATGATGTCCGGCAGGGTGGCGAAAACGCTTTTCACGATGAGATCGGCCATCACGTTCAGGCCGGCAAGGTCCAGGTGCTGCAGTTTCGGCATCAGCGCCAGGTCGGCGGCCAGGTCCGAACTGATGTCCTCGCGCAGTCTCGCGATGGCTTGGCGCACTGGCAGTGAACCGCCATATTGCTCGCGGGCCAGGAACAGGAACTGCGAGCGGTTGGCGTGGACCACGTCGAGGAAAATCCGCACGGAGGCATCAATGATGCCGCCCATGACAAATTCATTGTGGCGTACCAGTCGGATGGTTTCGCGGAACGTCTGGCCGACTTCACAGACGAGCGCCAGGCCCAGTTGGTCCATGTCGTCGAAATGCCGGTAGAAGCCGGTGGGCACGATGCCCGCGGTCTTGGCGACTTCGCGCAGGCTCAGGCTGCCGAAGCCCCTGCCGCACTCCATCAAATGACGGGCTGCATCCATCAGGGCGTTTCGGGTTTGTTGTTTCTGTTCGGCGCGAGGCAGCATTGCAGGACTGACTTCCGAGTCATGGGACCGATGCACTCTAGCAAATAGGCTTTGGCGTCGTCGAACGGTAGGGCGGGGCCGGGCGGGAAACGAGGCGCTTTAAAAGTCAAAAGCCCGATTCGAGAAATCGGGCTTTTTTCTGGGCCACCATGGGCTCAGCTCACTGTGCTGTTACGTTCGATTACACGGTCACCACCGCCTTCGGCCAGGGTTTGACCAGGAGTGCGATCGGAACCGTCAGCGGCCAGGGTTTGACCGGGAGTGCGATCGGAACCGCCTTCGGCCAGGGTTTGACCAGGAGTGCGATCGGAACCGTCAGCGGCCAGGGTTTGACCAGGAGTGCGATCGGAACCGTCAGCGGCCAGGGTTTGACCGGGAGTGCGATCGGAACCGTCAGCGGCCAGGGTTTGACCCGGAGTGCGATCGGAACCGTCAGCGGCCAGGGTTTGACCCGGAGTGCGGTCGGAGCCATCTGCAGCAAAGGTCTGGCCTTGTGGGGTGCGGTCGGAGCCGTCTTCGACCAAGCCTTTTTGCTCCAGGCGGTCACGGCCACCTTCGGCTACGGTTTGGCTGTAGACAGACTGGCTGTCCTTGACCTGTGGCGTGGCTTGTTCGGAAGCTGGCAGGGCAAAAGCGGTCGAAGCCAGCAGTGAAAGGGACAGGCTCATCAGTAATTGGCGTTTCATGATCGTTGCTCCTTGGGAGGGCTAAAAAGTGGGTACGAGGGCAATGCTACTCTCGATAAGTCGATATAAAAGTTCATAAACACAATGGTAATAATCAACGGAATTGATTGTTCTGGGGAAAGGCTCTAGGACGGGGCTTTCAGAGGAGCGTTTTCGCCCCGGAGTGGGTAGTTTGTACTCACTTGTGCCCTGCAAATGTGCGGGGGCGGTAACAGGTAGCTGTCGAATCGGTCAGGTTCTTGCGCATTTATTAGTGCCGTTCGTCGCCCTTGATGGTAAACCTGTCGGCCGTTTTGCCTGTCCAACAATCATCCGCAACGAGCCGGCCACAGGTTCGTGCTATCCCCGGCGTCGCGGTTCGGACGCCCATTTGCCTCAGGAGCCTTGTGCATGACGCGCACCTCAAAAATCTTCGCCTGGGGCTTTGCCTGCCTCGTCGCCCTGTTGGCCGTGCTGGTGCTGGTCATCGCGTTCTTCGATTGGAATCGCCTCAAGCCCACGCTCAACGCCAAGGTTTCCGAGGAGCTGCATCGTCCGTTCGCGATCAATGGCAACCTGGCCGTGGTTTGGCAGCGCGAACCGCAGGAGGGTGGCTGGCGAGCCTTTGTGCCATGGCCCCATGTGGTGGCGGAGGATTTGAGCCTGGGCAACCCGGAGTGGTCGAAAGCTGCGCAGATGGCCACGCTCAAGCGCGTGGAGTTGCGTATTTCGCCCCTGGCGTTGCTGGCCCGGCGCGTGGCCATCCCGCGTATCGACCTGACAGGGCCCGACGCCAGCCTGCAGCGCCTGGCCGATGGGCGCGCCAATTGGACATTCCAGTTCGATCCAAAGGACCCGGACGCCGAACCGTCCAGCTGGGTGGTGGATATCGGCGCCATCGGCTTCGACAAGGGCCACGTCACCCTCGACGATCAGACACTCAAGACCCGTCTCGAGCTGGTGATCGATCCGTTGGGCAAGCCCATTCCGTTCAGCGATATCGTGGGCGAGAAAGCCGCCAGCAAAGCTCGGGAACAAGGGGCGACGCCACAGGACTATGCCTTCGCCTTCAAGGTCAACGGGCAATACCACGGGCAGAATCTCGGCGGGTCCGGCAAGGTCGGCGGTTTGCTGGCGCTGCAAGATGCGTCGCAGCCGTTCCCATTGCAGGCCCAGGCGAAGATCGGCGACACCCGCGTCGAACTGGCCGGTACCTTGACCGACCCGAAGAATCTCGGCGCCTTGGACTTGCGTTTGAAGCTGGCCGGCAACAGCCTGGCTAATCTTTATCCGCTGACGGGCGTGACCCTGCCGGATTCGCCGCCTTATTCCACGGACGGTCGGTTGATCGCCAAGCTCCATGAGCCAGACGGCGCCCAGTTTCGCTATGAGGGGTTCAACGGCAAGATCGGCGACAGTGACATCCATGGCAACCTGGCTTACGTCGCCAGCCAGCCCCGGCCAAAACTCAGCGGTGCGCTGGTGTCCGACCAATTGTTGTTCAGTGATTTGGCGCCGCTGATCGGCGCGGATTCCAACGCCGAACAAAAAGCCCGCGGCGGCGCCAGCAAACAGCCGTCCGACAAGGTCTTGCCGGTGGAAGAATTTCGCACCGAGCGCTGGAGCGTGATGGACGCCGACGTTGAATTTACCGGCAAGCGTATCGTCCACAGCGAGCAGTTGCCGTTTACCGATCTCTACACGCACCTGGTGCTCAACGATGGCCAGTTGAGCCTCGAGCCCTTGCGCTTTGGTGTGGCCGGCGGCCGGCTGGACGCGCAGATCCGCCTCAATGGCCACACCCAGCCTCTCGAAGGCCAGGCGAAATTGACCGCGCGTGGCTTCAAGCTCAAGCAGCTGTTCCCGGGCTTCGAACCGATGAAGACCAGTTTCGGTGAGCTCAACGGTGACGCGGATATTTCCGGGCGCGGCAATTCGGTGGCGGCGTTGCTGGGCACCTCCAACGGCAGCTTGAAGATGTTGATCAACGACGGCGCGATCAGCCGCGAGCTGATGGAGCTGGCGGGCCTCAACGTCGGCAACTACGTGGTGGGGAAAATCTTTGGCGACAAGGAGGTAAAGATCAACTGCGCGGCGGCTGACTTCGATATCAAGACCGGCCTGGCAACCACGCGCCTGTTCGTGTTCGACACCGAGAACGCGATTATCTATATCGACGGCACGGCGAACATGGCGACCGAGCGGTTGGACTTGACCGTCACCCCAGAATCCAAGGGCTGGCGGCTGATTTCCCTGCGCTCGCCGCTGTACGTGCGGGGCACCTTTGCCAAGCCCGCCGCCGGGGTAAAGGCCGTACCGCTGATGCTGCGCGGTGCCGGGATGGTTGCCCTGGGCGTCATCGCCGCGCCGGCGGCAGGCCTGTTGGCCCTGGTGGCGCCCAGCGGTGGGGAGCCGAACCAGTGCGCGCCGTTGCTTGAGCAGATGAAGGCGGGCAAGGCGCCGGTGACGGTCAAACCTACCCGGTAGCTCAATGTCGCGGTGAGGCGACTGGCCTCATCGCGAGCAAGCTCGCTCCCACAGGGGACCGCATTCTGTCTGAAGGAATGCGGTCAAAATGTGGGAGCGAGCTTGCTCGCGATGGGGCCCCTTAAGACCCTTACAGATCGGCCAGGATGTCGGCCATGTCATCGGCGTGCTCTTCTTCCTGGGCCAGGATGTCTTCGAAGATGCGCCGCGTGGTCGGATCTTTTTCGCCGATGTACTGCACGATTTCTCGATAGCTGTCGATCGCGATCCGTTCGGCCACCAAGTCTTCGAACACCATTTCCTTGAGCGTATTACCGGCCACGTACTGGGCATGGGAATGCCGGGTCAGCAGGTCGGGGTTGAACTCCGGTTCGCCGCCCAGTTGCACGATGCGTTCGGCGAGCCGGTCGGCGTGCTCGGATTCTTGGTTGGCGTGTTCGAGAAACTCGCTCGCCGCGACGCTGGCCTTCAGGCCGGTGGCCATGAAGTAGTGACGCTTGTAGCGCAGCGTGCAAACCAATTCGGTGGCCAGTGCTTCGTTCAGCAGGCGGATGATTTCCTGGCGATCGGCGTTGTAGCCTTCGGTGACGGCGCCGTTCTGGACGTTCTGGCGGGCACGTTCGCGCAGGGTGGTGACGTCGGATAAGTGCATGTCGCTCATCTCGTTCTCCTGGAGGCTGATCCGGTAGGGCGCCACGCTCTGCTGGCGTGGTCGCTCTAGTTCTGAGTGACGCGATCCTGGAAAAGTTTTACCGGATTTTTCAGTGTGTGCCCGGATAAGCGGGCTTCTTCCTCCACCCATTGAAAAAATGCCCGAACCGGCGGATGCCGTTCACGGCCAGGGACGCACAGCGCGCTGTAGCCGGCACCGTCGATCTGGATCTGCGGGCGATAGCCCACCAGCAGGCCACTGGCGACGCTCTGTGAAACCAGGATATTGCTCGCCAGCACCAGCCCTTGCCCGGCAATCGCCGCTTGCAGGGCGTAGTGTTCTTCATCGTATTCACGAATACACGGCTCGCGGATCAGCCAGGTTTCGCCGGCCTGGGCGCACCACGTCTCCCAGCCATGGGCGTACAACTTGGAATTGTGCCAACGCACGCTGATCAACGTCGGCGGTTGCCGGGTAGCCAGCGCCACTTGTTCCGGCGAGCCATACACGCCGAAGCTTTCATCGAACAGGCACAGCCCGTACAGGTTCGAGTAGGTGTCCAGGCTGTAACGCACCACCAGATCGACGCTGGCGTCCTGGTGCAGGTCGATGACGTCGCAATGGGTGTCCAGCCGCACGTTGATGTTCGGGTGGCGCGCATAGAACCGGCCCAGGCGCGGCACCAGCCACAGGGCGGCAAACGCCGCGGTGGTGGAGATGGTCAGGTGGGTCGTGCTGCGTTGCGGGCGCAGGCTGTCGACGCTTTGTGCAACGTCCAGCAATGCCCCGTGCAAGCTCTGGAATAAACGCTGCCCGGCATCGGTGAGACGCACCCGGCGCGGCAGGCGTTCGAACAATGGCATCCCCAGCCAGGTTTCCAGCGAGCGAATCTGGTGGGAAATCGCCGTTGGCGTGACTGAAAGCTCTTCGGCCGCGGCCTTGAAGCTGAGCAGCCGGGCTGCGGACTCGAAGGCTCGCAAGGCATTGAGGGGCAGGGTGGCGAACATCGGAAAATCTCCAATGGATGAATACAACTCATCCGGATCAATTAACGCTCATTTGAGCCTGAGCGCTACAACGTCTCAAGCTGCAAGCCACAAGCAGTTCCGATTGTAGTCGCTATCAAGGAGTTACAGATGAGCAGCATTCTTGTCGTACACGGCAGCCCGCGCGGCGAGCGTTCCCATTCCCGGCGCTTGACGGAAGCGTTCATAACGGCCTGGCAGGCCGCCAATCCTCAGTCCTTGCCGACCCGCCGTGAAGTCGGCCGCACCGTCATGCCTGCGGTGAATGAAGCCTTTATCGCCGCGGCGTTTTATCCAGAGCCTCAGGCGCGGCCGCTGACCATGCAGGCCGACCTGGCGTTGAGCGACAGCCTGGTGGCGGAGCTGAAGGCCCACGACCGGTTGGTGATCTCGGCGCCCATGCACAACTTTGGCGTGCCCAGCGGTGTGAAGGCCTGGATCGACCAGATCGTGCGCATCGGCCTGACGTTCAATCACAGCCTGGATAATGGTGTTTCGCAGTACGAGCCGCTGGTGCTGGGCAAGAAGGCGCTGATCGTGACCAGCCGTGGCGATTTTGGCTTCGGTCCCGGCGGTCCGCTGGAAGCCATGAACCATGCTGACACGTGGCTGCGAACCGTCCTGGGCTTTATCGGCATCAATGACGTGACGGTGGTGGCGGCCGAAGGCGAAGAGTCGACCGAGCACAGCTTCGCGCGGTCCTGCGCGGAGGCCGAGCAGCGCTTGCTGGCGCTGGCCCGGACGTTCTGATGGCCTGGGTCCTGCTGTGATCGGGCTGAAGTGACATTGCTGTCATAGACTGGTCATCATCGGTACTGATGCTGACCCCTCTTGATCGCAAGGATGTCGCCATGTCGCAACGCTGTGCCACTCGCTACCCGCTGGTACTGGTCCCGGGCATGCTCGGTTTCATTCGCCTGGTCTTGTATCCGTACTGGTATGGCATCGTGGAGGCGTTGCGCCGGGACGGGGCGGTGGTGATCCCGGTGAAGGTCTCACCCCTGCATTCCTCCGAGGTGCGCGGTGAGCAGTTGTTGGCGCGGATTGAAGAAGTGCTGAAGCAAACCGGCGCGCAGAAGGTCAACCTGATCGGCCACAGCCAAGGCAGTCTGACCGCTCGCTATGCCGCCGCCAAGCGTCCGGACCTGGTGGCGTCGGTCACGTCGGTGGCCGGCACCAACCACGGTTCCGAATTGGCCGATTACCTGCAGACCCACTACCCGGCCGACAGCGCCAAGGGGCGGTTGCTCAGTGCCCTGCTGCGACTGATCAACGTGCTGATGTGCTTGCTGGACACCGGCTATCGCGGGCCACGGCTGCCAACTGACCTCGATGCCTCCCATGCCTCGCTGACGACGGCCGGAGTGGCGCTGTTCAATGAACGTTATCCACAGGGCTTGCCTTCCACTTGGGGTGGGCACGGCCCGGAAGAGGTCAATGGCGTGCGTTATTACTCCTGGTCCGGAACGTTGCAGCCGGGCAAGACCGACAGGGGCCGCAACCTGTTCGACGGCACGAACCGAAGTTGCCGGCTGTTTGCCCGGACCTTCGTGCGCGAGGCGGGGCAGTGTGATGGCATGGTCGGGCGCTACAGTTCGCACCTGGGCACGGTGATTCGTGATGACTATCCACTGGACCATTTCGACATCGTCAATCAGTCTCTGGGGTTGGTGGGCCGGGGGGCGGAGCCGATCCGGTTGTTTGTCGAGCATGCCGAGCGGTTGAAGGCTGCTGGGGTGTAGATCGTCAGGAGGACCGCGATATCGTTCTTCGTCGGATCGCCGCCCGGAGCAAGCCCGCTCCCACAGATGACCGCGTTCTGTCTGGAAAAACGCGCTCAAACTGTGGGAGCGAGCCTGCTCGCGAAAGCGATGGACCTGGCACCGAACAATGAGATGGATGAAGGTGTAACAGGCTTTGTCTACACTGCACCCCATCGCCGTACCCTTGTGCGGCAACCAGGAGAAACACCATGAAGATGCTCCGTGTGCCTTTGTTGATGATCGGTTTGCTGCTCTGTTCCCAAGGCTTCGCCGCCACGGCCCAGCAAACCAAGATGACCACCTGCAACGCGGACGCCACCGCCAAGGCGCTCAAGGGCGATGAACGCAAAGCATTCATGAGCAACTGCCTGAAGGCCGCTCCGGCCGCCGCTGCTACCCCCAGCACGCCTCAGGAGCGCATGAAGTCCTGTAACGCCACCGCCACCGAGCAGGCGCTGAAGGGTGACGCTCGCAAGACGTTCATGAGCGAGTGCCTGAAGAAAAAATAATTGGATTCATCGGGCTCTTATCGTGAGCCCGCTCGCTGCCACAATGGAGGGCGTTGCCGGTCCATTGTGGAAGCCAGCTGGCTTGCGATGGGGGCCGTTGCTGTCGCGAAAAAAACATCTGAACCCCGACCAGGATCGGCCGATACAATCCCTAGTGCTGCCAGTGGATCGCTGGCAGACTGCCAATCCTTTCACGCCGTTTTTTGTCCTGGGGCTGTATGCCAACGTTTTCTCAGCGTCATGTGTTGTTGGTGATCAGTTGGGTGATCATTTTTGGTGGGTTGTTGCTGGTGTTGCCGCTGCGCCTGTTGCCGAGCCTGTTGGCCGGGTTGCTGGTGTTCGAACTGGTCAACATGCTCACCCCGCAGTTGCAACGACTGATCGAAGGCCGGCGTGCCCGCTGGCTGGCGGTGGCCTTGCTGGGCACGCTGGTGGTGAGCGTGCTGTCGCTGATCTTCGCCGGAGCCATCAGCTTCCTGCTGCATGAAGCAGAGAACCCAGGCGCATCCCTCGATAAATTCATGGGCGTGGTCGACCGCGCCCGCGGCCAATTGCCGCCGTTCATCGATGCCTACCTGCCGGCCAGCGCGGCCGAGTTCCGGGTGGCGATCAGTGATTGGGTGAGCAAACATCTGAGCGACTTGCAGTTGGTGGGCAAGGACGCGGCCCACATGTTCGTGACGCTGCTGATCGGCATGGTGCTGGGAGCGATCATTGCCTTGCAGCGCATCCCCGACCTGACCAAGCGCAAACCCCTGGCCGCCGCGCTGTTCGATCGCTTGAACCTGCTGGTCAAGGCGTTTCGCAACATCGTATTCGCCCAGATCAAGATTTCCATGCTCAACACGTTCTTCACCGGGATCTTCCTGGCGGTGGTGCTGCCGCTGTTCGGTATCCACCTGCCGCTGACCAAGACGCTGATCGTGATGACGTTCCTGCTGGGGCTGTTGCCGGTGATCGGCAACCTGATGTCCAACACGCTGATCACCATCGTCGCGCTGTCGCTATCGATCTGGGTGGCGGTGGCGGCGCTGGGTTACCTGATCGTGATCCACAAGCTCGAATACTTCCTCAACGCCCGCATCGTCGGCGGGCAGATCAGCGCCAAGTCGTGGGAATTGCTCATGGCAATGCTGGTGTTCGAAGCCGCGTTCGGCCTGCCGGGGGTGGTGGCGGGGCCTATCTACTATGCGTATCTCAAGAGTGAGTTGAAGCAGGTGGGGATGGTGTAGAGGAGCAGCTGCAAGCTTTGAGCTTCAAGCGGCAAGTAAAAGCTAATCCGTGTCGCTTGGCTAAGCTGCAAGCTTCAAGTGAAGCCAGCCACACCGCCTGACCGCTCTTACTTGAAGCTTGCAGCTCAAAGCTCAAAGCTGCCCCTCACCCATACCGCTTCATCGCCTCGATCGCCAACCCGCTGCCGATACTGCCGAAGATATTGCCTTCCACATGCCGCGCCTGGGGCAGCATCGCCGAGACGCTGTTGCGTAGCGCCGGGATGCCGCTGGAGCCGCCGGTGAAGAACACCGTATCGACCTGATCAACCCGCACGTTGGCATCGTTGAGCAACTGCGTGACGCTGCCGCGTACCCGCTCAAGCAAGCCGTCGATGGCCGACTCGAACAAGGCTCGGCTCAGGTCCACGCTCAGGCCCGGTTCGATCCGGTCCAGGGCCACGTGGCGCTGGTCGGCGTGGGTCAGCTGGATCTTGGTTTCTTCCACTTCCATCGCCAGCCAATGCCCGGCACGCTGTTCGATCAACTTGAACAGCCGGTCGATGCCGCCGGTGTCTTCGATGTCGTAGCGCATGCTGCCCAGGGCGAGGGTGGATTTCTGCGAATACACCGCGTTGATGGTGTGCCAGGTCGCCAGGTTCATGTGGTGGCTGGTGGGCATGTAGGCGCCGCTTTTCATGCGGCTGCCGTAGCCGAACAGCGGCATCAGGCCTTGCAGGCTGAGTTGCTTGTCGAAGTCGGTCCCGCCGATGTGCACGCCGCCGGTGGCCAGGATGTCTGCGTGGCGGTTGTCGTGCATGCGCCGTTCGGGCGACAGGCGCACCAGGGAAAAGTCCGAGGTACCGCCGCCGATGTCGACGATCAGCACCAGCTCTTCTTTCTCGATGGTCGATTCATAATCGAAGGCCGCCGCGATGGGTTCGTACTGGAAGGAGACTTCCTTGAAACCGATGGCGCGGGCCACGTCGACCAAGGTGTTTTCCGCTTCTTGGTCCGCCAGCTCGTCGTCATCGACGAAAAACACCGGGCGGCCCAGCACCACTTCCTCGAATTCCCGACCGGCGGCGGCTTCGGCACGCTTCTTCAACTGGCCGATGAACAATCCCAGCAAGTCCTTGAACGGCATGGCCGTGCCAAGGACGCTGGTGTCGTGCTTGATCAGCTTGGAGCCCAGCAGACTCTTGAGCGAGCGCATCAGCCGGCCTTCGTAGCCTTCCAGGTATTCGTGCAGGGCCAGGCGGCCGTACACCGGACGGCGCTCTTCCTGATTGAAAAAGACCACCGAGGGCAGGGTGATCTTGTCGTCCTCCAGCGCGATCAACGTTTCCATGCCGGGGCGCAGCCAGCCGACGGTGGAGTTGGACGTGCCGAAGTCAATGCCGCAGGCACGGGCCGGGGATACGTTTTTCATGTCTTTCAGGTTCCGGTCGAAAAAACGGCCGCGCAGTGTATGCCAGTGCGAAGCGGATTCGAAGGCCGGTTATCCGCTAATTCGCAAACACTGGCCTTGAAAGACGACGTCACACCCCCAAACTTGCTGGCATGAGCCTGGCAGCCATCGGGCGGACACAAGAACCGCCACCCGCTGCCGATAAACTTCTGATGCACCGTCCGGTCACACTCTTGAGGCCGGTCAACCCCTTGTCCGGACATTCGGGCATGCTGTGCGTGGCGGTGCAACATCGATAACGGATGGTGATGCTTAAGATGGACTTCAAAGACTATTACAAGATCCTGGGTGTTGAGCCGACGGCCGACGATGCCACGATCAAGGCCGCCTATCGAAAGTTGGCGCGCAAATACCACCCGGACGTGAGCAAGGAGAAAGACGCCGAGACCAAATTCAAGGACGTCTCCGAAGCCTATGAAGCGCTGAAAAGCGCTGACAAGCGCGCCGAATACGACGACTTGCGCCGGTACGGCCAGCACGGCCAGCCGTTCCAGGGCCCACCGGGTTGGCAGAGCCGTGGCGGTTTTGGTGGCCAGGACACCGGGGATTTCTCGGACTTCTTCAGTTCGATCTTTGGTAATCGCGGGCCGGGTTTCGGCGGCGGACAATCGGGTCGCAGTGCCGGCCGTCGGGGACAAGACGTGGAAATGGAATTACCGATCTTCCTGGAAGAAACCCTGTCGAACGAATCGAAAAAGGTCAGCTTCCAGGTGCCGCAATACAACGCGGCGGGCCAGCACGTGAGCAATACCAGCAAGAGCCTGAACGTGAAGATCCCGCTGGGGGTGACCGACGGCGAGCGTATCCGCCTCAAGGGCCAGGGCGCGCCGGGCATCGGCGGCGGTGCCAATGGCGACTTGTACCTGACCATTCGTTTCGCCCCGCACCCCAAGTTCGATGTCGAAGGCCAGGACCTGATCATCACCTTGCCCCTGGCTCCGTGGGAATTGGCCCTGGGCACCGAAGTGGCAGTGCCGACCCTCACCGGCAAGATCAACCTCAAGGTCCCGGCCGGCAGCCAGAACGGCCAGCGCATGCGCGCCAAGGGCCACGGCTTGCGCAACAAGGCCGGTGAGCGCGGCTATTTGTTTGTTCAGCTCAAGGCCGTGATGCCCAAGGCCAGCGATGAGTCGGTCAAGGCATTGTGGGCCGAGCTGGCGAAGAAAGCCGCGTTCGACCCGCGGGAGAACTTCTGAACCGAGGATCATGGCTAGACTCGACAGCTGAAGCATTGGGAGAAGCAGACCATGAACAACCCGATCATTGAACTGAACCTGATGGAATTCTGTGAGGCCGCCGCATTGGCCGATGTCCATGTAATCGAAATCGTCGAACATGGCATCCTCGAACCTCACGGCACGGCCCCCACGGACTGGCGTTTTACTGATTACGAATTGGTCCTGGCCCGGCGTGCAGCCAAGCTGCGCCGGGAGTTGGAGCTGGAATGGGAAGGCGTCGCCCTGGCGCTGGACCTGCTGGAAGAAGTCCAGCAACTGCGCAGTGAAAACCGCATGCTCAAGCAGCGGTTGGGGCGGTTGGTGGAGTAGATTGTTAAAAAACTGTGGCGAGGGGATTTATCCCCGTTGGGCTGCGCAGCGGCCCTGCTTTTTTTGCGGTTGCTGCGCAACCGAACGGGGATAAATCCCCTCGCCACAAGGTTATGTGCCCATCCAGCGAATCAAGCCTGAATCACCTCAAAACAGAAAATAGCGCTGCGCCATCGGCAACACTTCGGCCGGTTCACACCACAACAGCACGCCGTCGGCCTTGACCTGGTAGGTCTGGGGGTCGACGTCGATGCTCGGCAGGTAGTCGTTGTGGATCAGGTCGGTTTTCTGCACATCGCGGCAGCCTTTGACCACTGCGATTTTTTTCTTCAGCCCAAGCTGTTCCGGCAACCCGGCCTCGGCAGCAGCCTGGCTGATGAAGGTCAGGCTGGTGGCGTGTCGCGAGCCGCCGAAGCTGGCAAACATCGGCCGGTAGTGCACCGGTTGTGGCGTCGGGATCGAGGCGTTGGCGTCGCCCATCAGGCTGGCGGCAATCGCCCCGCCCTTGAGGATCAGCGTCGGCTTGACCCCAAAGAACGCCGGGCGCCACAGCACCAGGTCGGCCCACTTGCCCACCTCGATGGAACCCACTTCATGGCTGACGCCGTGGGTGATCGCCGGGTTGATGGTGTATTTGGCGATGTAGCGCTTGATGCGGAAGTTGTCGTTGCCTTCGCCGTCGCCGGGGAGGGCGCCGCGTTGCTTTTTCATCTTGTCGGCGGTCTGCCAGGTGCGCGTGATGACTTCGCCGACCCGGCCCATGGCCTGGCTGTCGGAGCTGATCATCGAGAAGGCGCCGAGGTCGTGGAGGATGTCTTCGGCGGCGATGGTCTCGCGGCGGATGCGGCTTTCGGCGAATGCCACGTCCTCGGCGATGCTCGGGTCCAGGTGATGGCAGACCATCAACATGTCCAGGTGTTCATCGATGGTGTTGCGGGTGAACGGCCGGGTCGGGTTGGTGGAGCTGGGCAGCACGTTAGGGAAGCCGCAAGCCTTGATGATGTCCGGCGCATGGCCGCCACCGGCGCCTTCGGTGTGGTAGGTGTGGATGGTGCGGCCCTTGAACGCGGCCAGGGTGGTCTCGACGAAACCGGATTCGTTGAGGGTGTCGGTGTGGATGGCCACCTGCACGTCGTACTGGTCGGCCACGCTCAGGCAGTTGTCGATGGCCGCCGGGGTGGTGCCCCAGTCTTCGTGCAGCTTCAGTCCGATGGCGCCGGCCTTGACCTGTTCGACCAGCGGCTCCGGCAGGCTGGCGTTGCCCTTGCCGGTGAAGCCGATGTTCATCGCAAAGGCATCGGCGGCTTGCAGCATCCGCGCGAGGTGCCACGGCCCGGAGGTGCAGGTGGTGGCGTTGGTCCCGGTGGCCGGGCCCGTGCCGCCACCGATCATGGTGGTGACGCCGCTCATCAGCGCTTCTTCGATCTGCTGAGGGCAGATGAAGTGGATATGGGTGTCGATCCCGCCAGCGGTGAGGATCATGCCTTCACCGGCAATCACTTCGGTGCTGGCGCCGATGGCGATGGTCACGTCGGGCTGGATGTCCGGGTTGCCGGCCTTGCCGATCGCCGCGATGCGCCCGTCCTTGAGGCCGACATCGGCCTTGACGATGCCCCAGTGATCGATGATCAGCGCGTTGGTGATCAGCGTGTCGACGACCTCGGCGGCCAACAATTGGCTCTGGCCCATGCCGTCGCGAATCACCTTGCCGCCGCCGAATTTCACTTCTTCGCCGTAGGTGGTGAAGTCCTTCTCCACTTCGATCCACAACTCGGTGTCGGCCAGGCGGACCTTGTCGCCGACGGTGGGGCCGAACATGTCGGCGTAGGCTTGTCTCGAAATCTTCATGTGCTCGCCTTGAAACTCAATTGAATTTTGAAACCGTTCGCTGCGCTCACTCATCGCGAGCAAGCTCGCTCCCACAGGGGACCGCGATCAACTGTGGGAGCGAGCTTGCTCGCGATGAGGCCAGTACAGGCCCCCATGACTTAAAGGTCGCCCATGACCCGCCCGGCAAACCCGAACACCCGGCGATGCCCGGCCAGTTCGACAAGTTCGACTTCCCGACTCTGCCCCGGCTCGAAGCGCACCGCCGTGCCCGCCGGGATGTTCAGGCGCATGCCACGGCTGGCGGCGCGGTCGAAGGTCAGGGCGTCGTTGGTTTCGAAGAAGTGATAGTGCGAGCCGACCTGGATCGGCCGGTCGCCGCTGTTGGCGACATTCAACGTGAGCGTGCGGCGGCCGACGTTGAGCTCGATGTCGCCGGGTTGGACCTGGTATTGCCCTGGAATCATTGTGGTTGCCCCAAAAGCTTGTAGTAGATGGCGGTCGGGGTGTAGGTCCCGTCCGGGCTCTGGCAGTAGTCGGGCAGTTCACCGACGCGGATGTAGCCCATGGCGCGGTAGAACGCCTCGGCCTCGGAGCCGGCCTCGGTGTCGAGGTACAACAGGCCACGCTTGTGCTGGCGGGCGCCGAGTTCCAGGGCGCTCATCAACTGCTGGCCGAGGCCCCGGCGGCGGGCCTCGCCGCGGACCAACAGCTTTTGCACCTCGGCGCGGTTGCGGCCGTTGGGCTTCTGGCACAGGGCAAGCTGGACGCTGGCCTGCACCTGTTCATCCTTGACCACAACCCACAACAGCAGGTGGCCCTGGTTGAGACTGGCCTGGACTTCATCGAAATAGGTCCGGGCCTGGACCGCATCGAGGTCGGCCATGAACCCGACGCTGGCGCCATAACCCACGGCGTCGAGCAACAGATCGATCAGGCCCTGGCGATAGTGCGCAAAGCTTTCAGCGTGGACTCGACGCAACTGGGCGGCGTTCATCGGTATCACTCCTTGTCGATGGCGGGCGGTGGCGCCCCGGGGTTGAGGACCAACTGCATGAACGTCAGGTCCAGCCAACGGCCGAACTTGGTGCCCACCTGGGGCATCTGCCCGGTGGTGACGAAACCGATCCGCTCATGCAGGCGAATCGAGGCCGCGTTGCCGCTCTCGATGGCCGCGACCATGACGTGTTTATCGCAGGACCTGGCGCGCTCGATCAGGACAGCCATCAGCAACGGGCCAAGGCCGTTGCCGCGCTGGTCGCTGCGCACGTACACGGAATGCTCCACGGTATGGCGGAAGCCATCGAATGGCCGCCAGTCGCCGAAGGAAGCGTAGCCGAGCACGTTGTCCTCGGCGTCAACGGCGACGAGCACCGGGTAGCCCTGGGTTTGCCGGGCGCTGAACCAGGCCTGGCGGTTGCCCAGGTCCACGGCCTGCTCGTTCCAGATCGCCGTGGTGTTGAGCACGGCGTCGTTGTAGATATCGCGGATCGCCGCCAGGTCGGCGGGCTGTGCGTCACGAACATGGGCAGTCATGGCGTGGCCTCAGGCGATGGGCTGGTGGACGGTGACCAGTTTGGTGCCGTCGGGAAACGTCGCTTCGACCTGAATCTCCGGGATCATCTCCGGGATACCTTCCATCACCTGCTCGCGGCTCAGCAACGTGGTGCCGTAGTGCATCAGCTCGGCCACGGTCTGGCCGTCACGGGCGCCTTCGAGCAGCGCGGCGGAAATGTAGGCCATGGCCTCCGGGTAGTTGAGTTTCACGCCCCGGGCCAGTCGTCGTTCGGCGACGAGGCCGGCGGTGAAGATCAACAGCTTGTCTTTTTCGCGTGGGGTCAGGTCCATGTGCAATCCATAAGGGCAGATAAAAAAATTCTTGCTGTGAACACAGGTCCCCTTGTGGGGGATCCTCTGTGGGAAAGCAAATTCAGGTGCTCCAGATTCTTGGTGGCACGGCCTCTCTTCCAAGCAATGCAGGCCTGAGCAAGCGCCACAACTCAATCAACCACCCCCGCGCCAGCAACGCCTCGCTCGCCAGGCAACGGGCCACGAGCAAACCGGGCAGTTGGGTCAGGTCGCCGCGCACGGCATGGCCCAGGGATCGGCAGCGTTCCAGCAACTCGCTGTCGATCTCACCGGTCACCAGCAACGTGGCGAACACCGGATCACCGCCCAGGCCGATGGGCGAGTCCAGCAGTCCATCGCCACCGACGATGCGCTGGCGCTCATGCCACAACAACTGGCCGTCGCGGCGGATGTCCAGCCGCGACTGGAAGTGTCCCCGGTCGAATCGCTCGCCACTGGCCGGCCGGCCGAGGGCAACCATGTCCCAATAGAACAATCGGGCATCGCCCTGCAGGTCGATGCTTGTGCTGAGTTCGGCCTGGGCTGCGCTGAAGACGATGGTTTCCTGGGGCAGCCATTCCAGGGTCGCGCCGGGGGCCACGCTCAGCGTCAGTTGCTGGTACGCCGGGCCGGCGGCGCGGTACCACTTGGCCGCGCCGGGGCTGGTCAATTGTGCCCAGGCGCCAGGGCCGACGTGGGCCGAGATGTCCAGCCGATCCCCACCGGCAATCCCGCCGGGCGGGTGGACGATGATGTGCTGGCACACTTCGGGGCCTTCGGCGTACAAGTGCTTCTGCACCCGCAGCGGGCCCTTGTGGCGGCGCTGTACCGGGCGTGTGCAATCGCCGAAGCGGGCATAGCCCAAGTCCAGCTCGGCGTGCCAGCTGGGTGTGAACAGGGCTGAAGACGTAACAGGTAGATTCATGATTTTCTGATTATCGTCGGGACGCTAAGCCTAGATCGTTACCAGCCCGCGCACACCCTCGGCTTCCATATTTTCTCCGCGGCCCTGCTGCACGATCTCGCCCCGGGACATCACCAGGTACTGATCGGCCAACTCGGCGGCGAAGTCGTAGAACTGTTCCACCAGTAAAATCGCCATGTCGCCCCGCGCCGCGAGTTTCTTGATCACCGCGCCGATTTCCTTGATCACCGACGGCTGGATGCCTTCGGTGGGCTCATCGAGAATCAGCAACCGGGGACGGCTGGCCAGGGCCCGGCCAATGGCGAGCTGCTGTTGCTGGCCGCCGGACAGGTCACCGCCCCGGCGCTGTTTCATCTGCAGCAGCACCGGGAACAGTTCGTAGATGAAAGCCGGCACTTCCTTGGCTTCTGAACCAGGGAAACGCGACAGCCCCATCAGCAGGTTTTCTTCCACCGTCAGCCGGCCGAAAATCTCCCGGCCCTGGGGCACGTAGGCAATGCCGGCGTGCACCCGTTGGTGCGGCTTGAAGGTAGTGATGGCCTTGCCCTCCCAATTCACCGCGCCTTCCTTGGCCGGCAGCAGGCCCATCAGGCATTTGAGCAGGGTGGTCTTGCCCACGCCGTTGCGACCCAGCAGGCACGTCACCTCGCCGACCTTCACGTCGAACGACAGGCCGCGCAGGATGTGGCTACCGCCGTAGTATTGGTGGAGGTGTTGGACTTGTAGCATTTGAACTCCGTTTTTTAGAGCTTCAAGCGGCAAGCTTCAAGCTGCAAGTAAGAGCAGGATGGTGTACGGCTTTGCTTTCAACTTGCCGCTTGAAGCTTGCGGCTTGGCGCTGGCCGATTTATCGACCCAAATACACCTCGATCACCCGCTCATCGGCCTGCACCTGTTCCAGCGACCCTTCGGCCAGCACGCTGCCCTGGTGCAGCACGGTGACGTGGTCGGCGATCGCGCCGACGAAGCCCATGTCGTGCTCCACCACCATCAGCGAATGCTTACCCGCCAAGGACTTGAACAGCTCGGCGGTGAAGTCGGTCTCGGCGTCGGTCATGCCCGCCACCGGCTCGTCGAGCAGTAACAGTTGCGGGTCCTGCACCAGCAGCATGCCGATCTCCAGGAACTGTTTCTGGCCGTGGGACAACAGCCCGGCGGCGCGGTTGACGGAGGTGGTGAGGCGGATTGTCTCGAGCACTTCGCTGATGCGGTCGTGCTGCTCGCCGGTCAGTTTCGCCCGCAGGCTGGCCCACACCGATTTGTCGGTCTTGAGCGCCAGCTCCAGGTTCTCGAACACGCTCAGGGCTTCGAACACCGTCGGCTTCTGGAACTTGCGACCGATGCCGGCCTGGGCGATTTCCACTTCGCTCATCGTTGTCAGGTCGAGGGTCTCGCCGAACCAGGCCTTGCCGTGGCTGGGACGGGTCTTGCCGGTGATCACATCCATCAACGTGGTCTTGCCCGCACCGTTGGGGCCGATGATGCAGCGCAATTCGCCGACGCCGATGTACAGGTTCAGATCGTTCAACGCCTTGAAGCCATCGAAGCTGACGCTGATGTCTTCCAGGGTCAGGATGGTGCCGTGGCGGGTGTTCAGGCCAACGCCAGCGGCCTGGCCGAGGCCAATGGCGTCGCGGCTGCTGCCTTGGTCTTTGTTGGGCTCAAGGATCGGTTCGAGCATGAAGTCCGCCGTAGGTGTGATTCTCATGATTCGCTCCTTTTCTTCAGCAGCCCGATCACGCCCTTGGGCAGGTACAGGGTCACGACGATGAACAGGGCGCCAAGAAAGAACAGCCAATACTCAGGAAACGCCACGGTGAACCAGCTTTTCATGCCGTTCACCACGCCCGCGCCGAGCAATGGCCCGATCAACGTGCCGCGCCCGCCGAGGGCTACCCAGACGGCGGCCTCGATGGAGTTGGTCGGCGACATTTCGCTGGGGTTGATGATGCCCACTTGCGGCACGTACAACGCCCCGGCGAGGCCGCACAACACCGCGCTCAACACCCAGACGAACAGCTTGAAGCCACGCGGATCGTAGCCGCAGAACATCAGCCGGTTTTCCGCATCGCGCAGGGCAGTCAGCACCCGGCCGAATTTGCTGCGGGCCAGGCGCCAGCCAATGAACAGGCTCGCCACCAACAACAACACCGTGGCGAAAAACAGCACCGCGCGGGTGCCCGGCTCGGTGATGCCAAAGCCCAGGATCGAACGGAAATTGGTGAAGCCGTTGTTGCCGCCAAACCCGGTTTCGTTGCGGAAGAACAGCAGCATCCCGGCGAAGGTCAGGGCCTGGGTCATGATCGAGAAATACACGCCCTTGATCCGCGAGCGGAAGGCGAAGAAGCCGAACACCAGCGCCAGCAAACCCGGCGCCAGCACCACCAGGCACATCGCCCAGAGGAAACTGTCGGTGCCGACCCAATACCAGGGCAGCTCGGTCCACGACAGGAAGGTCATGAACGCCGGCAGGCCATCGCCGGCGGCCTGGCGCATCAGGTACATGCCCATGGCGTAGCCGCCCAGGGCGAAGAACAAACCGTGGCCCAGGGAGAGCAAGCCGGCGTAGCCCCAGACCAGGTCCAGCGCCAGGGCGACGATGGCGTAGCAGAGGATTTTGCCCACCAGGGTGAGGGTATAAGCCGAGACGTGCAGCGGGTTGTCCGCCGCCAGCAGCGACAGCAGCGGCAGGCTCAACAGCACGGCGAGGATCAGCGCGCCGACGGCGAGAGTGACTTTGGGGCCGGCCTTTTGCGTGGCCGTGAGCATCAGGGGCTGGTTCATCAGTCGATTACCCGTCCTTTGAGCGCGAAGAGGCCTTGCGGACGCTTCTGGATGAACAGAATGATCAGCGCAAGGATCAGGATCTTGCCGAGCACGGCGCCGATCTGCGGTTCGAGGATCTTGTTGGCGATGCCCAGGCCGAACGCGGCGAACACGCTACCGGCCAACTGGCCGACGCCGCCGAGCACCACCACCAGGAACGAGTCGATGATGTAGCTCTGGCCCAGGTCCGGGCCGACGTTGCCGATCTGGCTCAGGGCCACGCCACCGAGGCCGGCGATGCCCGAGCCGAGGCCGAAGGCGAGCATGTCCACGCGGCCCGTGGGCACACCGCAGCAGGCGGCCATGTTGCGGTTCTGCGTTACCGCGCGGACGTTCAGGCCCAGGCGCGTCTTGTTCAGCAGCAACCAGGTCAGCACCACCACGAACAGCGCGAAGGCAATGATCACGATGCGGTTGTACGGCAGCACCAGGTTCGGCAACACCTGGATCCCGCCCGACAGCCAGGCCGGGTTGGCGACTTCGACGTTCTGCGCGCCGAACACCAGGCGCACCAGTTGGATCAGCATCAGGCTGATGCCCCAGGTGGCGAGCAAGGTTTCCAGCGGCCGCCCGTAGAGGTGACGGATCACCGTGCGTTCCAGGACCATGCCGATGGCGGCGGTGATGAAAAACGCCACCGGCAGGGCGATCAATGGATAGAACTCGATGGCGTTCGGGGCGAAGCGCTGGAACAGCATCTGCACCACGTAGGTGGAGTAGGCGCCGAGCATCAGCATTTCGCCGTGGGCCATGTTGATCACCCCCAGCAGGCCGAAAGTGATTGCCAGGCCGAGGGCGGCCAGCAGCAGGATCGAACCCAGGGACATGCCGCTGAAGGCCTGGCCCAGCAATTCGCCGACGAGGAGTTTGCGCTTGACCTGGCCGAGGCTGGTTTCGGCGGCGGTGCGCACGGCGGCATCGGTTTCAACGCCGGGCTCGAGCAGGCCTTCGAGGCGGGTGCGGGCCAGCGGGTCGCCGGTTTCTCCCAGCAGTCGAACGGCGGCCAGGCGCACGCTCGGGTTGCTGTCCACCAGTTGCAGGTTCGCCAGGGCCAGGCTCAGGGCGGCGTGGACGTCTTCGTCCTGCTCGCCGGCCAGTTGCCGATCAAGAAACGCCAGTTGCGTCGGGCGGGCGCTTTTCTGCAGTTGTTGCGCGGCGCCCAGGCGTACGCGGGCATCGACCGCGAGCAGTTGATGGCTGGCCAGGGCGGTTTCGATCAGCCCTCGCAAGCGGTTGTTCAGGCGCAGGGTCTTGGGTTGGCCGTCGACGGTCAACTGGCCTTGTTGCAGGGCGTTGATCAGTTCGACGCGCTCAGGCTCCGGCTGCGCAGCCCAGGCTTCCAGGAGCTTGGCCTGCTGGGTCGGGTTGGCGGCGACGAAGTCTTCGGCGTCGCCGGCGTATGAGGCCATCGGCAATAAGAATGTGATGGTGAGGATCAAGCGGTAGAGGGCGGTGGGCATATTGTTGGCCTTGCGCAAAACTTCTTTTGTGGGAGCGGGCTTGCTCGCGAAGGCGGTGGGCCAGGCAGAACAACTTTGACTGACGCTCCGCCTTCGCGAGCAAGCCCGCTCCCACAAGGGAGTTGTGTCGGACCCAAGCGTCATGCTCGGGCCGACACCCATGGGCTCAGTTGCTCTTCACCGCATAGTCAGGCTTCTTGTCGTTGCCGGCGATGAACGGGCTCCACGGTTGCGCGCGGATCGGGCCTTCGGTCTGCCAGACCACGTTGAACTGACCGTCGGCCTGGATCTCGCCGATCATCACCGGCTTGTGCAGGTGGTGGTTGGTCTTGTCCATGGTCAGGGTGTAGCCCGACGGTGCGGCGAAGGTCTGGCCGGCCAGGGCTTCGCGGACTTTGTCGACGTCGGTGGACTTGGCTTTTTCCACCGCTTGCGCCCACATGTGGATCCCGACGTAAGTGGCTTCCATCGGGTCGTTGGTCACCGCTTTGTCGGCGCCTGGCAGGTTCTTGGCCTTGGCGTAGGCTTTCCAGGAATCGACGAATTTCTTGTTCGCCGGGTTATCCACGGATTCGAAGTAGTTCCACGCCGCCAGGTTGCCCACCAGCGGCTTGGTGTCGATGCCGCGCAGTTCTTCTTCGCCCACCGAGAAGGCCACGACCGGTACGTCGGTAGCCTTCAGGCCCTGGTTCGCCAGTTCCTTATAGAACGGCACGTTGGAGTCGCCGTTGACCGTGGAGATGACCGCGGTCTTGCCGCCGGCCGAGAACTTTTTGATGTTGGCGACGATGGTCTGGTAATCGCTGTGGCCAAACGGCGTGTAGACCTCTTCGATGTCTTTGTCCGCCACACCTTTGGAGTGCAGGAACGACCGCAGGATCTTGTTGGTGGTACGCGGGTAGACGTAGTCGGTGCCCAGCAGGAAGTAGCGCTTGGCGCTGCCGCCTTCTTCGCTCATCAGGTATTCCACCGCCGGAATCGCCTGCTGGTTCGGTGCCGCGCCGGTGTAGAACACGTTCGGCGACATTTCTTCGCCTTCATACTGCACCGGGTAGAACAGCAGGCCGTTGAGTTCCTCGAACACCGGCAACACGGATTTACGCGACACCGAAGTCCAGCAGCCGAACACCACGGCGACCTTGTCCTGGGTCAGCAACTGCCGGCCCTTTTCGGCGAACAGCGGCCAGTTCGACGCCGGGTCCACGACCACCGCTTCGAGCTTCTTGCCGTTGACCCCACCCTTGGCGTTGATCTCATCGATGGTCATCAGCGCCATGTCCTTGAGGGACGTCTCGGAGATCGCCATGGTCCCGGACAGCGAATGCAGGATGCCAACCTTGATGGTCTCGGCGGCCTGGACGGTCCAAGCCATGCCCATCGCGGCAATGCTTGCCGAGAGTGTAAAAGCCTTGATCAAGCTACGACGCTTCATGGTGCGATCTCCGTGGTCTTTATGTTTTTCTGGATGGCAGATGCAGACGCTGGAAGGGGCTTTTGCAAGGGGTGTGCCCGGTTGGAGAAAGGCTTTGAAATGCGGGGTTGGCGGCGTGAGTGGAAAATGGCGATGCACCATCAGTGACCGTATCGCGGGTGCTGGTGCAATGTGGCGCTCCGCATTGGGGCGTGGAGTCGGATTAATCCAAGGTGAGATTTTCAACCGCACGTCTATGCTGGTTCTTCTGGATTCTGAAGTGGGGAAGTCGGTTTGAATGACTCTGGCGTTGCAAGCTTTTTTCTTCTCGATGAGACGGCGGTTTTCGACGTGTTGCCTGAAGTCAAACTGGCCGAGCATCCGCAATGGATGCCTGTAGCGCATCTGAGGGAAGGAAGGTATTCACTGATTCTCACCGCTGGGGAGCGCCTTCGAAGCAGCCAGTTGAATGTGTTTGCCGATTCAATGTTATTCCTTCGTTTTTCGGCCGCTCTACCCAGCATCAGCAGGGATGGGCTTACTTGTTCAGTTATTTTTCTTGAAGACGAAACTCAGGCCGACTTTCAGATTGGAGCGTTTCATGTCTGCGGAAGAAATCCGCCGCCGCAATGGAGGACGGTGGATTTGGACCTGGCCTGGTTGGCGGGCAAGCGTGGCCGCCTCTTGATCGAGTGTGGGCCCGGGGCGCAGAACGATCCCACGGCGGACTGGCTGGCGATAGCAGATTTATGCGTCGCCAGGGAAGGAGAGAGAAAGGCGCTCCTGGCCAGGACACATCATTCAATGCGCATGAAAAACGAGATAGCGCACTTCAGCAGCGTCTACCGGAGCGAGTTCTACTCAACCGTCCAGCAGCGACAGAGTGAAACTGCAAGGGGCGTCGCTCGCAAGGTTCGCCCATTGAATGGACTGGCCCATGCGCAAGGGCATGATGCGCAGGCCGACATGGTCATTCAGGAACCGTTGGCCGGGGAGGCCGCCTACTCCTATGCGACTCGTCTCCTGAGGGCGAACGTCCCGCAGACCCCGCCTGATTTTCAAGCGAGGCTACGCCAGAAAGTCACGGACCACGGGGTGATAAAGGTTTTGTCCATCTGCAGCGGTGCCGCGCGGATAGAGGCTGGTTTTTCAGCGGCTATTCCCGAAGGCGTGCAATGGTCACTGCTGGATATCAATGAAGACCTGCTCCAAATCGCGGCAAAACAGTTTTCGCCGCAAACCTGCCTCGATTTGATCGTGGCGGATGCGAATGACCTGGCGCCTACCGGTGAACAGTGGGATGTCATTATGTGTGTTTCGGCATTGCACCATTTGGTAGAGCTGGAAAAAGTAATGCTCTTTATCTCCCGTAGTCTGAAAGATGACGGGGAGTTCTGGAGCGTGGGTGAGGCCGTGGGGCGTAACGGCAATCGCTTGTGGCCCGACGCCATAATTGCCGCCGATGCAGCGTTCTCGACCTTGCCGGCGCGTTACCGATTGAATGCCGATACTCAGGTGGTCGATGCTGTCATTCCAGACAAGGACCACTCAATTGGGTGCTTCGAGGGGATTCGAAGCGAGGAAATTACCGCGCTCCTCGAACGTTGGCTGACGCCCGTCGATGTTTACCGAACCAATTGCTTCCTCTGGCGAATGGTCAACCTTGCCTACAGCGGGAATTTCAACCTTGAAAAAGCTGAAGACCGGGCGTTGATCATTGATCTGGTTCGAGCGGAGCTTGAACATTTTCGTAATGGAGGCCTTGGGACCGAGTTATTCGGCGTCTACAAGAAAAAGCATCTTTTCAACGACGGCGCATCAGGCCAATAAAGAACAACCCGCCGATGGCTGCCGTAGCGACCCCAATCGGCAGGTCCTCCGGCGCAATCAGCGTGCGGGCTGCCACGTCCACCCACACCAGGAACAGGCCGCCCAGCAGTACGCAGGCTGGCAGCAGTCGGCGATGCTCGGCGCCCACCAGGCGCCTGGCAATATGCGGCACCATCAACCCGACAAAACCAATCGAGCCGCTGATGGACACCAGCACGCCGGTCATCAGCGACGCGATCAAAAAAATCCACAACCGCACCTTCGCCGCGTTCAGGCCCAGGGTCACGGCGGTCTGTTCACCGGCCATCAGCGCGTTCAGTGGCCGGGCCATGCCCAGCAGCAACACCAATCCCAGCAGCACACTGGCGGCCGGTACGGCCAGCAGTTCCCAGCGTGCCAGGCCCAGGCCGCCAAGCATCCAGAACATCACCGTCGAACTGGCACGATGGTCACCGAGGAACAACAAGAGGTTGGCTGCCGCCATCATCACGAAGGACACCGCCACGCCACACAGCAACAGCCGATCACTCTCCAGCCGGCCTTGGCGGGCAGCGATGGCCAACACCAGCAACATGCTCAGCAGTGCGCCGATGAAGGCGGCGAGGGGCAGGGTCAGCAGGCCAATGACCTCACCGACATGCAACACCACGATGACCGCCCCCAAGGTCGCGCCGGAAGTGACGCCCAACAGGTGCGGATCAGCCAGCGGATTGCGCGTGACCGCTTGCAGCACCGCGCCGATCAACGCCAGCCCGGCGCCGACCAAGGCACCGAGTAACAGGCGCGGGACGCGGATCAGCCAGACGATATGTTCCTGGCCGGCTGTCCAATGGACCTCGCCGACCCCCAAGGTCTTGCTCAACAGGATGTCCCAGACCACAGCCACTGGCACCCGGGCCGGCCCGAAGCCGAGGGAGACCACGCACGACACCAGCAGGAGCGCGCCGAGGACCGTCAGCAGGGCGGCGTAGCGACGGTTGTTCATTGGCCGTGGAAACCCCGTGCCAGGGTTTGCACCGCCAGCACGTTGTCGATGCCCGGGGTGGCCTGCACGTAGGGGATCACGATGAAGCGCCGGTGCTTGATCGCATCGACTGATTGCAGGGCCGGGTTGTCTAGCAGGAATTGCTGCTTCTGCTCGGCGCTGACTTCGCCATAGTCGACGATCACGATGACCTGCGGGTTGCGCTCGACCACGTTTTCCCAGTTCACCCGCGTCCAGCTGGTTTCCACGTCATCGAGGATGTTGCGCCCGCCGGCCGCGTCGATCAGGGCTTGGGGCATGCCCAGGCGCCCGGAGGTCATGGCGCGGTCTTCGCCGCTGTCATACAGGAATACCCTCGGTTGTTGGGCCGGCAGGTGTTTGCGCACTTCGGCCACCTGGGCCTGCATCGTGGCGATCAGCGCGTTGGCGCGATCCTGCACGTCGAAGATTTTCCCCAGGTTGCGCAAGTCGTTGTAGGTGTCCTCCAGCGAGGCCGCCGGGCGCTTCATTACGAACGCGCAGGATTCGGTCAACTCGTAGACATTGATGCCCAGCGGTTGCAAGGTCTGCGGCGTCAGGTCGCCGCCCACGCGCATGCCGTAGTCCCAACCGGCGAAGAAGAAATCGACGTTGGCATCGAGCAGGGTTTCCACCGAGGGGTATTTGGCGGCGAGTTCCGGCAGGCCGTCGAGGATCTTCGCCATCTCGGGCGTCACCGATTTCCAGCCGCTGATGCCGCTGTAGCCGACCATGCGGTGCTTGAGGCCCAGGGCGAGCATCATCTGCGTCATGTTGATGTCATGGCTGACGGCATGGCGAGGGGCCTGATTGAATACCACCTGGCGGTTGCAGCTCTGGATCGTCAACGGGTAGCGGGTGGCTTCGGCCAGGGCATCGGCGCTGCCCAGCAGCAGGGGCAGCAACAGCAGGAAACGCAAGGTCATGGTTAGGTTATCCAGGTGATTCGTGGGTAGCCGGACAGCGGATGCTCGTCCACCAGGGCTTCGACGCCGAACACCTCGCGCAACAGTTCGGCGGTGAGGACATCCTTGGGCGTGCCGCTGGCGACGATGCGCCCGTGTTCGATCACGTACAGGCGATCGCAGAAAGCGGCAGCCAGGTTCAGGTCGTGGAGGCTGGCGAGGGTGCCGATGCCCAGGCCCTTGATCAGTTGCAGCAGGTGCAATTGATAGCGCGGGTCGAGGTGGTTGGTCGGTTCGTCGAGGATCAGCAATTGCGGCTGCTGGGCGAGGGCGCGGGCGAGGATTACCCGTTGCTTCTCACCGCCCGAGAGCGTGGCGAAGGCATGGTCGCCAAAGCCTTCGAGCCCGGCCGATGCCAATGCCTGGTTTACCAGCCGGCGGTCTTCATGGTTGTCGCTGTCGAACAAACCCTTGTGAGGCATCCGGCCCATGGCGACGACTTCTTCAACGGTCAGGCCGAAGGCGTCGGGAAATTCTTGCAGCACCACCGCGATGCGCTGGGCGCACCAACGCGCGGACTGTTTCCAGAGGTTGTGATGTTCGAGTCTGACCTCGCCATGTTCCGGTCGACTGAATCGATAGGCGCAGCGCAACAGGCTGGTCTTGCCGCTGCCGTTGGGCCCGATCAAGCCGACAAACTCCCCGGCCGTCACCTGCAGCGTGGCGTCACGCAGCTGGAACTGGTGATGGCAGTGGCCATGGCCCAAGGGCGTCCAGGCGAGGTGGGAGAGGGTTAGGGAGGTCATGCGGTTACTCAAATTATCGGATCGACACACAGCCCCTGTGGGAGCGGGCTTGCTCGCGAATGCGGTGTGTCAGACATATAAATGCTGACTGACACACCGCATTCGCGAGCAAGCCCGCTCCCACATTTAGACTGTGTTTACAGTTGTTGAAAGCGGGCGCGATTGTAGAGGTTTCGCGCCGCTTTCCGTTAACGCGCTGTGTTCAGCTTGAAGATGAGGCGATCTCAGGCTGACGATTCAATCGGGTGACGAGCCGGTCCAACAGCCACACCACCACCAGCGAAGCCCCCACCAGCGGGAACACCACCGCCAGGGCCAGCATGATGAACACCCCGGTCTTCCACGTCGGCAAATCGTGGCGCAGCGGCGGCACGCCGAACTTGCCCTGGGGCCGGCGCTTCCACCAGATCACCAGGCCACTCACCGCGCTGAACAGGATCATCAGGCAAACCAGCAGCACGATGATCTGGTTCAGCGGGCCGAACATCTTGCCTTCGTGCAGCATCACGCCGGTTTCGGTGGCGCGGGCCACGACGCTGTAATGCTCCCAACGCACATCGGCCAGGACCTTGCCGGTGTATTGGTCTACGTGCAGGGTCGCGTCGTTGCGCGGGTCGTCGGCGAACACGGCGATGGTGAACACGCCAGAAGCGGTCGTTGGAAGCGTGATGCTGTAGCCGGGTTCGACCTTGCGCTCGGTGGCGATATCCTGCACCGCTTGCAGGCTGACGGTCGGCGCCGCGGGGCCTTCATGCATGCCGCCGTGGGCCATGTGCTCGGCGTGGTCGCCGGACATCGGCATCGGCGTATTCTCCACGGCCCATGGCACGGTCTGGCGGTGGGCGTTGTTGAGGCTGCCGGCCTCGACATCGGACTTCGGCACGTCATTCCACATCGCCGCCGGGAAGCGGTTCCACAGGTCCGCGTATTGCTTGCCCCAGAAGCCGGTCCAGGTCATGCCGCTGAGCAGCATCACCAGCAGGAACGCGGCGCCCCAGAAGCCCAGGACCACGTGCAAGTCGCGCCAGAACAGCCGACCGCGCGCGCTCCAGCGCGGCCACAGCACGCCGGCCGATGATTGCCCGCGCGGCCACCACAGGTACAGGCCGGAAACCACCAGCACCACGCCCCAGCCGGCGGCCATTTCCACCAATCGGTCGCCGACCGTGCCGATCAATAATTCGCCGTGGATCGCCCGGGCCATGGCTTGCAGGTTGTTCTTCGCATCCTGCTCGCCAAGGATGTCGCCGTGGTACGGGTCGATGAACACATTCAGTTCCCGGCCTTGGTCGATCACCACGAATTGCGCGCTGCGTTCGGCATTGACCGGTGGCAGGTACTGCTTGACCTGGCCTTCGGGGTAGGCCTGGCGGACCTGCTTGAGCAGGTCGTCCGCCGCCAGGGCGTGATGACTGGCCGGCACATTCAGTAAGTCGCCGTACATCAGTGGATCGAGTTGCGGCTTGAACAGGTAAATGATCCCGGTCAGGGCCAGCATCACCATGAACGGCGCGACGAACAGCCCGGCATAGAAATGCCAACGCCAGGCCAGGTTGTAGAAATTCGGTTTCGGTTGGCTCATCAGAAAGCGCTCCGCAGGGCAAAATGGGTTGTTATGTTGTGCGGTCAGTCAAGGTGGAAACGAACCACTGTGGGAGCGAGCTTGCTCGCGATAGCAATGGTTCAGCTTGCATCGATGTTGAATGTGCCTTCGCCATCGCGAGCAAGCTCGCTCCCACAGTTTGTGTTCTTGCTGACAGATCTCCGGTGCTGGTTAGAAACTCATATCCACCTTCGTCCAGAGCGTGCGCCCCGGTTCGTTGATGGCCTGGGGATCGCTCGCCGGGTAGCCGAACCCGGCGTTGCCGGCCAGGTTCAAGTGCTCGGCGTAGGCTTTGCCGAACAGGTTGTCGACGCCGCTGCTGACCTTCCAGTGTTGATTGATGCGATAGGCACCGTTGAGCGAGAAGACCCCGAAGCCCGAGCTTGTGCCGTAGTCCTTGCCGACCACGTTGCCCTTGTTTTCATCGACCCGGTGCTGCGCCGCCACCACCCGCCACAAGGCCCCGGCGCTCCAGCGGTCTTCGCTGTAGGTCAGGCCCAGGCGCGCGTCCAGCGGCGGCATCTGCGCCAGGGCGCTGCCGTCGCTGCTGTTCTTGCCCCAGGCGTAGGCTAGGGTGGCATCGGCTTTCCAGCGTTCGGTGAGCAGGTAGGCCGCGCCCAGTTCACCGCCCATGATCCGCGCGTCGATGTTCTCGGCGCGGGAGGTGGTGCCCATCATCCCGGGCGTGTAGTCGAACAGGATGTAGTCGCGAACCTGCCCGACATAACCCGATGCCCAGGCTTCGAGGGTTTCGGTCTTGTATTGCAGGCCGAAATCGAGCTGGGTGGTTTTCTCCGGCTTGATCGCGTCGAAGGCGTTCAGCGAACCGCTGGGGCCAACGTTCGCCGAGAACAGCTCCCAGTAGTCCGGGAAGCGTTGCGCGTGACCGACGCCGGCATAGAGGGTGGTGGGGCTGTCGTCCAGGTCGTGTTCGTAGCGGACGAAACCACTGGGCAGCGTGTCGGCCCGGGTGTCATCGGCGGTGGGGTTGGGGCGCGCCGACATGCCCGAACCGAGGCTCTGGCGATAGTCCTTGGCCGAGGCGCGGTCGAGCCGGGCGCCGGTGATAACCCGGTCGCGGTCGGCGGCGTACCAGGTCAGTTCGCCGAACACCCCGTAATTGTGGAAGTCGGCGTCCTTGGTGTAAGGCAGGTCCTTGTAGGTATCCACGCCCATGCTGCTGCGTTGGCGATGCTCGTTGGTCTGCGCGTCGAGGCCGCTGATCAATTGCACATCGGCCCAACGCCAGGTGGCCTTGATGCGGGCGCCGAGGGTGCGGCGGTCGACATTCGAGGCCATGGGCCCGGCCATCATCCCGGTGCCGGACGGCGTGCGCAGCGTGTAGTTGTCCATCACATGATCGGCATAGTTGTAGTAGACCTGTGCCTCGAGCTTGTCCAACACCTCGCCGATGTTCGAGCGCTCGAAACGCAGCCCGAGGCTTTCGCGCTTGAACTGCGAACCGTCCATGCCACGCCCGGCGTAGCGTGCCTCACCGTCGCCCTTGCCGGCGGTCAGCTCCAGCAAGGTATCGGCGTCCGGGGTCCAGCCGAGGGTGACGTCGCCATTCCACTTGTCGTAGCGCGACGGCACGGTGTCGTTGTTGCCGTCGCGGTAATCGTCCGAATGGGCAGTGTTGCCGATCACCCGTACATAACCCCGCGGCCCGCCAGCGGCGACGTCCACCACTTTGTCGAAACGGCCGTTGGAGCCGGCCAGCACACTGGCGTTGACCCGGGTGCCGAGCTCGCCGAACTGCTCCGGCTCGCGCTCGAACAGCACGGTCCCGGCCGAGGCACCGGGGCCCCAAAGTACGGTTTGCGGGCCTTTGATCACGGTGAGCTTGTCGTAGGTTTCCGGCGAAATGTAGGACGTCGGCGCGTCCATTCGCCCCGGGCAAGCGCCCAAGAGCATGCTGCCGTTGGTGAGGATGTTCAGCCGCGAGCCGAACATGCCGCGCAACACCGGATCGCCGTTGGTGCCGCCGTTGCGCACCAGGGCGAAGCCGGGAATGGTCTTGAGGTAGTCGCCGCCATCGCTGGCCGGCACCGGTTGGCGCGGGTCCTTGGGGTTGGTGACGACGGTCAGCGGTGAGCTGGGAGCGATGGCGGTGATGACCGTCGGGCTCAGCTCTTCGACCGGATGGTCGTGATGCTCGTGCTCATCGGCCAGCGCGAGCGGGGTGAGCAGCAGGCCGCACAGGGCGGCAATGGTTTGGCGCGAACGAACCCGTGGATCGTTCAGAGGGCAGCGAACCTGGGCAGAGCCCAAAGCGATGCCAGCAGGAAACCTGGACATGATGATTCCATCGAACAGACGTAGACGACACGGTCGGGCAGCCTGGGGCTGTCTTGTACGACCGGGTGAGTAAGTGTCGGGAGCTACGCTGCGAAGGGCGGTGCGCGGGTGCGGGCACCCGGGAAGAACGCGGGCCGGGCATGGCCCAGGCGTGGGGAAGGGCTGGTGAAGGTGTTGGTGTGCGGCGTGTCGAAGGCGGCGAAGGTATGACCGCCGGGCAGCGCGGGGCAGTTGAACAGCAGGCTGCAATAGCCGCATTTTTCCCACAGCGCATGGTGCTCGCTCTGGGGCGGGCAATGTTCGGCTGCCGGTGCTTCGTGCGCCGCCATTTCCATGCTCATGTCCATGTCCATCGGCATGGACATGCGCTGACCCATCGGCATCGACTGGGAAACCAGCGGACCGATGAAGATCATCAGCATGGCGAACAGGCTGATCCAGCTACCGCGGGCCAGGCTCATGGGCTGACGGCGGCGAGTGGACAAGCTGGCGCGACGAGGTTGCATGGGGCGGCTACGTCTTACTGTTCGTGTTTATGCGTCTTGGTGCCGTCGGGTGCTTTTTTCTGCACCGCGACGTCCACCGTGACATCCCCGGCCTTTTCGAAGTGCAAGGTCATGGGGAAACGTTTGCCGTCGCTGAGCAGGCTGCGGTCTTTCAGGTCCAGCAGCATCACGTGATACGCCATCGGCGCGAAGGTGACGGTCGCACCGGGGGCGATATTCACGACGGGCACCGGTTGCATTTTCATCAGGTCGTTTTGCATCACGTGCTCATGGAGTTCGGCTTTGCCGGCGATGGGCGAGTCTACGCCGAGCAGTTTGTCGGCGGTCGTGCCGCTGTTGTGGATCACGAAATACGCGGCCACGGTCGGTGCGTTGGGTGGCAATTCCTGGGACCACGGATGGGCGATCTCAAGCTCGCCCGCTTTGTATTGGTGAGCTTGGGCGAAGCCGACAGGAAGCAGCAGGGCGGCCAGCAGGATAAGTTTGTTCAACATGGCAAATCTCCGGAACGATTCAGGACGCAGGTGTATGCGGAGGAATCAGGCCAGAGGCGAGGCGCGAGGGTTCAGGCTGGGCCATTGCTGGCGCGGGGTAGGGCTGTCGAGTTTCGAATGGATGGCGGCACGATGGGCCAGTTGAGCATCCAGATACAACTGCGGCGCATGCCCGGCAAGCGCCACCAATGGCGCCGGACCTGAGCAGCACCAGCAATGTTGCATGGTGGAATGATTGTCCTGTTGCGGCGTGCCCTGTTCGAACGTGCCCAGGGAAATCGCCACCATTTTCGTGCCGCCGGAGGAACAGAAACTGCCCCACAGCAGTTGCTCGGCTGGCGAATTGGCGGTCGCACCCCCGCTGTTGGAAAGCGGCATGGCAAGCATGTTGAACAGCACTGCGAAGCAGGCGATCCAGGCAAATGCAAGCCGTTTTCGGGACATGGGGCAATCCGCTAGGTTGGGCGATCAGGTGGCGGTATTTAGCCTGATCGGGGGGCAGAAGTAAAAAGGCCACGTGCGGTGTAGGGTCGCAGGGCTGGTGTTAACAGTAGCAATAGATTTTCAAGTTGGCGTTTTTGTGGGCTGGGGCCTTGTTTGGGAATACACCCGGATGCTTCCCGTTCGCACAACCTCAATGCGCCGGTACGGCATGTACCTGCATGTCGACTCCCAGAGTCGTACGGATGACTGCAAATATTGCGGCCAGGTTATCCATGCTTGGATTACCTTTGGCTGAAAGCATCCGGTGCAGGCTTTTGCTGGGTTTGGACGTTTCCTTTGCCAACTCTTCAAACCCCACAGTGGCATTCACAAGATCACGAAGAATCATCCTCGCCATCTCGGGTTCTCCGTTTAAAAATAAAGTAGCGGCTTCGTCCAGCAGGATCTGGGCAAACTCAGGATCTCGCTGGGCGCGTTCGGCGATCGTATGTTTGTAGCTGCGTGTGAGAGCCATTGCGTTACCTCATGTTCCTTTCTGCTTTTTTCCGGGCTCGGAATTCTGCAACAAGCATTTTTGCCTGTTTGATGTCTTTTTTCTGAGTGGACTTGTCTCCCCCACCAAACAAGATGATCAGGCGCTTGCCCTCCTGGGTCAGGTACACCCGATAACCTGGGCCCCAGTTGATACGATACTCGCCCAAACCGTCGAACCATTTGATATTTGAGGTGTTGCCCAACTCCAAACGCATCAGTGCGTTGGATACCTTGAAAGCCGCTTGGGCATCCAGAGTGGAAAACCAACGCTTGAATGGGCTTGTATCGTTGTCTTGTAGATATTCTTCGAGTGTGATCACGTGCGGCCTTGAAGGTAACAAATAGGTTACTGTTCACGCAAGGCAGTGATCTTGTCTCATCACCTCAGAAGCGCCAACGCCTCAAGTGTTTCTTCAAGCTTCTCGAACTCCCGATCCACCCCCGGCAACACCGGCCGCTTCAACACCAACACCGGCACCCCCCGTTCCCGCGCCACCTCCAGCTTCGGTTCAGTAGCAGTGCTGCCGCTGTTCTTGCTCACCAGCACATCGATCCGCCGCCGTTCGAACAGCTCACGCTCGCTCTCGATATGAAAAGGACCACGAGCCCCGATCACTTCGCAGCGCTCATTACCGGGGTAAACCTCCAGCGCCCGCAAGGTCCAGAATTGCTCTGGCGGGATTTCATCCAGGTGTTGCAGCGGCTCGCGCCCGAGGGTGAACAAGGGGCGCTGGAACGGTTGCAGGGCCTGGATCAATTCGCTCCAGTCGGCCACTTCGCGCCAGTCATCGCCGGCTTGGGGTTGCCAGACCGGGCGGCGCAGGGCCCAGCAGGGGATGGCGCAGGCGCGGGCCGCGTGGGCGGCGTTGTGGCTGATTTGCGCGGCGTAGGGGTGGGTTGCATCCAATAGCAGGTCGATGCCCTCGGCGCGGATGAATTGCGCTAGCCCTTCGGCGCCGCCGTAGCCGCCGACGCGCACCTGGCAGGTCAGGTCGGTGGGGATGCGGCCGATGCCGGCCAGGCTGTAGATGTGCTGGGGCCCGAGGGTTCGAGCAATGGCCAGGGCTTCGGTGACGCCACCGAGCAGCAGGAAACGTTTCATGACAAGGCTCCGGCGTGGCCGACGATCCCGCCCTGGCGGTCGATGGCGAAGACTTCGACCTGGACCTGGGCCGGCACCACGCTGCGGGCGAAGGCCAGGGCGTGCTCGCACACCACGTCGCCCAAGGCGATGCCGGCGGCGCTGGCCATCGCCAGGGCTTGTTGGCTGGTATTGGCTCCTCGGATGCCGTTCTGCAGAATCTCATCGGCACCGATCGCAGCGGCCCATTCGGCCAATTGCGGCAGGTCGATGCTCGAGTGGCGGCTGTGCAGGTCCATGTGGCCGGCGGCGAGTTTGCTGATCTTGCCAAAGCCGCCGCAGAGGCTGAGTTTTTCCACCGGCACCTTGCGCACATGCTTGAGCACGGCGCCGACGAAGTCGCCCATTTCAATCAGGGCGATTTCCGGCAGGTTGTAGACCCGGCGCATGGTGTCTTCGCTGGCGTTGCCGGTGCAGGCGGCGATGTGCAGGTACCCATTGGTTTTCGCCACGTCGATGCCTTGGTGGATCGAGGCGATGTAGGCCGCGCAGGAAAACGGCCGGACAATGCCGCTGGTGCCAAGGATCGAGAGGCCGCCGAGGATGCCCAGTCGCGGATTCATGGTTTTCAACGCCAGGGCTTCGCCGCCCTCGACATTGACCGTGACTTCGAAACCTCCGGCGTAGCCGCTTTCTTCGGCCAAGCGGCCGAGGTGATCGTTGATCATCTGACGCGGCACCGGGTTGATTGCCGGCTCACCGACGCCCAGCACCAATCCCGGCCGTGTCACTGTGCCCACGCCGCGCCCGGCGACGAAGCGCACGCCGGGTTCGGCGATCAAGCGCACCTGGGAAAACAACAGGGCGCCGTGGGTCACGTCCGGGTCATCGCCGGCGTCCTTGATCGTCCCTGCCTCGGCGCCTTGCTCGGTCAAACGGCAGAACTCCAGGCGCATCTGCACGTGCTTGCCCTTGGGCAAGACGATTTCAACGGCATCGGCCTCGGTGCCGCGCAGCAGCAAGCGGGCCGCTGCCAGGCTGGTGGCGGTGGCGCAACTGCCGGTGGTCAGGCCGCTGCGCAGGGGCGCGGGTTGTTCGGCGGTTTCGTCACGCATCGAGAGGCTTGACCAGGTCGAGCAAGGTGATCGGCAAGGCCTGGCGCCAGGTGTCGAACTCGCCCAAGGGCTGGGCCTGGGCGATGTGGATGCGGGTCAGTTCACCGCCGTGACGTTCGCGCCAGTGCATCAGGGTCGTTTCGCTTTGCAGGGTCACGGCGTTGGCGACGAGTCGGCCACCGGGCTTGAGTTGGGTCCAGCAGGCGTCGAGCACGCCTTCGCGGGTGACGCCACCGCCGATGAACACCGCGTCCGGCCGTTCGAGGTTTTCCAACGCCTGCGGGGCGCTGCCGCGAATCAGTTGCAGGCCCGGCACGCCGAGGGTGTCGCGGTTGCGTTCGATCAAGGCTTGTCGGCCTTCGTCGGTTTCGATGGCCAGGGCCCGGCAGCTAGGATGGGCGCGCATCCATTCGATGCCGATGGAGCCGCTGCCGGCACCGACATCCCACAGCAGCTCGCCGGGTGTGGGGGCGAGGCGGGCCAGGGTGATGGCGCGCACGTCGCGTTTGGTCAACTGGCCGTCATGCTCGAACGCGGTGTCCGGCAGGCCGGCCAGGCGTGAGAGGGCGCGCGTCGACGGTTCGGCGCGGCATTCGATGGCGATCAGGTTCAGGTCGGCGACGGGTTCATCGGACCACTGTGTCGCGGTGTTTTCGATCCGTCGTTCGGCAGCACCACCCAGATGCTCCAGGACAGTCATGACACTCGAGCCGAATCCCCGCTCACGCAGCAACGCCGCCACTGCGGCAGGGGTCTGGCGATCATTGCTCAGCAACAACAGCCTGACGCCTGTGGATAAATGCACATTGAGCGCCGTCATGGGGCGCGCCACCAATGACAGCGTGACCACGTCCTGCAGCGGCCAGCCCATGCGCGCCGCGGCCAGCGAACAGGAGGATGGCGCGGGGATGATCAACATTTGATCGCTGGGCACCTGTCTGGCCAGGCTCGCGCCGACGCCATAGAACATCGGATCGCCGCTGGCCAGCACGCACACCGGTTCGCCCTGGCGGGCAAGCAACGGTTCCAGGGAGAACGGGCTGGGCCACGATTCTCTTTCACCACGGATGCACAGCGGCAGCAATTCCAACTGGCGAGCGCTGCCCAGGATCCGCGATGCCTGCAGCAAGGCATGGCGGGCCGTTCGGCCCAGGCCCTTGAAGCCGTCTTCACCGATGCCCACTACGGTCAGCCAGGGGGTCATCTCTGTTCCTCGAATGAATAGGTTGGATCGGCGCACTGGTAGCGTCCGCGAACGGGCCGCCATCATACCGCGCTCCGGTGGATCAGGCGTGACCCATCCCCTGTGGGAGCGAGCTTGCTCGCGATGATGGCGTTACACTCGACATCACTTTTTCAGGCAGACCGCTATCGCGAGCAAGCTCGCTCCCACAGGGGGGATTTGTGATGGATACAGGATTTGTGTGTCCACCATCAGCATTCCGACCAGCAAGCTTTTCATGACCCCCGGCAAAGCAGGCATAATGACGGCCCCTCGCCGTCGTGGCGTTTCTTATCTGCCGGTCCTGCCTTGAACCAACATCCATCCTTAAACGTCATTCGCCCCTCCGGTTGCCCGGGGTTGCTACGTGTCGTCCAGGCGCTGGACGGGGGGATCTGTCGGATCAAGCTCGATGGCGGTTCTATCCGGGCGGATCAGGCCGATGCCGTGGCTTCGGTGGCCGAGCGGTTCGCCGGTGGCGTGATCGAGGTGACCAACCGGGCCAACCTGCAAATCCGTGGGATTGGCCCTGGGCATGACGCGCTGATCGAGGCATTGCTGGCTGCCGGGCTTGGTCCCCGCAAACCGTCCGGCGATGACGTGCGCAACCTGATGCTCAGCCCTTCGGCAGGAATTGATCGGCAGATGCTGTTCGACACCCGCCCATTGGCCGGACAGATCCTCGTCACCCTGCAAACCCACGAACGTTTCCATGAGTTGTCGGCCAAGTTCGCCGTGCAACTGGACGGTGGGGAAGCGCTGGCGATGCTCGAACATCACCACGACCTGTGGCTGTCGGCCCTGGTCCGCGACGGCGAGCCCTGGCTGGCCTTCGGCTTGGCCGGCACCCCGCTGGACAAACCGGCGGGCCGGGTGCCCCTGGCCCAAGGGCACGCCTTGGTGGTGGCGGTACTTGAGGTGTTTCTGGACTTGGCGCGTCCGGACCAGATTCGCATGCGTGACTTGCTGGCTGAACTTCCCGCGGACGAATTCATGACCTGCGTGGCCTGCCGCGTCCCCCTGCAATCTTGCCCGGACTGGCAGCGGGATGTATCCATCGATGGACTGCACCTCGGTGTCCATTCCCAGCACGACGACCTTGTCTATGTCGGCGCGGCGGCGGCTCTTGGCCGGCTCGACGCCGGAATGCTGCGAGGAGCGGCGCAGTTGGCACGGGAGAAGGGCGACGGCAGCTTTCGTTTCACTCCCTGGCAGAGCCTGTTGCTGCCCAACGTGCATCGCGAATATGCCGATGAAGTGTTGGCGCGGCTTGAAGAACTGGGATTTTTAGGTTCGAGTGATCAGCCCTTCGCACAACTCATCGCCTGCACCGGTTCCAGTGGCTGTGGCAAAGCCCTCGCCGACACCAAGGCCGACGCCCGCCGACTGGCCGAGGGACTGCAACGCCGAGGCCAGGCATTGAAGATCCATTTTTCCGGCTGCCCGCGCTCTTGCGCGGCGGCCCATGTCGCACCCGTCACCTTGCTGGCGGTCGCCCCCGGTCGTTATGACCTGTATTTTCGCGATGCCACGCTGCCGGGTTTCGGCGCGTTGCAGGCACACAATCTGACTATCGAAGCGCTCGACCACTGGCTCGACGCTCATCCCCGGAGCCCCCTTGATGCTTGATTACATCCGCGACGGTCAGGAGATCTATCGCAACTCCTTCGCGATCATCCGCGCCGAAGCCAACCTGGCGCGCATTCCGGCCGACCTGGAGAAACTCGCGGTGCGGGTGATCCACGCCTGCGGCATGGTCGAGGCTATCGACGGCCTGCAGTTTTCCGAAGGCGCGGGCGCGGCTGGACGCCTGGCGCTGGCCGCCGGTGCGCCGATCCTGTGCGACGCGCGGATGGTGTCCGAGGGTGTGACCCGGGCCCGTTTGCCGGCCAATAATGAGGTGATCTGCACCTTGCGCGACGACACTGTGCCGGCGTTGGCCCGTGAGTTGGGCAACACCCGCTCGGCGGCGGCGCTGGAATTGTGGCGTCCGCATCTGGAAGGCAGCGTCGTGGTCATCGGCAACGCGCCGACGGCGCTGTTCTACCTGTTGGAAATGCTCGATGCAGGTGCGCCAAAACCGGCCCTGATCCTCGGCTTTCCGGTGGGCTTTGTCGGCGCCGCCGAATCCAAGGCCGCGCTGGCGGCCGACAGCCGTGGCGTACCGTTCGTGATCATGCAAGGCCGCCTGGGCGGTAGCGCCATGGCTGCCGCCGCCGTCAACGCCCTCGCCACGGAGATTGAATGATGCAGCAGCCTGGACGTCTGATCGGCCTCGGCGTTGGCCCCGGTGATCCGGAACTGATTACGGTCAAGGCCCTGCGCCTGCTGCGCGAGTCGCCTGTCGTGGCGTACTTCGTCGCCAAGGGCAAGAAGGGCAACGCCTTCGGCATCATCGAAGCCCATTTGCAGGACGCGCAGACGTTGCTGCCGCTGGTCTATCCGGTCACCACCGAGGTGCTGCCAGCGCCATTGTCCTATGAGCAAGTAATCGCCGATTTCTACGACACCGCCGCCGAGCAATTGGCCGTGCACCTGGACGCAGGGCGTGACGTGGCGGTGATTTGCGAAGGCGATCCGTTCTTCTACGGCTCCTACATGTACCTGCACGATCGTTTGGCCGAGCGCTACGATGCCGAAGTCATCCCGGGTGTTTGCTCGATGCTCGGTGGTGCCTCGGTGCTGGGTGCGCCGCTGGTCTATCGCAACCAGAGCCTGTCGGTGCTTTCGGGCGTGTTGCCCCACGAAGAACTCAAGCGTCGCCTGGCCGACGCCGATGCTGCCGTCATCATGAAGCTGGGGCGAAACTTTCCCAAGGTTCGCCAAGTGCTCCAGGAGCTGGGCATGGACGGACGGGCGCTGTACGTCGAACGAGCGACCATGGCCAATCAAAAGATCGTGCCGTTGGATGAAGTCGAGCCGATGTCTTCGCCGTATTTCTCGCTGATCATTGTCCCTGGCGAACGGTGGCAGGGATGACTTCAACGGTTCCGGCAATTGTCATTCTCGGCCAGGGCAGCCTGGCGACGGCCCGGCGAATCCAGCAGCGTTATCCCGAAGCCTTGATCCACGGCCTGGCCGGTCGGGTCGAGGGCAGTGACCGGCCATACACGGAATTCGGCGCGACATTGCGCGAGCTCTATCAGCAAGACACGCCGATCATCGCCCTGTGCGCGGCGGGCATTGTCATTCGCAGCTTGGCGCCACTGTTGTTGGAAAAAGGCGCCGAGCCGCCAGTGCTGGTGGTGGCCGAGGATGGCAGCGCCGTGGTGCCGTTGCTGGGCGGGCTCGGCGGCGTGAACGTCATGGCCCGTGAAATCGCGGCAGCGCTGCAAGTCGCGCCGGCAATCACCACCAGCGGCGAGTTGCGTTTCGGCACGTGCCTGCTCAATCCGCCAAGCGGCTACCGCCTCGGCGACCTGGAGCAGGGCAAGCGCTTCGTGTCTGATCTGCTGGCCGGTGAGCCGGTGCGCATCGAAGGCGCCGCGCCGTGGCTGGACCAGGCGCAGTTGCCGCAAGATGCACAGGCTCGGTTGGCGATCCGAATCGACAGTGCTGCGGGAGTGCCTGCGGCGAACGAGTTGCGCATTTATCCGCGCAGTGTCGTGGTCGCAGTGAGCGCTGGCGCGACGGATGTGTTGGCCTCCATTGAGCAAGCGCTGGCCCAGGCCGGACTCGCGATGCAATCAGTGGCGTGCCTGTTGACGGCGGACAGCGACATGGTGCGCTCCGAGTTGCAGCAAGCTGCGTCGGTCCTGGGCGTGCCGCTGCGCTTCGTTACGGCCAACGGCAGTGTGGCGCAGTGGCTGGGTGACGCCATCGGCCATCGGGCATCCCCTCGGGTCTCGGGCGACGTTGCCATTGCTGTGGCCGCACAGCCCCTCGATCCGCAACGGATCGGCCGCCCGCGCGGGCGTCTGGCGGTGATCGGTCTGGGCCCTGGCGCGGCTGAGCTCATGGTTCCGGCCGTGCGCGCGGAACTTGACCGTGCAACCGACGTGCTGGGTTATGAAACCTATGTGCGCATGGCCGGGCCTTTCCGTGCCGATCAGATACAACACTGCACCGACAATCGTGAAGAGATGCAGCGCGCCCGGCACGCCTTCGAACTGGCGGCCCAGGGGCGGTCGGTGGTGGTGGTATCCTCGGGCGACCCTGGCGTGTTCGCCATGGCGGCGGCGGTGCTCGAAGCGCTGCATGATTCCAGCGATCCGGCCTGGCACCAGGTGGACCTGGAAATTCTGCCGGGCGTATCCGCTTCCCTGGCCACGGCCGCCCAGGCGGGCGCGCCGCTGGGGCATGACTTCTGCGTGATGTCGCTGTCGGACAATCTCAAGCCGTGGTCGATCATCGAGAAGCGCCTGGACCTGGCGGCCGAAGCCGACCTGGCCCTGGCGTTCTACAACCCCATCTCCCGCTCTCGTCCTTGGCAGTTGGGACGGGCGCTGGAAATCGTCGCGCAACATCGCACTCCAGGCACTCCCGTCGTCTTGGGGCGGGATATCGGTCGACCGGGCCAGACGTTGCGCGTCACGACGCTGGGGCAATTGACCCCGGATCAGGTGGACATGCGCACGATGGTGCTGGTGGGCTCTTCCACGACGTGCGTGTTCCCCCGTGCCAAGGGTGGCGATTGGGTGTATACACCGCGGTGGTATGGCGACAAGCCCCTCTGATGAAACATTGCGGCCCGTTCGGGCCGCCGTTATTACTTTGTATTTCCTGCCATATCGCGTCACTTCGTCAGTGAATTGAACGGCGTTTTATTGAGCGTTCAATAGACTGGTTTGTAACGTTGTCGTTTGTAAGTTGGACGGTCGTTCTAATTAATGTTTGAAGTTTGTTTTATTTGGATATTTATTGGTCGTGCCTGGGTGTTGTGCTTCCGCAAACCGATAGAGTACTTTCCTTTTCGTTAATGTCGTCGATATTGATCGGGCGACGGACAAACTAGCTATTGTAATGTCCGCTTCAATGCGTGGGCGTTGAAAAGCTTTTTACTTGGTTGAATCTTGGGTGTCAGTTTGTTGGTCAGTGCTTGTTGCTCTGGCTTTGCTCGGCTGCACGCCTGCAATAAAAGGAAGTATTGTAAGTGAGCGAGACTCAGTCGTTGTCAGTAGATAATTATGTCGATTTTATTGATTTGTTGAAGTTGAAGGAGATCGATCAGCTGTTAGTTCCATATCAGGGCACTCCCGAATATGAAGCGGTGCATCGCTATTATGCCAGCTGTGTCGCCTTGAGGGATTCTGCGCAATTGCTCGAGCCCCTGGGCCTGCTAAAGCAGGCGTTGGGCGACCTGCAAGGGCGTAGCCGAGTACGCCGTACGCCAACGGAGCCCGATAGTTCCGGGGCTGCTGGCTTGACAGAGATTTACAATAAGCTGGAGGGATTTGAAGTACGGTTATACAACAATATCGAACGGCTCCCCGCCACCGCGGTGCCAAAGCAATTGAACTTCGTTTGGCTAGGAGGAGGATTGGGTGACATTCAACTCGATTACCTGCGTATCTGGAAGAGCGTCATGCCGGACGACTACGCCATAAATGTCTGGTATGACAAAGACGGTTTATTGGCTCACGAAACCACGCGGATTATTGTCGAGGCGGCAAAGGCAGATACTTGGTTAAATGAAGCGGGCGCCATCAGTTCGCCTGACAGTTTGGCTGACCATTATGAGACACGAATCACCGCGCTTAAACGCCAGATGTACATGCACGTCAATCGAGCGTTGAAGCAGAACAAAAGTGCGGATGAGGCACGCATCGATCTACTGGTACGCGGGTATGGTTGTGATGGAGATGTTCTGCGTGCGCTGAAAGATAAAAACGCGCACATCATGCGCAGCCTTGATCGCGAAGGGCTGCGATTGCGCAATATCAATGAACTCCAGACGTATTCTCGATTGGAAGAGTTTTACAATCGTGAAATGTCCTTGCGCGGAAATCTCGCGACAGCCTCGGACATTGTGCGGCTGCTGGTGGAGCACGATGAGGGGGGCGTCTACAGCGATGTGGATTTCTTGCCGTCGTTTGTTCAGGAAATCGCGGGCATCAATGCCAACCAACTGGCGAAGGGCGCTCGGTTGGGTGTATTGCAGTTGTTGTTGAACAATAACCCCCAGTGGATGCCGGGCCGTCAGGCACTGGTCGGTCGCTACACAGATTTCACCTCACAAATTCCCGTGGAGCATCGCGAGATGTTGGAGCGGTTCGCAAAAGGTAGCCCATCCCTGGATCAGGTATTTGCTCCGTTCCAGGAAACCAGCGTTCCGACGGACAGTTTGCGATTGGCATTTATCGAGGGGGGCGAGTCCAATGCGCTAATTGTCAGCCACCCCCACTCGGCTCCGCTCGAAACCATCCTCCAGCGCATCGAGACCCACTATCAGGCCTTGCTAGCCGTGGAGCGCGAAGCCGCGAGGGCCAATGACGTATTTCATGGGGTCGACCTCATGAAGATACTAAAGGACGAGTTCGGTATCGTTGATCTAAAAGCCGGTAATGAAGACTACCGGGCCATGAGTTTGTATAAGGGGATTGCCGACTATTTCAGCGATGGCATCCGTCCCGGGACTGAGGGATCGATATTTCTGACAGGACCGGGCGCGCTGCGAGCGGGGCTGCTGGAGTATGAAAGCAGGGTCTACACACCAAGCGGTGCTAACGCGGTGCGGAATTCCATCAGGTTGGAAACCGGTTTTAGCAACGTCACGGAAGAGGAGCAAGATCATTCCTGGAAAGAAAACGCGAGTCCTGAACAGTGGCTCGAAAAAGAAAAAGGCAATTGGCTAGGCGGTCGATTCCAAGCCCGCTATGCGAAAGATATTGAGCCGTTGCTTAAATACAACAGCCTGGAATTCGATAGCGGCTGGCCGGTGATCGAGGGCCGCCACGTGTTGTCCACCGACCTGCTGCAACACCTGGCCGATGAGTTGGGTGAGCCCTTCAAGCAGGCGATGAGCCGCGGCCACAGCGGTTCGATGGTCTTCGACAAGCCCATTCCCCTGGGCTTTGATGAGCGTCAGTCGATCCTCGCCCCAAGGATTCCTGTCACGCCCCCTGGGTCATTGAGCGATTCACAGACGCAACAGTTGTCTACCGCTGAGCTCTTGAACCGGCTCGCCGAAGATAGTTTTCACGTCGATCACTTGAGTCCCTTGCAACGTCTGCAGCTGGCTGCGTTGATCGGTGCCGAGGCGGTGGACAACCGCACTTTCGATGCGGCTCGTCCGAGGCTGGAGAACCTGATCAACACGTTCAGGAAACCCGGCACCGCCGGGGGTTACGCGTCAATCGAGCGCGCGTTATATCAGCAGCAGGCGCCTGCATTCCTGGCCGGACTCGCCAGTGCGGCCGATTATTCATCGAAGCGTGACGAAACAGCACTGGCATTAAAGAAAGTCGCACTGCGAGAGCCGCTGACACTGCGCCAGTGGGGCGAATATGTGGCGCGGATCAAGCAGGCGGCGAAATTGGAACATCGTGTTCAGATCATCGAGCGCATCGGTGTCGTCCTGGACGGTTTTGAAGCCGTTCCGCTCAAGCTCGTGCCGCAGGATCTGTTGCTTCATGGCGAGGGTGACCGGGTGGGCGGCCGGTGTTATCCCCTCGCCCTGGCAATGGCGGCAGCCCTGTCGGAGGACAAGGCTGCGGTCAATACTTTGCGGGAGCGATTTTTCCTCGGGGTTATCGAGCCAGAGGCAAGCGATTCGGTGTCTTTCCTGAACCTGATGGAGTCGTTGCGTGACGTGCAGGTGGCTGATGTTGGCCACGCGCTGCCACGTTCGGACTTGCACGAAGTGGCGCGGATGCTGGAGACCAGGACCACCACCGCTACGCTGATGCTCAACTCGGACAATCACACCATGTTGGTGGCCAAGACGTTTGACGGCGAGCGGGGTACCTATCACTTCTACGATCCGAATTTTGGCGTATTCGAATTCGAGGACCCGACCGCGTTCAAGCAGACGCTGGAACGGTTCTTCCTTGAGCGGGACATGGCTCGTTATTACGCTGCGTATGGCGATGCGGCGCGCCCCACTTTCGACCTGATCGAATTGGATGGCGCGCGGGTGTCGAACCTGTCATTGCCCGGCGAAATGAAGGTCTCGCGACTGCTGAAGCAGGGCGCATTGCCTGGGCAGCCGACACGCCCAATCAGGCAGCGAATCGCCAGCGCTCGGGGGCAATCACTCCAGAGCAATCCTCGACTCGGCAGTAGCCTGTTGGCCCTGGATAGCCATTGGTGGGCGCAACAGATCAGTGAGACGACCAATGACCTCCACCAAGCGAACAATCTGGGGGCTCAACTCGTGCCCTTGTTCGATACCTTGGAGGACGTTCCTGGCGGGGGGTACCGGATCACCTTGATAGACCCTGCCAATCCGGCGCAGTTGATGCGGATCAGCACTGACGACCACAGGTTCTTGCGTATAAAAAACTACCTTTCCGAACGTTTCTCGACCTTGGCCAATCACGATGTCATTTCGAGAGACCCCACGGCGGTAGGCGCTGTCCACACGCTGAACGCCGGTTTCGCCATACAGGCGTTGATGAGCGCACTGAGAGCGCGCGAAGGAGACGGTCGGTCCCTTACCCTGGCGGTGCGGCTGCATGCTTATGTCAATTACACCCAGATGGCTCACGGCGTCATCACTGATATCGCGGCGCTGGTCGGTCTGGTCCGGCAAGCCCTGGCAGAAGAAAAACTGATTGCCCAAGCCGTCGCGCCAGTGGTCAAGGCCTCGGTGGGTGGCCGGATAGGCGAGGGGGTTGGGGCGTTGTTGCAGTTGGCGAACGTCGGGTTCGACATCTACCAATTGTCGACTGCGCGAAATGATGTCGAACGTGCCGAATTCGGTACTCAATTGGCTTTCGACTCGGCGAGCCTGGCGGTAGCGGTTGCAGCTTATGCCGCCGGTGCCACCGCCGGGGCGATACTGGGCGGGGCTGCGGTGATATTGGGAGGGCTTGCGGTGGGGGTGGCCGCGGTGGTCAGGGGGTTTGCGACCATTGCCGAGGAAGCTGAGCAAGTCGGGCTGTTTTTCCTTGACGTCGAAAAGGCGCATCTTGACGCTTATCGCTTTGATCCCGCCCATAATGCCTGGACACCTGGTCCTTCCTTGATCATCGAGACGGTAGATCTGGCGAACGGCGCACTCGGATTGGGTAGTCCAAAGCTATATCCGCTGCACGACCACTTTGGGGTGCCTACGTTCGAGGCGGATTACGCCCGTGCAATCAACATTCGCCAGCAACTGGAATTGCCCAGTCGAATAAAATTCGCGCCGGCTTCTGGCCAGGCTATTGTCCTGCCTTGCACGCCGCAGACCTGTTACGGCTATGCATACAAGGCCTTGCCGTTTTCCAGTTGGCACCTTCCTCCCGGTTTCGACACGGCACGACGCCTGGAGAAGATCAAGCCGGACGGTGGGTGGCTGTTTTTGTGTTCCTTCTATTCGTTTCCCTGCGACCACATTCTCCACCGCCTTCACAGCCCGGACTATCGGCCCACGACAATCGACGTGCTGCTGGACAGTATCGATCGTTCATTGGTGGTGCCCGCTCTACTGCCGAGTTGGCACGGAAAAATCAACTATCGGATCCGGGGAGCCGGCAAGCGATGCGCGGTGCTGATTAATACCGGCGTGAGCCTGAGCCTTGAAGCGCCCGCTCAACTGACTTCAAGCTGGGTATTGGATGCCCCGTGGGCAAAGGAAAGCGACGTGCGGTTTGAAGGTGTCGCCAAGCTGTTTATTCGCGACGTTGCCGTATCACTCACCGGAGCGGGGCATCATGGGACCTTACTACGGCTTTGTGACGACCAAATATTCAAGGTCGAGGCAGGCCAACTGTCCGCTGTCGAGTTGACCGAGGCGCCAGGCATGGATCACCAAGCGTTGCACGAACACATGAAGAGCTTGGCTCGGCAACATCGCCTGGCGATGCCGTATACGGCGATACATGACTACCTGGTTCCGTTCGAGAACCCGGATGAGCCCCGACACGTCACGGCATGGTACGACGGGATGAATGATCGTTTCCTCTACATTCGTGACGAGATACCGGGCGCCGATGAAACGATTCTGGGCGCGGTAACCGGCGGTTACGCCTGGTTCTATGACCCGGGAAATATGCTGGTCTGGCAGGTCGATGCCACTACCGGCGTGTTGGTTCGGCGTTACTGGTTGTGGAGGTCGTTCAGCGAACTCGGCGTGATCAAAAGCCTGGAGGCGGATGAGCAAGGTGTGATTCATATCGTGCAGCAGATCAGTCGCCAAGGCCGCACTTATCAAGAGCTGGGTTATGTGATCCACGCAGGAGAATTGCTGCTCATTTCAGCGACTCGAGACGTGGACACTGCGCTGGAGCCTACCATCAGTTCCAGCGAGAAACTGAGGGCCTGGCCCGATGTGCTGGGAGATTATTATGACTATCCACCGTCGTTCGCCGATCAATATCCCTATGAAAACGTCGACTGGAAGCCTGCGCCTTTTGTCTCGGTTTGCTGGAAAAATAATGATCTGAATCGAAACATGGCTTGGATTCGTCGCAGTGACCGGTTGATCATCCGTCCTACGCCTGAACCCGAATATTCTCGAGGCTGGCCCGATTCGATCAAGAACCTGACTGATTTGGTGCTGATCACCCCGACGGACGGAAGCGATTCGTTTGTCATTTACAACAGGCTCATACAACGGCTGTGTCATCTGCAGCGCACCCTGGTAGCGGGTAAAGGACAATGGACCGTTCGATGGTTACCGTCGGACAACCTCAAGGATGTCATCGCTGTTGAGGGTGGTTATGTAGCGATGCGTACCGACGGGTTGTTTTTCACTCTGGCGCCCCAGGGCGAACTGCAATTCGCAGGCCTGAACGAAACGTGGCTCAAGGGCCGGAATCATTGGCTGTCTGAGTTGGCACCGTTGACCAGCCAATACAAAACGAAGCGCTTCGCCATTGTTGGTTTGCTCAATACCAGGGGCGACGGAAATCTATGTGCCTGGTACGTCGATGACAAGTTGTTGCTAAGTGACCTGGGCCAAGGAAAGGAAGTCCGCTTGCTCAACGTGACGCCAGATGGCGAGGCCGCCTGGTTGTTCGATGTTTCAAATGGTGGAGTCTATCGCCAGGCGTTTGTCGACCCGCAGAAATGGGCGGGCGCGTTCGGGCAAGGTGTGCGGTTGCTTCAGGCTGACGCGATACCCGCCGCAGAGCGTGAATGGGCCTCGTATCAATTTGCCGAGTTGACGGTCGAAGGGCCGGGCCTGAAAGGCATCACCCACGAGGGCTTGGTGGTTATTCTGCGGGACCACGAACCCGCGATGATTACAGGCGTTACTCATGAGTGGGTTGTCGCCCAGGGCGACCAGGTGCTTGAAGCGCTTGGGCAGTTGGCGAGGCATCCGTCCCACAGTGCCCTGATGACAGTCGAAGAGCCCGGTAGCCTGGCATGGTTCGTTGCTGGAACCGGGCACATGATCCGGGTCCCCAAAGCGGCCATCCAGCCTTCCTTCGAAGTGCTGGGGACACAGCGACAAACCAACGTACTGATTCATGAAGGCGAACGGGATAAATTGTTGACCCTGCCAGAGGCGAGACAGGCTTGGGCACTCAGTTATGCCCGGCGCGAGGGTGAAGTGTTGGTTGTCGAGGGGAATGAGACGAGAGTTCTGGATCTTCTGTCGCTGATACCCGACGGTGTCACGACTCTGGTCCTGCACATTGGCCAAGGGGCGGTCAGTTACAGGTTGTCCAAGGCGGCCTGGTTGCGAATCAACTCAGTCATTCTTGACTGCCGACATTCGTTGGCCGGTGTGCCGGTGACTGCTGGGAAATTGAGTTGGGAACTCGATGAGCCGGATGAGCTGCTGCTGAGTCGCGTTGATAAGCATCTGGTGATCATTGATCCGAACAGTGGACACAGTTTGATCTGTCGTGACGCCTATGCAACAGACAGCGACTTTCATGGTGAGGTTTTGCTCAACTTTGGCAGGAAGGGACGTTATAAGGTCTCGACGCTGGTCGGGTGGTTGGGCACGTCGCCGAAAGCCCAGGGCGGTACCACGTTCAAGGCGTTATTGGAGGTGTCGTCGGAGTCGGAAACCAACGAGGTGAGCTGATCGCTTCGTGAGGCAGAAAAAGGTTGCAGGTTATCCACCTGCAACCTTGGAGCAAGTTGTTCAAGAGCGGTCATTTCGCAAGGAAAATCGCTTCATTAGACTTTCATCCAGTTTCTTTCGCATCAACGCCCTGTTTCTGTCCAGCTCGCTTCTGTCCAGCCTCAGGTATGCCTTGCGCTGAATTATTCTGGCGGAGCTTTTTTCCCATTCCCAGAACAAGAAGCTGTGCTTTCTCGTTTGGACGCTCAGCTCGATCTTATAAAGAGCCATGACAAGATTGCCCTGCAAGTCGTAGCGCGCCGGGACTACCTGAAAAGATTCACCCTCTCGGGTTTCTGTATCTAGCGACAGCATGGCCGGGTTATTGGTTTTCAAACTGTCCAGCGTGTCGATCATCGCGTTGGCTTGCCGAGAGTCGCGTATCGCGTGGGCACTTTCCACCAGGAAGTCCGCCACGGAGCCCGAGACGATGTGTCTCGTGGCGGTATAGATCGAATCGCCATGCAGTGACCACCCCAGGTAATTCAGCGTGCGCGCATATTCTTCAAACCAGCCCTCGGCATTGCCGTAGCGGTGATAGCCAAGGTCGGCCGATCGAGTGGCAATGTTATTGCAATCGGCAATGTCGTTGTAATCTTGCAGGGAAAGTGTGTCGATGTAAGAAAGCAAGTTGGGACCTGTGACGAGGCCGGTTAATGATTGAAGTTCCATTTTCAAGTTTCTCGTCCGTTTGGGTTGTTTGGTTTTCTAGGAATACAATAATTGAAGGCTTTTTCAAGGGTTTCGGTTGTTTGGTTGAGTCTGGATGTTTGTTAGGGTTGCGGGGGCGCTACATATATTGTATCTGGTTAGGGTTGTTGTTCTTTTTTAATGTGTTCTAGATTGTCGTTTGTCCGCAGGAGCGGTCATTTAATTAACTAAGGAAGTACCATGGAAATGTTTGAGAGTGAAATCAACACTGCGCAAAGTATCGAGCTCATCGGCGCGCGTATCAGCAGGCGCAGGGCGCAGGTCTCCGCAAATCGGCGTATGCGCAGGTCCGCCGTACAGGTGCTACAGGACAACCCCACCAAGGAAATGGATGCGGTCATGCTGGGCGATGCGTTGGTAGGCTATGGCAATAACATGTCGCTCAACAACATGGCGATCATGGAGAACGTCATGACCATGGCAATCATGGAGGCCAACTATCTGGTGCCTGGCGGGAAAAACACCCAGGCGTGGTACATGGAGTTTATCAAGTGCCTGCAAGAGCTCGGATGTTTCGTGGCGGATGACGGTTATTCCCGTTACACCGAGAGCTCTGTGCAAGTGGATATGGACTTGGTGATCAGCGATATCGTCAAAGGCATCATCGACGGCGTGAAGGCCAGCATTCCGGCGGCGACGGTACTGGGTAGCGTGGTCAATACCACGATTGATGGCTTGAAGCAGGACAAGCAAACACTCGATCTGTTTGGCGCCCAGGCCAAGTCGGCCGATGGCGCACGCTTGTCCGTCATTCCCTGTGAGCAATTATCCAACGGTGTGCTGATTGCCTCTTCCAGTTCGATAAAACAGACCGGTACTTCGAATAACGGTGGTGTTCTATTTGTGAACTGGCGCTGTTCGGCGCGAGAAATTTTTCGGGGCAAGTCGTTCGTGACTTTCAACCCGGCGCGCTATGAAGACTTCAGGCAGGACATCGAAGAGTACCTGGGCGAACATCGCCGGGAAGTGTTGAGCAAGCGCTTCAGCCGTCGCAAGCTTGCCTGAGTCATTGCACCAAGTAGCCTCTTACCCCGGTGAAGATGATCTGCGCTGCCAGGGCACAGACAAATAGCCCCATCAAGCGGCTGACGATCTGCAAGCCCTGGTCGCCGAGAATCCGCTCGATGCGGCTGGACAGGTACAGCACCACGCCAACGGTGAAGCTGGCCAGGGCGATACTGACGATCGCCATGAGTTTGTCGTCCCAGTGCGGTTGGCTCACGCCCATCACCAGCAGGGCGCCGATGGTGCCGGGGCCGACAGTCAGCGGAATGGTCAGCGGGACGATGGTCACGTCCTGCTGGACATTGTCGGTCTGTACCGCCGACTTGCCTTGGGCCATGCCCAGCGCCGAGATGAACAATACGCTGCCGGCGCCGATCCGGAACGCATCCACGGTGATGCCGAACACGCTGAAAATCACCCGCCCGAACAGATACAGCAGCACGCTGGAGACCAGCGTCGCCGTCGCGACCTTCCAGGCGAGGCGACGTTGTTCTTTGCGTGAATAGCCACGCGTCAGGCCGATAAAACACGACAGGACGAAGAAGGGGCTGTAGAGCACCAACATTTTCAGGTAAACGCTGAACAGCACGTGAAGCATGGTCGAGGGCTCGGGACGGAGGAAGACGACCGGAGTCTATCAGGCGTTTTGGCGTCTGTCGGCTCAGGACGTATGCGCTGTACGGTTCTGCTGGTCGCGCTGGGCCACCCAATGCTCGATCAACTCGCGCAGTTGCGACAATTCGACCGGCTTGGCCATATGCCCGTCCATTCCTGCCTGGCGTGCGCGCTCCTTGTGTTCGGCCAGGATGTGCGCCGTGAGCGCCACCACAGGCGTGCGGGTCCGCTGGTTGCCAACCTCCCAGGCGCGTAACTGCTGGGTAGCGGAGAAGCCATCGAGAACCGGCATTTCGCAATCCATCAGGACCAGGTCGTAGCGTTGTTCCTTCATGGCCTTGAGGGCTTCTTCACCATTGCTGGCAGTGTCGGGCTGCAGGTTGAGCTTGCCGAGCATGCCGCGGATGACCTTGGTGGAAATGGTGTTGTCCTCAGCCACCAGGATGCGGAAGTCACTGGGCACTTTCGCCGGTATGGGCGGGCCTGGATTGGCCGGGACGTTTGGCGCCTGGCCTTTGTTGCGCTGGTTCAGCTCATCCGCCAGGGTGGTCTTGAGCGTATAGCCGGCCACCGGTTTGGCGAGGATGCGCTTGACGCCACTGTTGCGCGCCACGATCTTGCTCGGCGCGTTGCTGATGCCGGTCAGCATGATCAACAGGATGTCGTGGTTCAGGCTCGGATCTTCCTTGATCTTGGCGGCCAATTGCGTGCCGGTCATGCCGGGCATGTTCTGGTCAAGCAGTACCACGTCGAAATAGTCGCGCAGGTGGGCCTTGGTGCGCAGCAACGCCAGTGCCTCCTTGCCCGATGGTACGGCGCTGACGTTCAAGCCCCAGGCGCTGCATTGCTGGACCAGCACCTTGCGGCAGGTATCGTTGTCGTCAACGACCAGCACTCGTGCCCCTTGCAGCGGGCCATCGAGGTCGGAAGTCGGGTGTTCAAGACGATCTGGGTCCAGCGGCAAGGTCAGCCACAATGTACTGCCCTGGCTGCTGCCGCTCTTGATGCCGAATTCGCCGTGCATCAGCATGATCAGCTGGCGGGCGATGACCAGGCCCAGGTTGCCACCCAGGCGCGTGGCCGAAAGGAAATTCTTACTGTGCAGTTCCGCATGCATCAGCGTATCGCGCTCCTCGGCGTCCATGGGCGACCCGCTGTCCTGCACGGCGATGCGCAGACGAGGCTGGTTGCTGCGTTCATCGAGGGCCACGACGATCAGCACTTCGCCTTCGTCGGTTTTTTTCAGGGCATGTTCCAGCAGACTCAGCAGTGCCTGGCGCAGCCTTGTCGGATCACCGCTGATCACCCGCGGCACCTGGGGCTGGATGAAACTTATCAGCTCGACGTTCTGCTGTTCGGCCTTGGCGCGGAAGATACTCAGGCAATCCTCGATCAATGCGTTGAGGTCGAACTGCACGTCATCCAGTTCGATCTGGCCGGATTCGAGGCGGGAAATGTCGAGGATTTCGTTGATCAGGGTCAGCAATTCGTTACCGGCGCTGTGGATCGTCTGTACGTAGTCGCGCTGCTTGACCGACAACGGCGTGCCCAGCAGCAGTTCGGTCATGCCCAGCACACCGTTCATCGGGGTGCGAATCTCATGGCTGATCTTCGCCAGGAATTCGGCTTTGGCGTTGATTTCCGCGTTGCTTGCCGCGAGATCGCGGCTGAGACTGAAGCGGTTTTCGTTGATTGACCGCTGTCGTTCACCCAAGGCGACGCTCATCAGCAGACCACTGACGCAGATGAATACCAGCAATGTAACGATCAACCCTTGGGGCGCGACCTCCGTCAGCCCTTGCAGGGCGGGGAGAATGATCAACGTGCCCAGGTTGAACACCACCATGGCGGCGACAAACAGCCGTGCCGGGCGGTAGCCCTTCTGCCAATGCCAGGCGCTGACGAACAGCATGCTAAGGCCGGCCAGTGCCACCAATGTGTAGGTCATGATGTTGAGAGGCAGCGTGTTGACGAACAGCAGCAACAGGCTGCATAGCATGATGAAGACGATTTCGCCCAGCAGCAGCCGGTTCAGCGGATGCGGCCCTAGCGGCGCGAAGTAACGATAGGCGAACATCAAGCCGCAGGGCGCTGTCAGCAACAGCGCCAGATACGCCCCGGGCGTTTGGATCGCCGGCCAGTCCGGAAACCAGGCCCCAGCCAGGTTCAACAGCAATATCAGGCTGAGCATCAACAGCCCTTCGCAGGCTGCCAGCCACAGGCAACTGCGTGAGCGGGTGTAGGCGTAGCGGGTGAGGTTGTGCAGGATCAGCATTGCGATACAGCCGAACAGCAGCCCATAAACCAGGGTCTGGTTCTGGTTGGCGGCTGCCATCACGGCCGGTTGCAATGAGACGAACGGGCGCAACTCATATCGCGAGGCCAAACGCAGGTAGACGTCGAGTGGTTTATCGCTGCGGGGCAGCGCCAGCATGAAATCGCTGCTGGGCACGGACTGTTCGGTGCCTGCCGTGGCGTTGCCGCTGATCTGCTGGTCGACCAGGGTATCGCCGTCCAGCACATAGAGATTCAGGCGTGAGAGGTCCGGCGCGAAGATGCGCAGTATCTGTTCATGCTTGTCGGGTGCCAGCCGGAAGCGCAGCCACAATGCGCCGCCAGGTTCGGCGGCCTTGAGGTGGTCAAGGTCGATGGGGCTGAATTGATTGGTGTAGCGAGCAGAGCGAATGTCGCTCAGTTTCAGATCGCCCTGTTCGTCGAGCAATACCGCCCAGGCACTGCCCGGCGCGGCCTGGGCCGGGAGCACGCAGAGCAGCGTCAGCAGCGTAACGGTCAAGCCTATGGCAATCCTGAGCCAGCGCACGGCGAAATCCCTTCGTAGGTTGATGCCAGATTATAACTATGCGCGGCGCCTGAGCCGACAGGCAAGGGCCATGGACCCTTGCCCGGCTGAATGGCCAGGTTATTACAGGTTTTCGCCACGCTCGCGGGCAATGGCGCGGTAGCCAATGTCCTTGCGATAGAAACAGCCTTCCCAGTCAATCTGCGCGGCCAGCTTGTAGGCCTGCTCTTGAGCGGCACCGACACTCTCGCCCATGGCTGTGGCGCACAACACGCGCCCGCCCGCAGTAACCACTTGGCCATCCTTCAATGCCGTACCCGCGTGGAACACCTTGCCTTCCAATTGTGCCGAGGCATCCAGGCCCTTGATCGCATTGCCCTTGGCATAGTCGCTCGGGTAACCACCGGCGGCCAATACAACACCGACGCTCGGACGCGGGTCCCATTGGGCTTCAACCTTATCCAGCGCCTGGGCCAGGGCGGCTTCCACCAGCAGCACCAGGCTCGATTGCAGGCGCAGCATGACCGGCTGGGTCTCAGGATCGCCGAAACGGCAGTTGAATTCGATGACTTTTGGGTTACCAGCCTTGTCGATCATCAGGCCAGCATAGAGGAAGCCAGTGTAGACGTTGCCTTCCTCGGCCATGCCACGCACGGTTGGCCAGATGACCTGGTCCATGACGCGCTGGTGCACGTCGGCGGTGACCACTGGCGCTGGGGAGTAGGCGCCCATGCCGCCAGTGTTCGGACCGCTGTCGCCATCGCCGACGCGTTTGTGGTCCTGGCTGGTGGCCATCGGCAAGACGTTCTTGCCATCGACCATGACGATGAAGCTGGCTTCTTCGCCATCGAGGAACTCTTCGATCACGACGCGGGAACCCGCGTCACCGAAGGCATTGCCGGCCAACATGTCGCGCACGGCGTCCTCGGCCTCGGCCAGGGTCATGGCTACGATCACGCCTTTACCGGCGGCCAGGCCGTCGGCCTTGATCACGATCGGTGCGCCTTTTTCGCGCAGGTAAGCCAGGGCTGGTTCGATTTCGGTGAAGTTCTGGTAGTCGGCGGTCGGGATCTTGTGGCGTGCCAGGAAATCCTTGGTGAAGGCCTTGGAGCCTTCCAGCTGCGCTGCGCCGGCGGTCGGGCCGAAGCAGTCCAGGCCGCGGGAGCGGAACAGGTCGACGACGCCGGCGACCAGCGGTACTTCCGGACCGACGATGGTCAGCGAGACGTTTTTCTCGGCGAAATCAGCCAGCTGTTCCAGGGCCAATACGTCGATGGCGACGTTTTCGCACTTGGCTTCGATGGCGGTGCCGGCATTGCCCGGCGCGACAAAGACCTTTTGCACGCGGGGATCCTGAGCCACTTTCCAGGCCAGGGCGTGTTCGCGGCCACCGCTGCCAATGATCAAAACATTCATTTCAAAAACCTCGGATGACGCTGATTCGGTTTGGAGCCTAAGGCGTTCTACGCCGTAGGAGGCTGCAATGAAGTCGGTAGATGCAAGGCGGGGTCGACCTCGATGAGCGGAGTTGCCTTTTGGCAATGAGCATCATCGAGGTCGGCTCCAACGCAGCAGATGCCGGCTTCAGTGCGGCCGTTGTCTTGTTAGTGACGGAAGTGGCGCATGCCCGTAAAGACCATCGCGATGCCAGCCTCGTCAGCGGCCGCAATCACTTCATTGTCACGCATCGAACCACCTGGCTGGATCACTGCGGTGATGCCAACCTTCGCAGCATTGTCGATGCCATCACGGAACGGGAAGAACGCATCCGAAGCCATGACCGCACCCTGTACCTGCAGGCCGGCATGTTCAGCCTTGATCGCGGCGATGCGGGCCGAGTTCACGCGGCTCATCTGGCCGGCGCCGACGCCGATGGTCTGGCGGTTCTTGGCGTAGACGATGGCGTTGGACTTGACGTACTTGGCGACTTTCCAGGCGAAGATCAGGTCGTTGATTTCCTGCTCGCTCGGAGCGCGCTGGGTCACGACCTTGAGGTCTGCGCTGCCAATCATGCCGATGTCGCGGCTCTGGACCAGCAGGCCGCCGTTGACGCGCTTGTAGTCCCACGCCGGTGCACGATCAGCCGACCATTGGCCGCAGGCCAGCAGGCGCACGTTGGCCTTGGCGGCGACGATGGCGCGGGCTTCTTCGCTGACGGAAGGGGCGATGATCACTTCGACGAACTGGCGCTCGACGATGGCCTTGGCGGTCTCGGCGTCCAGCTCACGGTTGAAGGCGATGATGCCGCCGAAGGCCGACTCGGTGTCGGTGGCGTAGGCCAGTTCGTAGGCCTGGCGGATACCGCCCTCGGCGTCCGGACTCACGGCCACGCCGCACGGGTTGGCGTGCTTGACGATCACGCAGGCCGGCTTGACGAAGCTCTTCACGCATTCCAGCGCGGCATCGGTGTCGGCCACGTTGTTGAACGACAGTTCCTTGCCTTGCAATTGCGTGGCGGTGGCGATGCCGACTTCGGCAGGCTTGGCTTCCACGTAGAACGCCGCGCTCTGGTGCGGGTTCTCGCCGTAGCGCATTTCCTGGGCCTTGACGAACTGGGTATTGAAGGTGCGCGGGAATTCGCTGCGACCTTCGGTGCTCAGGGTGTCGGCCGCCTGGTTCACGGTGCCCATGTAGTTGGCGATCATGCCGTCGTAGGCGGCGGTGTGTTCGAAGGCCTTGAGCATCAGGTCGAAACGCTGGGCGTAGGTCAGGCCACCGGCCTTGAGGTTTTCCAGGACGCTGGCGTAGTCGCTGGCGTTGACCACAATGGCGACGTCCTTATGGTTCTTGGCTGCCGAGCGGACCATGGTCGGACCGCCGATGTCGATGTTCTCGATGGCGGTCGGCAGGTCGCAGCCAGGCTTGTTGATGGTGGCTTCGAACGGGTAGAGGTTGACCGCCACCAGATCGATCGGCTTGATGCCGTGCTCGTTCATGATGGCGTCGTCGATGCCGCGACGGCCGAGGATGCCGCCGTGGATTTTCGGGTGCAGGGTCTTGACGCGACCATCCATCATTTCCGCAAAACCGGTGTAGTCCGCGACTTCCACTGCAGCGACGCCGTTGTCCTGCAGCAACTTGAAGGTCCCGCCGGTAGAGAGGATCTCGACGCCCAGCTGTTGCAGCTCGCGGGCGAATTCAAGGATCCCGGTCTTGTCGGAGACGCTGATCAAGGCGCGGCGGATCGGCAGGCGGGTGGTCTGGTCGGTCATTTCAAGTTCCATCAAAAGCAAGGGAAGTCAGCAAAAAAGGCGACCGTTTTTTACGCGGGCGCCTTTCTGGTTTGATTGAATGCTTACAGCAGATCGTACTGCTTGAGTTTCTTGCGCAGGGTGCCGCGGTTCAGGCCCAGCAGCTCACTGGCCTTGGTCTGGTTGCCCTTGACGTAGTTCATCACGCTTTCGAGCAGAGGCGCCTCGACTTCGGAAAGCACCAGGTTGTACACATCCGTGACGGCAGCGCCCTCAAGGTGGGCGAAATAATTGTGCAGCGCTTTCTCGACACTCCCGCGAAGGGTCTGGCCTTCTTCGCTGGGCGTGTTGAGGTGCTGTTTCAAATTCACGTTGTCGCTCACGGGTGTTATTCCACTCACTAAAGTCTCGGTCATCATCGTCATGCGGCCACCCCTTCGTCCCCTGTCAGGCTCTTGTAACGTTCGGCGAAGAACGCCTGAACGTCGGCGCATTGTGCTTGCGTACCATCCAAACGATTGAAACGGGCGCGAAACTCCCTGGCGCCCGGCAGGGTTGCGAGATACCAGCCCACATGCTTGCGAGCGATGCGTACGCCCATGACTTCTCCATAGAAGGCATGCAGCGCGGCCAGATGCTCTAGCAGAATACGTTCCACCTCGGACAACAACGGCGCAGCGAGCTTTTCGCCGGTGCGCAGATAGTGTTCGATTTCACGAAAAATCCATGGCCGCCCCTGGGCGGCCCGGCCGATCAACAGGCCATCGGCACCGGTCGCGTCCAGCACGAACCGGGCCTTCTCGGGCGAGTCGACATCGCCATTGGCAAAGACCGGGATCGACACCGCCTGCTTGATCGCGGCAATGGTGTCGTACTCGGCCTCGCCGGTGTACAGGTCGGCACGGGTGCGGCCATGGACCGCCAGCGCCGTGATGCCTGCCTGTTCGGCGATCTTCGCCACCGTCAGGCCGTTCTTGTTCTCCCGGTCCCACCCGGTGCGGATCTTCAGGGTCACCGGCACATCAACTGCGGCGACAACCGCCTGCAGGATCTCGGTGACCAGCGCTTCGTCCTTCAACAGTGCCGAGCCTGCGGCTTTGTTACAGACCTTTTTTGCCGGGCAGCCCATGTTGATGTCGATAATCTGCGCCCCCAGCTCTACGTTGGCCCGGGCCGCTTCCGCGAGCATCTGCGCATCACCCCCGGCGATCTGTACCGAGCGCGGCTCGGGATCACCTTCGTGAATCATGCGCAGGCGCGACTTGCGGGTGTTCCACAAACTCATGTCGCTGGTCACCATTTCCGACACCACGAGACCGGCACCCAATCGTTTGCATAACTGACGAAAGGGCTGGTCGGTGACGCCCGCCATGGGGGCGAGGACCAGACCGTTCTGCAATGTATAAGGGCCGATGCGTACCGCCGACATAGGACTTCCCTGAAGTGGGGCCGGATCATGAGACTTCGAAAAAGGGTTGGCATGATACCCGCTCTCGATGACTGGATAAAGGTCGAATTGGATAAAATCTGAACAGCTATTTTGTTATCGCCAGCGGTTTGGTCCGGGCGGGGTGAGTCAGAAAGCTGCCGTCAACGGACCGACCCTGGCGCGTCTCATTCAGGCGAATGGAAGCTCAGGCTGTAGTTCACCGCTTTCGGGCCAGGGTCCAGGATGTCCAGCGCGATATGGATCGGCGTCTGCGGTGGCATTTCCCCCAGGCCTTCAAGGTCGCCGCCCAGGTATTCGCCGGGCTTGAAGCGCCGGCTGGCGATCAGGTGGCCGTTGAGGTCGGCGAAGCGCAGTTCCAGCAGCGGGAAGGGCTGGGAGAAGGGCGCGCGGTTGTAGATGATCGCATCGACAATCAGCGCGCCGCTGAATTCCGGATGGCTGCGCACCACCAGGTTGCTGCTCTTGATCTTGGCGATGTCGACCTTGGACGGAACGTCGCAGCCAATGGCCGGACAGATTTGCAGGAACCATGGACGATACTGGTCCTGGCGGGCCAGTTCCTCGAAGTGGTAGGCAATGTACTGACCGGCCAGGGCTGCGGCCCCCAGCAGTATCAATAGGCTCCAGAGCAGGCGTCGCCCCCAGGGCGAACGGCGCTTGCGCCAATCCAGTTGTAGCGGGTCATCGTCCAGGTCCTGAAGGGCTTCGGCGCGTATGCCGGGCTCCTGGCGCTCGCGTTTCCTGGATGACGCTGCCAGTGGCTCCGGTTCGTCGTCCAGGTCGTCAGTGGCTGAAAGGCGTTCGAGATGTTCGTGAGGCTCGTCATCCGGCGCGAGGCTTAGCACGGCGACAGGCGTATCGTCCGGCTCCAGCGGTTCAAGGGCAAGCGACAAGGATGGCTCGGTGCGCGGCGGCCGCGCGGGTTCGTGGGGCTCGAACGGCTCGACAGGCGGCTGGATCGCGGTTTCTGCGCGTTCGATGGGGGATTCGCTGTACAGGCCGTCGACCCATGGCTCCTGCTCGTTCGAGGGATGCTCGCGCTGGGCACTCAGGTTGTCTTCCCGGCGTCGTCCGAAAGAGTCCGGAGCACGCTTGTCACGCCTTTCCAGGCGAGCCAGTTCCTTGTCCAGGTCCTCGAGGTCCAGCTCGGCGGCGGTCCATTGTTTCTGGCTGATGGCGCGGGGCGGTGCGTCCACGGCAGGCTTGGGGGGTGGAGCCAGGGGGGGCGCGCCGTTATTGCCCGTGCGTTGCTCCAGCAGTTGCCGCGCGGCATTGAACACTTGCAGGCACGAGCCACAGCGAACCACCCCGCGGGCCACGCTCAATTGAGCATGGCTGACGCGAAAACTGGTGTGGCAATGCGGGCACTGGGTGACGAAGCTGTCGGTCATGCGGCAATCCGGTTGATACAGGCGGCCATTCTAGCGCCGACGTCCGGTGATGCGCACCCAGCCATCACGATTGGCGATCGGGTCCAGGTCAAAGTCCGCAGCATAAGCGGCGGCGACTTCTTCGCCCTGTTCGGCGAGGATGCCCGACAACGCCAAGCGTCCGCCGGGCTTGACCAGGCCCGACAATTGCGGCGCCAGCGACACCAGCGGGCCAGCAAGAATGTTGGCCACCAGTACGTCGGCCTGCACGTTCGGCAGATCCTGCGGCAGGTACAGCGGGAACAGATCTTCGGCAATGTTGTTGCGCCCGGCGTTGTCGCGGGATGCTTCCAAGGCCTGGACATCGATGTCGGTGCCGACCGCTTCCTTGGCGCCCAGCAGCAGTGCGGCGATGGCCAGGATTCCCGAGCCGCAGCCGAAGTCCAGCACATTGCAGCCCTTGAGGTCCTGGCCGTCGAGCCATTCCAGGCACAGCGCGGTGGTGGGGTGGGTGCCGGTGCCGAACGCCAGGCCCGGGTCCAGCAGCAGGTTCACCGCGTCAGGCTCCGGCGCGGCATGCCAGCTCGGCACGATCCACAGGCGCTGGCCGAAACGCATCGGCTGGAAGTTATCCATCCAACTGCGTTCCCAATCCTGGTCTTCGATCACTTCGCTGTGATGCTCGGGCAACGGGCTGCCGGTCAGCAGCGCCAGGTGGGCGAGCACGCTGGCCGCCTCGGTGCCGCCTTCGAACAACGCCAGCAAGTGGGTGTGGGACCACAGTGGGGTGGTATTGAGCTCAGGCTCGAAGATCGGCTGGTCTTCGGCGTCCATGAAAGTCACCGACACGGCACCGACTTCAAGGAACGCATCTTCGTAGGTTTCGGCTTGTTCCGGGCTGATGGCCAGGCGTACTTGCAGCCAAGGCATGGCGGGCACCTTTGAAAAAATCGACAGGGGGCAGCGCGCAGCTGCAAAGGCGCGCAGTGTACGCCAGGTCGTCATCAAAGTGGATAAGCGAGTCGTGTGCTGTCCGAAGGGGTGGATGCGTATCGTGAAGCACACAAAAAAAGACCCCGGGCCAAAACGGACCAGGGTCTTTTTTACATCCTTTGAAACATCAGTGCTGGTTACCCAGCTTGTGTTCCAGGTAATGGATGTTGACGCCACCTTTGCAGAAGCCTTCGTCGCGGACGAGGTCGCGGTGCAGCGGGATGTTGGTCTTGATCCCGTCTACCACGATTTCGTCCAGCGCATTGCGCATGCGCGCCATGGCTTCGTCACGGGTCGCCCCGTAGGTGATCAGCTTGCCGATCAACGAGTCGTAGTTCGGCGGAACCGCATAACCGCTGTACAGGTGCGAATCGACGCGAACGCCGTTGCCGCCTGGTGCGTGGAAATGCTTGACGGTACCTGGGCTCGGCATGAAGGTCTTCGGGTCTTCGGCGTTGATCCGGCACTCCAGCGAGTGACCGCGGATGACCACGTCATCCTGGGTGAACGACAGCTTGTTGCCGGCGGCGATGCTGAGCATCTCCTTGACGATGTCGATACCGGTGACCATTTCCGAAACCGGGTGCTCGACCTGAACACGGGTGTTCATTTCTATGAAATAGAAACGACCGTTTTCGTAGAGGAACTCGAAGGTGCCGGCGCCACGGTAGCCGATGTCGATACAGGCCTTGACGCAGCGAGCCAGGACTTCCTGGCGAGCCTGCTCGTCGATGCCCGGTGCCGGTGCTTCTTCGAGGACCTTCTGGTGACGACGTTGCAGCGAGCAATCGCGGTCGCCCAGGTGGATGGCATGGCCTTGACCGTCGGACAGTACCTGGACTTCGACGTGACGTGGGTTGGTCAGGAATTTTTCCAGATAAACCATCGGGTTGCCGAACGCCGCGCCTGCTTCGGAGCGGGTCAGTTTGGCCGAGGAAATCAGGTCTTCTTCCTTGTGCACCACACGCATGCCGCGACCACCACCGCCGCCAGCGGCCTTGATGATCACCGGATAACCGACTTCGCGACCAATGCGCAAAGCAGTTTCTTCGTCTTCAGGCAGCGGACCGTCGGAACCCGGAACGGTCGGTACGCCGGCAGCGATCATGGCGTGCTTGGCCGAAACCTTGTCGCCCATCAGGCGGATGGTGTCGGCTTTCGGACCAATGAAGGCGAAGCCGGAGTTTTCGACCTGTTCGGCGAAGTCGGCGTTTTCCGCCAGGAAACCGTAGCCAGGGTGAATGGCGGTGGCGCCGGTCACTTCGGCGGCGGCGATGATCGCCGGGATGTGCAGGTAGGAATGCGCAGCCGACGCCGGACCGATGCAGACGGATTCGTCCGCCAGGCCCAGGTGCATCAGTTCTTTGTCGGCCTTGGAGTAAACGGCGACGGTCTTGATGCCCATCTCTTTGCAGGCACGCAGAATCCGCAGGGCGATCTCACCGCGGTTAGCGATCAGAACTTTTTCCAACTTCGCAGTCATCAAAGGCTCTCCGCGGTTCAAACGATGGTGAACAGCGGTTGGTCGTACTCAACCGGCTGGCCGTCTTCAACGAGGATGGATTCGATCACACCGCTGGTTTCAGCTTCGATGTGGTTCATCATCTTCATGGCTTCGACGATGCACAGGGTGTCGCCTTTCTTCACGGTCTGGCCGACTTCAACGAAGGACGGCGAGGATGGCGAGGACTTGCGATAGAACGTACCCACCATTGGCGAACGAGCCACGGTGCCGTTCAGCGCTGGCGCCGCAGGTGCGGCTGGTGCTGCAGCGGCTACTGGCGCGGCGGCCGGAGCCGGTGCGGCAGCCGGGGCTTGCATCGGGGCCGGTGCATAGAACTGCTGGGCCGGGGTCTTGCTGTGGCGGCTGATGCGTACGGACTCTTCGCCTTCCTTGATCTCGAGCTCGTCGATGCCGGACTCTTCCAGCAATTCGATCAATTTCTTAACTTTACGGATATCCATGAATCATCAACTCCCAAGGGTCGGTCAGGGGCGTTTAACGCTTGTTGTTCAAGCTGTTGCCTGTTTTTCAAGCTGCTCTAGAGCAGCCTCCAGGGCCAGTCGGTAACCGCTGGCGCCAAGGCCGCAGATCACTCCCACCGCTACATCCGAGAAGTAGGAGTGATGGCGAAAGGGTTCGCGTTTGTGCACGTTGGATAAATGCACTTCGATGAATGGGATGCTCACCGCCAGCAGCGCGTCACGTAATGCGACACTTGTGTGTGTAAAAGCTGCTGGATTGATCAAAATGAAATCCACGCCTTCGCCACGCGCGGCATGGATGCGGTCGATCAGTTCATATTCGGCGTTGCTTTGCAGATAGAGCAAATGGTGGCCGGCATTGCGGGCCCGCTGCTCCAGGTCCTGGTTGATCTGGGCCAGTGTCACCGCGCCGTAGACGCCCGGTTCGCGGGTGCCCAGCAGGTTCAGGTTGGGTCCGTGCAGGACCAAGAGGGTCGCCATCTGCTGTTCCTTGTTATCTGTGAGCAGGTGTCAGAACCCGGAGACTATGCCGCAAAGCCTTAATGACTGTCCAGTTCTCGGCAATAGCCAACACGTTGACCGATGTTTGCGCGAAATTTATGACCGGGGTCTCTGATCCGGTCATACGGTTGGAAGCCGAACCCTGTAGGCGGGCTTGCTCGCGAAGACGGCTGCACAGTTAAAATCGTGGCTAACTGACCCACCGCTTTCGCGAGCAGGCTCGCTCCCACAATGGATGTGTGGTGTTTGTTGAAGTCACACCCGAAACGCCTGCACCGCGGTATGCAGCCGTCCGCCGAGCACCAGCAAGTTGTCGCCCTGTTCTCGCCCTTGGCCGATGCGCTGCAGATTGTCTCCACCCAATTGATGTATCCGCTCGCTGTGGTCGCGGATCTCGCTGACGGCGTCGCTTTGCTGGGCGGTGACATCGGCGATTCTCACGGCCGTATCGGCGATGGTCTGGATGGCGCCGACAATGGTGTCCAGCGCGCCGTCGGCCGCTTGTGCCTGGTTGGCGGTGGCTTCGGCGTGTTCGACCTGGGCACGCATGCCGTCCACCGACTGGCGCGCGGCCAGTTGCAAGCGGGCGATCAGCGCCTGGATTTCCGAGGTGGCGCCAGCCGTGCGCTGGGCCAGGGAGCGGACTTCCTCGGCCACCACCGCAAAGCCGCGGCCCATCTCCCCGGCGCGGGCGGCTTCGATGGCGGCGTTGAGGGCCAAGAGGTTGGTCTGGTCGGCAATCGAGCGAATGACCGTCAGCACGCCGCCAATGGTCGCCGATTCCTCGGCCAGTTGTTCGATCATCTGCGCGTTGCCTTGCACCTCGCCCACCAGCGCATGGAGGCCGGCGAGGCTCTGGCCGATGACTTTCTGCCCGTGCTCCACCGCATTCCCGGCGCTGCGACTGGCATCGGCGGCCTGGCTGGCGTCGCCGGCCACCTGTTGGATGGTTGCCTCGAGTTCGCTGAGGGAATCACGAATCATCGCGGTATCGCCCGCCTGGTGTTCGGCGCCGCTGTGCAGCTCGCCGCTCAGTTCGGCCAAGGCCCGGCTGCTGCCGGCCACTTGCTCGGCGTTCTGGCGGATGGCGCCCACCAAGTCCACCAGATAAGCCCGCAGGCGGTTGAGAGAGGCTTCGATATCCTTCAGTTCACGGTTGCTGGCACCCACGTGGATATCGCCGCTGAAATCTCCTTCTGCCCAAGTCGACAAGGCTGGAGCGAGGCGGGTCAACGTCCGGGCCAGGCGCCGCTGCAGGGTATCGATCAGCAGTGCGATCAGCAGGATCAGGCCGATCATCACGCCCTGGATCATGCGCACCTCGCCCTGGATTCGTCCGTGCTGGGCGCGCACCGCGGGCTCCATGGCATCAATCGCTTGTTGTACATTGGTGGTTTTCAGGTGCGAAGCATCGCTCAGTTCGGTGCGTTTCTGAATCAATTCGCGGGTGCGGGCCAGTTCCGCCGGGTAACGTCCGAGCAGGCTGTTGAGCTCACGCTTGAGCGCGATACCGGCGTCTTCGGTAGCGACCTTTTCCTGGGACTCCAAACCCATCATGGCGGCGAAATCATCACTGCCCGATTCGCTGCTGGCGGTGACGCCGAGCAATGGCAGGCTATCGAGCTGTTGGGCCTGGGCGCGGATACTGGCAAGTTCCCTTTCGACGTCGGCGGCCAATTCGCTACGGCCACTGCTGACGAGTTTGTCTCGGGTGAGGGACAACCGGCCCAGATGCTGCGACGCGGCGAACAGCGGCGGCAGATAAGCGGGCGCGCCGTTGGCGTACTGGGCCAACTGATCGAGGCTGGCGCTCAGTTCCCGTTCGGCTTGCAACAACAGGGCCTGGGGGTCGCCGGCCAATTTGCCGGCGCCCAGCAGGTCGGTCTTGCTGAAGCTGTCGAGGTTCGCCAGGCTCGGGCGCAGGGTCTTGGCCAGGTCCGGGGGGAACTGGTCCAGTTCGTTTTGCAAGCTTTCCAGCGCTTGGGTGGCCGCGCTGAGGCGCAGGGCGTCGCCGCTGGCCAGGTAATCCTCGATGTTGCGTGCCACTTCGCCCTGGAACTGCCGCGACAGGCCCAGGTAGCGTTCCATGAGTAGATACGGACGTTCCAAGGCGATCTGCGACCACCAAAGGGTGGCGCCAAGGCCAAGGCACACGGCAACTAAAAGAAGGGTGTTGAGATTGGTCAGCAGCTTCAGGCGCATCAAGGGTCTACCGGGGGCAGAATCGTAAGTGCCTGAAGTTATTGCGTTTACGTTACACGTTTATGACCGAATCGGTGGATTCCGATGAAAAGGTGGCACTTTGCTTTGATTGCCTGGCGCTCTGTACCCGGTTGCGCCCTGCGTGCTTGGCGCGGTACAGCGCTTCGTCCGCCTGGCTGGCCATCATCAGGCTGTCGGACTCCTCGCTCATCTCCACCACCCCGGCGCTGAAAGTGCACCACAGGTCTTGCGGTTGGGCTGGGTAATGGATTTCGGCAAAACGCTGGCGGATTTCGTCCAGTACCTTGCAGGCCGCATCGATGTCGGTATCGGGCATGACGATGGCGAATTCTTCGCCGCCATAGCGCCCGATGAAATCGGTCTTGCGCAGCCGCTGTTTGAGAAACAGCGCCAGGCTCTTGATCACCCGGTCGCCCATGGGGTGGCCGTGGCTGTCATTGACTCGCTTGAAATGATCGATGTCCAGCATCGCGAAGCTCAGCGGCTTGCCCTCGCGGCGGGCGCGGAAGCTGCAGTCTTCGAGCAATTGCAGGATGTGGGTGTGGTTGTAGAGGCCGGTGAGGCTGTCGCGGACCATCCGCGCCTTGAGATTGCGCGCCCGGGCTGCGCGGTTGCGCACTGTGGTGATCAGGTGCCGGGGCTTGATCGGTTTGGTCAGGAAGTCATCGCCGCCTTCGCTCATGGCGTCGAGCTGCTTGTCCAGATCGTCTTCGGCGGACAGGTAGATGATCGGCACGCTGACATAGCGGTCGTTGTGGCGAATCACCTTGGCCAGTTCCGTGCCGGTGCAGGCGGGCATGTACATGTCGAGAATGATCAGGTCGGGCTGGAAATCCGCCAGTTCGGCCATGGCCTGGATCGGCTCGATGAGTGTGCGGGTGACGATGCCTGCGCTGTTGAGCAGGCGCTCGGTGTGCAAGGCCTGGGCGCGGGAGTCATCGATGATCAGCACTTTATAAGGTTCGTACTGGGCGACGCAGGTCAGCACTTCGATCTTTTCCAACAGGCTCGAGGCTTCGAGCGTGCCGGTGAGAAATTCCTGGCCACCGGCGCGCACCGCTGCCAGGCGGGTGGGTGTGTCGGTTTCGAGCAGGCTGAAGAAAAGCAATGGAATGGCCTGGTCGAGTCCTTCCTGGGCTTGGGCCGCTAAGGTCAGGCCCGCGCCGGGGCCGCTGAAATCCACATCCATGACGATCGCCGCGGGCAGGCGCTCGATCATCGAGGCCCGGAACGCCGCGACACTGTCCAGCGCCTGGGCACTGAGGCCGAAGAATTCCAGTTGCTTGGCCAGCCGTTCGGCGCGGTCGTGGTCTTGCAGCATCACGTAGATCGGCTTGCGCAGCGGCGGCAAGAAGGTCTGCTCGAGCTGGTCGCCGTGGCGCAGGCCGGTGCGGGACAGGCGTTGCATCAAGCGATTGATCTCGGTGATCAAATGGCTGCTGAGGCGCCCACGATTGGCGTCCACCGCCTGCAGCGACTGGCTGATGCCTTGGGCGAGCTGGCAATGCTCGGGCTGTTCGAAACGCTCGGCAAAGCGCAGCAGGCGCAAATTGGCTTCGCTGAGCTCGGACAGGTCGTTACTCGACCACTCGCTGCGTTGCAGGCGCTGCCATATCTCGAGGATCTGGCGAGCCTGGTGAATTACCCGCTGGGCAAAGTGGTGCTTGAGGCGCTCACGGCTGGGGTCTTCTGACTCGGTCATATCCTGACTACTAGTTAGGGGGCATGCTGAGATCGACTGGTGGCTCTATGCTAGCACCTCTTTTCCCTTACATGAGTGTCGTACGTCAATAAACTGCCAAGAGATGCCATTCAGTTTCTGACCGAGCGGTTTTCAATCGGCTGGCCTCTGTCCTTCAATGCCCTGAAATCAACAGGTGCAGCGGTTTTTTGGATCCTATTTGCATGCCTGCTCCGCTGTGTAAAAAGAACCGATCTGCCCGCACGCAGGCGTATGTGGAGATGACCGCCCTGAATTTTCGGCCGGCAGAGTTAAGGGAAACCCTTAGGAGTCACTTGGCTTCCTGGTGGTAATTCTCCGATAAGCCCAACGACGGATGCCGGCCAAGGCACGTTGATGTAAGGTTGTGGTCGAACCGTGAACTCAAGTGATTGAAGGGACATCGCCATGCTGGACTGGAAAAACCGCGCGGGCAGCGCGCCTGAACGCGCCGCCGAGCCGAAATCGGACACCCGCAGCTACCTGGGCGGGCTGTTTTTCAGCCGGGCACTGGCCACGCTCATCGGTCTCTATTTGCTGGTGACCATTGCGGTGGGTTGGTATTGGAGCCAGGAGCCTGCGCTGTTTCCGGTGCAGCAGAATGCCCAGGCAGCGGCCGAGAAGGATGGCAAACAAATGGTGGTCGGCTACACCACCGTCGAAACCCTCAAGACCGTGGCCGGAACTTTGCTGACCAAGCAGGGCGGCTACATCTCCAACGACCGTTTCCCCCCAGGCCTGTGGATGGACAACATGCCGAGTTGGGAATACGGCGTCCTGGTCCAGGTTCGCGACTTGAGTCGCGCCCTGCGCAAGGATTTCGCCCGTTCCCAATCGCAGTCCGCAGAGGACGCCGACCTTGCCAAGGCCGAGCCGCGCTTCAACTTCGACAACCGCAGTTGGGTGCTGCCCTCCAGTGAGTCGGAATACCAGGAAGGCATCAATTCCCTGAGCCGTTATCAGGCGCGTCTCTCCGATCCGGCCCAAAAGAGCGCTTTGTTCTATGCCCGCGCCGACAACCTGAACAACTGGCTGGGCGATGTCGGCACTCGCCTGGGCTCGCTGTCCCAGCGGTTGTCTGCCAGCGTGGGCCGGGTGAAGCTCAACACTTCGCTGAAAACCGAGGTCCCGGCTCCAGGCCAGGTACCGCAGGTGGATGAAGAAGTGGTCGAGACGCCATGGCTGCAAATCGATAACGTGTTCTATGAAGCACGTGGCCAGGCTTGGGCGCTGTCCCATTTGCTGCGCGCCATTGAAGTGGATTTCGCCGATGTATTGGCGAAGAAAAACGCCACGGTCAGTGTGCGGCAGATCATTCGCGAGCTTGAGGCTTCCCAGGAACCGGTCTGGAGCCCGATGATCCTCAACGGCAGCGGTTTCGGTGTGTTGGCAAACCATTCGCTGGTCATGGCCAATTACATCTCCCGCGCCAACGCAGCGGTAATCGACTTGCGGCAATTGCTGAACCAGGGCTGACCGATGGACGAAAGCACCCGGGAGGTCGCTCACCGAGCGGCCTCGGATGCCGAGCTGATCGCTTGGGTCGATGAGCATGACAACCTGCTCGGCAGCCTGGTGCGTTCGGACTTGCGCGAGCGCGGCCTGATCGGACGCGGCACCTACATCATGCTGTTCAATTCGGCCGGTGACTTGTGCGTTCATCGCAGGACGTTGAGCAAAGCCATCTATCCCGGCTATTGGGACGTCGCGGCCGGTGGCATGGTGCAGGCGCACGAGACCTACGCCGAGTCGGCAGCCCGTGAGCTTGAGGAGGAACTGGGTGTAAGCGGGGTGGATCTGGTTGCCCATGACCATTTCTATTTCGAGGACACCGGCAGTCGCTTGTGGTGCTCGGCGTTTTCGGCCGTGTGGGACGGTCCGTTGATCCTGCAGCCGGAAGAAGTGCTGGAGGCGCGTTTTTTGCCCGTCGAACAGGTGCTGGAGGAAATCCGCCACAAGCCTTATTGCCCGGACTCCCTGGCGGCGCTCGGACGTTATTTGCGAGCCCGGGAGGGCGGTGTCGCAAAGAAGCTGTAAATTGGCGCCGATTGGCCCTTAGCAAGTCGCCTTTTTGTCGTTACACTGCGCGACTTTTCAAGCTTGGCCGACATCGTTCGGCCCAGTTGCGCTGCCCCTGCCTGAGTGGGGCTTCGCGGTCGAGGCACTTTCGCCCCTCGACCAGTCTTTGTCCTCCCAAGAGGATTGCCGGTGGCCAAAAAAGCCGCATCCTTCGCCGCCCTGGGCGGCCTGGTATTTTCTACCGACGCCGGTCGTCATTGCCCTGATTGCCGCCAGCCGGTGGATGCCTGCATCTGCAAACAGACCGCCATTCCCGCCGGCGACGGTATCGCGCGCGTGCGCCGCGAAAGCAAAGGTCGCGGTGGCAAGACAGTGACTACGATTACTGGCGTGCCGCTGGCCGAAGACGCCCTCAAGGAACTGGCGACGACGTTGAAGAAACGTTGCGGCACGGGAGGCGCGTTGAAGGACGGCGTCATCGAGATCCAGGGCGATCACGTCGAGCTGCTGTTGGCGGAACTCACCAAACACGGCTTCAAGGCAAAGAAATCCGGCGGCTAGCAGCCTCTGTGAAAACCACCCCGGCTTGATCCGAACCCCCGGTTCGCCAGTCGCCCGCATGGTTTTCACAGAGCCTGTTCTGAACGGGTTTTAAACTCAGCGCTGCGGGCAGGGTCTACCTTGCTTGCAGGCAAATCGTCATTTCCATTCTCTAGACTGCGCCAGCCTCCGACCGGATGGTGCATTTTGACTTCTTTATAGGGGACTTCGATGTCCGTACGACGCACACGCAAAGACGATGGCAGCCAATGGACAGTTGCGGACAGTCGCAGTGTTTACGGGATTCGCCATTGGGGGGCCGGGTATTTCGCGATCAATGAAGCCGGTCGCGTCGAAGTCCGTCCGAATGGCCCCGACAGCTCGCCTATCGATTTGTACGAGCAAGTCGACCAGCTGCGCCAGAGCGGCCTTTCGCTGCCCTTGCTGGTGCGCTTCCCCGACATCCTGCAAGACCGGGTGCGTCAGCTCACCGGCGCGTTCGACAGCAACATCGCGCGCCTGGAATACCAGAGCCAGTACACCGCGCTCTATCCGATCAAGGTGAACCAGCAGGAAGCGGTGATCGAGAACATCATCGCGACCCAGAACGTCTCCATCGGCCTTGAGGCTGGCTCCAAGCCCGAGCTGTTGGCGGTGCTGGCCCTGGCGCCGAAGGGCGGGACCATCGTCTGCAACGGCTACAAGGACCGTGAGTTCATCCGCCTCGCGCTGATGGGCCAGAAGCTCGGCCACAATGTCTTCATCGTGATTGAAAAAGAATCCGAAGTGGGCCTGGTGATCGAAGAAGCTGCCTCGCTCAAGGTCAAGCCACAGGTGGGCCTGCGGGTGCGCCTGTCGTCCCTGGCGTCGAGCAAGTGGGCTGATACCGGTGGCGAAAAATCCAAGTTCGGCTTGTCGGCCGCGCAGTTGCTTTCGGTGGTTGAGCGCTTCCGCGACGCCGGCCTGGACCAGGGTATTCGCCTGCTGCATTTCCACATGGGTTCGCAGATCGCCAACCTGGCGGACTACCAACATGGCTTCAAGGAAGCGATCCGTTACTACGGCGAGCTGCGCAACCTTGGCCTGCCGGTGGATCACATCGACGTCGGCGGTGGCCTGGGCGTGGACTACGACGGTACGCACTCGCGCAACGCCAGCTCGATCAACTACGACATGGACGATTACGCCGGTGTCGTGGTGGGCATGCTCAAGGAGTTCTGCGATGCCCAGAGCCTGCCGCATCCGCACATCTTCTCCGAAAGTGGCCGCTCGCTGACCGCCCACCACGCCATGCTGGTGGTGCAGGTGACCGACGTCGAGAAACATCACGATGACGTGCCGGTGATCGAAAACAAGGAAAGCCTGCCGGAAACCGTGCAATGGCTGGTGGACCTGTTAGGGCCGACCGACATCGAGATGGTCACCGAGACCTACTGGCGCGCCACCCACTACATGAGCGATGTGGCTGCCCAGTACGCCGACGGCAAGCTGACCCTGGCAGAAAAAGCCCTGGCCGAGCAGTGCTACTTCGCTGTGTGCCGCCGCCTGCACAACTCGCTGAAGGCCCGTCAGCGCTCGCACCGCCAGGTGCTGGACGAGCTCAATGACAAGCTGGCCGACAAGTACATCTGCAACTTCTCGGTGTTCCAGAGCCTGCCGGATACTTGGGCCATCGGCCAGGTGTTGCCGATCCTGCCGCTGCATCGCCTTGACGAAGAGCCATTGCGCCGTGCCGTGCTGCAAGACCTGACCTGCGACTCCGACGGCAAGATCAAGCAGTACGTCGACGAACAGAGCATCGAGACCAGCTTGCCGGTCCACTCGCTCAATCCGGGTGAAGACTATCTGCTGGGTATTTTCCTGGTGGGTGCCTACCAGGAAATTCTCGGCGACATGCACAACCTGTTCGGCGACACCGACTCGGTGAACATCTACCAGAACGCCGACGGTAGCGTGTATCACGCCGGTATCGAAACCCACGACACCATCGAAGACATGCTGCGCTACGTGCACCTGTCGCCGGAGGAGCTGATGACGCATTACCGCGACAAGTGCGCCAGTGCCCGTATCACCGCCGCCGAGCGCACGCAATTCCTGGATGCGCTGCGCCTGGGGCTGACGCGTTCGTCCTATCTGTCTTCCTGACAGGGTCGCGCAGCGGTTGCGTTAATGAATATGGCGAGGGAGCGTGCTCCCTCGCCATATTGTTTGCGTGGAAGGATTTTTCTCGCATTCGGCTACGTACTTTGCTGCGTTTGACCGGGCGAGGTCCTTATTTCATGTAGTCCCTTTCCTAATCTGTCCTTGAGCTCTCTACTCGACCAAGGCTCTCAGCGAGAATGCCCGGTCGCCCCTCCTGTAGAGAAACGCCGATGTCCGATCCAGCCTGCGAGCTGTCATTTCGTCTGGAGATAGCCGGTCTGCCTGAACCCTTCGTCGTCGTGGCCTTCACGGGCAGTGAAGCCATCAGCGAGCCCTTCGTTTTTGAGGCGCAGGTGCTGACCGGCGACCCGGCCCTGGATTTGGCGGGTCTGTTGTACCGAAGCGCCTGGTTGAGTTTTGGCGCCCCCGGTCGAGGCATTCACGGGCAGCTTCATGAGCTCGTGCAAGACCGACATGGCATCGGTTGCCGCGTGCGTATCGGGCCGAAGCTGGCATGCCTTGCACTGCGCTTCAGCCAGCGCGTGTTCAGCGCACGCTCGGTACCGCAGATCATCCGCCAGGTGCTCAAGGAGCACGGCATCAACGGCCGCGACGTTTGCCTGGACCTGAGTCGCGACTATCCCGTGCAGGATTTCTGTACCCAATATCGTGAATCCGACCTGCAGTTTCTCCAGCGGGTGTGCGCCCAAGCGGGCATTCATTTTCATTTCGAGCAGGGCCGAGACGGACACGGCGTGGTGTTCGCCGATACCGTGGGCAGCGCTTCTCCTGCTGGCAAGGCTGTTTACAGTAGTGGAATACAGGCTTCGGCAGTGCATGCGTTCAGGGTCGACATCGACGCTTCGAGAGGGCTCGTCGCTCGTGGGAGCAGCGATCTGACACATCTGTACGGCGGCCAGATCCTGTCGTTGACGGCGCATCCCTATAAAGAGTGGAATCAGCGTTGGTTATTGACCGAGGTTGAACATCGTGGACAGGGTGGGGCGTACACCAATCAGTTTCGGGGCGTCCCGTGGGGGTTGCCGTTCGTGGCGGGCAGGGTTCCCGAAAAACCTGTCATGGTGAGTCGGCAACGTGGATGGGTGGTGGAAGTCGAGGCTCCGGCAGAACAGGTGGCCGGGCGGCTGGCGGTGCAGTTCGACTGGGTTTATCAGGGAGAAGGTGCCAGCCCCAGCCATTGCTGGTTGCCCTTGGCGCCGGAGCTGGCAGGGTGTGCGGTGGAGGGCATCCGCGAGGGCACCGAGGTGTTGGTGAGCTTCATCGAGGGTGATCCGGATCGTCCTCTGATCAGTGCTTTCCTCGGTTCCCCCGCCAGCGCGGAGATTGCCTGCGACCCGCTTCCGAGCGAAACGCTGGAGGACATGCGCTTGCCGCCCGGCGTCGATTCGCCGTTGCTCTCCGCGATCCAGAAGGGTGAGCCGCTGGTCCTGCTCTGCCTGCTGCCCGGAGGGGGGCGCTTCAGTCACTGTACCCAGTCGATATGCACCTGCCGCATGGTCACGGACGCGGCGCCATGAATGCCGCCGTCATGCCTGGCCCCGCGCCTCAATGGTTACTGCTCGACGTGTCGGACGCCCCCGACGCCGCGCCGCGTCTGCAGGCGCAATTTGCCGAAGCCCGGCGCTTAGCCCTGTTCGAAGATACCGAATTCCATGGACTGCGGGCACACGGTCCGCTGCTGGTGGATCTGCGGCAGTCGCCTGCGCTGGCCAGCCTGTGTCATCTGGATGCGCGGTCCTGGCCGGGTTTGCTGTTGTTCACCGCCACGCCCGCCGAGCATCTCCTGGTACACCTTCGAAGGATGTTGACGGTGACGCTGGGCCTGCACCACAAAGCCTTGCTGAGTTACTACAACCCCCATACCGCCAGTTATTTCTTCGATGGTTGCGATCCTCGGGAACTCAGTCGCTGGCTGGGGCCGATCAACCAGTTGCGCTGGTTCGGCGGTACCTGGGCTGATCGGTCGACGGGGTGTCAGGGCTGGCAACAACTCTCCAACCCCGGGCTGCCGGTGCCGGCATTGGAAAATGAACAGGGTCTCAGCGACAGGCAGCAGGGCAAGTTGCAGGCGTGCCTGCTGGAGCGCCACGTCTGGCGATGGTCGCGCTCCACGGGGCGCGACTATTGGTTGCTCTGGGGGTATTTGCAGCAGGGCTTGGCCCTTGGCTTCAGCGAACAGGCTGTACTCGACGGCTGGCTGTGGCTGCGCTTGCAATACCCTGACGCCCGGCCAGTGTCGAGCTTGCCAGGTGAGTCGCAGCGCGAACGTCTCGATCATCTGCGACGGCTATGGCAGGGCAAGCATCGCTGAACATCATGTGCTGCGGGGTTCGAACCAGCCGTCACTGCGTTGCAAACGCCAGGCGACGGTACCCAGGGTCAGGCTGCGCAATGACATGAACAGCAGGAAGGTGATCCACAAGCCGTGATTGCCCAAGCCTTGCAAAACCCAGGCGAACGGCAGCGTGAGCAACAACGTCAGGAGCATGCCGTTGCGCATTTCCCGAGCGCGGGTGGCGCCGATGAACAGGCCGTCGAGCAAATAGCTCCAGACCGCAATCAGCGGCAGGGCCGCAAGGTAAGGCAGGTAACGGTAGGCGGTGTCGCGCACGTCGGCGATGTCGGTTTGCAGGTCGATGAACAGGTGGCCTGCGAGCAGGAACAGCAGGGCAAACCCCACACTGGCGATCAAGGACCAACCGCAAGCGACCACCAGCGAACGGCGCAAGGCCAGACGATCGCGGGCGCCGATAGCGTGGCCGCACAGCGCTTCGACAGCATGGGCCAGGCCGTCCAGTGCATGGGCGGTCAGCAGCAGGCCGTTCAGCAACAAGGCGTTGGCCGCCACGGTTGCATCCCCCAGGCGCGCGCCCTGCACCGTGATCAGGAAAAACACCGATTGCAGCACCAGGCTGCGAATGAAGATGTCCCGGTTAACCGCCAGCAGCGGCTGCCAGCTTTTCCATAAGCCCAAGGCTGCCCAGGCTATTTGCCCCGGCCAGGCGCGCAGTGTGTTGCGCGCCAGGGCCAGGCCGACTAGCGCACCGGTCCACTCGGCGATTACCGACGCCCGGGCCGAACCGACCACGCCCCAGTCCAGGCCAATCACGAACCAGAGGTTGAGGGCGATGTTCACCAGGTTGGTCACCAACAGGATCGCAAGCGGCGCCCGGGCGTTCTGGGCGCCGAGGAACCATCCGACCAGTGCGTAACTGGCCAGGGCCGCGGGCAAACCGAAGAGGCGGGTGTGGAAGAAGTCCCGGGTCAGTTGATTGAGTTCTACCGACGGCTGCATGAAATGCAGCGCCACATCGCTCAAGGGCACCCCGACAGCCCCGAGCGTCACCGCCAGCCCCATCGCCAGCAGCAATCCTTGCAGCAAGACCTGTCGCAATGCCGCGCCGTCACCCCGACCGGCGGCCTGGGCGGCGAACCCGGTGGAGCCCATGCGCAAGAAGCCCATGGCCCACGCCAGGACCGTATACAGACTTGCTCCGACCGCCACCGCGCCCAGTTGATGGGCGTGAGGCAAGTGGCCGATGACGGTGCTGTCGACCAACGCCACCAACGGCACGGAAATGTTGGAGAGAATCATCGGTGCGGCGACCGCCCAGACCCGGCGATGGGTGAAGCGGTCGCGCCAGTCGGCGATCAGGTTGGACATGCGGGCTCCTTGATGGAGCGCGATTGTAGCGGGTTATTGTTTGGTCGTTCCCTGCGGAACTTGGATTCATTGTGGCGAGGGAGCTTGCTCCCGCTGGACTGCGCAGCAGTCCCCCCCAAAAGCAGGGCCGCTGCGCGCTGGAGCGCCAGCCCGGCCCAGCGGGAGCAAGCTCCCTCGCCACAGGGTGTCAGGAAAGGGGACGAAGGAGACTTTAGTGAATGATCCAACTCAACAACCACAACCCGAGCACCAGCCAGATAATGCCCATGACGATCGACGCCCGCATGAAGGCGCGGATCGCCGAGTACAACAGCATCAGCCCGAGGATCAGCGCGACGATGCTGATGATCGAGGTGTCCATGCCCAGGGTGCGGGACAATCCGTCGACAAAATTGCCGCCCGCATTGGCCAAGGTGTTGAACAGGCCGCTGAGCAGGTCGACGATGAAACGGATCACCGAACCGAGCGCCTGGCCGAGCCATTCGAAAAAGCTTTCTGCCTGCATGTGTGCATCCTGATGAAGAGGAATCGAAATCGAGCCGTTGGCTCCTGATTGTAGGAGCTGCGACGGCTGCGATCGTTCGATTATGAGGCAATTCGCCGCTTCGTACCGAGACGCTTGCCTTCCCCCGTCTTCCCCCCGAAGCTATGCGCATTCAGGAGAGCCCGATGAACCTTGTTGAACTGACCGAACGCCTGCATGCCATTCGTGACCGTAACGACTGGCGGCAATTCCACAGCCCGAAGAATCTCGCCATGGCCGCCAGCGTGGAGATGGCCGAGCTGGTCGAGATTTTCCAATGGTTGACCGAGGACCAATCGCGGCAGTTGTCGGCGGATAAGCTGGCCCACGCGGGTCAAGAGGTGGGTGACATCGTGTTGTACCTGTTGCTGCTGTGCAGTGAGTTGGGCCTGGACATGGACGCCGTGGTGCGCAGCAAATTAGCCGACAGTGAACGGCGGTTCGCCCATGAGTGACCGCCATTTCGATCAGCTCGCCACGCGCTTCGCGGAAAAGATCTATGGCGGGGCCAAGGGGGCGATCCGCCTGGCCGTGCTCCAGGCCGATTTGCTGGAAAGCCTGCCGGAGCGGCCGCTGCGCGTACTGGACATCGGTGCGGGCCTGGGCCATATGTCGCTGTGGCTGGCCGAGCGCGGTCATCAGGTCACCTTGGCCGAGCCGGCCGAACCCATGCTCGAAGGCGCCCGTCAACGCTTCGCCGAGGCCGGCCGGCACGCAACGTTCATCCAGGCGCCTTGGCAGGATCTGCTTGGCCAGCTCACCGAACCTTACGACCTGGTGCTGTGCCACGCGGTGCTCGAATGGCTGGCCGAGCCCCACGCGATCCTGCCGGTGCTGCATCAGCTCACGAAGCCTGGCGGCTGGTTGTCGCTGGCGTTCTACAACCGCGACGCGCTGGTCTATCGCAACCTGCTCAAAGGGCATTTCCGCAAGCTGCGCAAAAATGACATGGCCGGCGAGAAACAAAGCCTGACGCCGCAACAACCCCTTGATCCGCGGGAATTGGCGGCGCAACTTGAAGACCTGTGGCAGGTCGAAAGCCAGAGTGGCGTGCGGGTTTTTCACGACTACATGCCAGTGGAATTCCAAGGCCGCGTAGAACTTGCGCAGCTGTTGGAAATGGAACTGGCCCACCGTCGCCATCCGGCCTTTGCCGGTTTGGGACGTTATCTACACTGGGTGTGTCGGCCGCTCTGACCTGAAGAGCCATCGGAGAGCGAAATGAAAGGTCGTTCAGGATTATTGGCGTTATGCCTCGGGCTCGCAGCCTGCCAGGGCAGCAACCCGTACGTCGCCACGTCCAATCCGTTGCCGCCGGCACCGCCCGAAGCCGCCACGGTGTTCGATCGCAGCGCCTACCCGGCGCCGCCCCGTGACTATGGACGCTATCGCAGTTGGGCCTGGCTCAACGGCCGGCTGCCACCGGGCACCGCCTGGGCGGATTCGGCCCAGGTCGCCGAAGCGGTGAGCGAGGCCTTGGACCAGCGTGGGTTGCGTCCACTGCATGACAACCGCGCCGCGGACCTCTTCGTCACTGCCGAACTGCGCCTGGAGACTCGCATCCGCCAGGTCCGGGACGATTACGACTCGGGATACTACGGCGGCTACAACCGCTACGGACCGGGTTACGGGATGTACAACAGCGTTCCGGTGGTACGGACTTACCAGGAGCAAGTGGTGGTGGTTCGAGTGGATCTGTTCGACGCCCGCAACGGCCAGCCGGTGTGGAGCGCCAGTGCCGAGACCAGTCAGCGGGGCCATCAGAGCGAGCGCACCGATGCCATTCGTGAGGCAGTGGAAAAGGCCATGTCGGCTTATCCTCCCAGTTGATCACGCAACGGAGAAAAACCATGTTCCGCCGTCTTGTTCCGTTTGCCCTTGTCCTGCTGCTCGGCGCTTGCGCCAATAACCAGGTCAACCATGACTTCGACACCAGTCGGGATTTCGCGGCCTACCGCAGTTGGAGCTGGAAAGAACCGGCCCTGCAATATCGCCCCGATGACCCGCGTATCAAGAGCGACCTGACCGAGCAGCGGATCCGCCAGGCGGTCGCCGATCAGCTTGACCAGCGTGGCTTGCGACCGGCGCAGGCGGGGGCTCGGGGTGACATGCAGGTCCAGGCCTATCTGATCGTCGAAGACCGCCAGCAGCAAGTGACGACAAACTATGGCGGCGGTTGGGGTGGCCCGTGGAATGGCTATTGGGGCGGGCCGATGTACAACGAGACCCGCAACGTCAGCTACAAGGTCGCCACGGTGCAGATCGACCTGCTCGATGGCAAGGACGGCAAGCTGGTGTGGCGTGGCAGCGACGAGCAACTGCTCAGCGATTCGCCCAACCCGGCGGAACGCAGCACGAAGGTGCGTGAGACGGTGGGGCGGATCCTGTCCAATTATCCTCCCCGCTGAACGAAGGAGCCGTGTGGGAGCGAGCTCGCGATGGCGAAGGATCGGTTTGCACATGTGTTGAATGTGCCGCCGCCATCGCGAGCAAGCTCGCTCCCACAGGATGGGTGCAACTCTCTCAGGCAACCGGCTGCCAACTTCCCTGCATATGCTCCAGCGCTCCAGCCCCATCCAGTCGAAAATGCCCACTGGACCCCGCCGCACTTGCCAGCAACGTCACCTCGCTGGGCAGGCGTACCGGTTTCTTGAAGGTTACGTTGATTTCGATGTTGGCCTCGGGCAAATGGTCATCCAGCGCCGCCAGGGCCCGGGCCTTGTTCCACAGCCCATGGGCGATGGCGGTGGGAAAACCGAACAATCGGGCGCTGGCGCCGCTCAGGTGGATCGGGTTGTAGTCGCCGGAAACCTTGGCGTATTGCCGGCCAATGTCCGCGGGCGCTGTCCAACGCGCCACTTCGGTCAGATCGAGGGGCGACGACGGCGGCTCCTCGACGAGCGCACCATCGAGCTGGACACCCTTGCACAGCATCTGGCTCTCGGCTTCCCACAGCGGTCCCAACTGATCCTCGATACGGGTCACCAGATCGAACACCGCACCCTTGGCGTGAGGTTGCAGGTTCTCGACGTTGACGCTGGCTTGCACTTGGCTGACTCCGCCCATGGGCCGCAGCACACGGATGCGGTTGCTCAGGTGAACCAGTCCCAGCAAGGGGAACGGGAACTCCCGGGCGGTCAGCAACTGCATTTGCAGGGCGAACGCCAGGACATGGGGATAGGTCGGTGGCAGCAACCCGCTTTCGGCGAAGCCACAGACCTTGCGATACGCCGCGAGGCGTTGCGGGTCGACCTGGATCATCTGGCGCAGCCCGATGTCGGGCAAGGTCGCGCCGGTTATCTTGCGGCGTGTCGCGGCCTTGGCGTACAGCCCGGACATCGACGGCGCAGTGTTTATCTCATGCCATTGGATCGTCATGCTCACGCCCCCAACAGGCTTTGCCCGCAGACCCGCAGCGCCTGCCCGGTCACGGCGCCCGTACCCGGTTGCGCAAGCCAGGCCACGGCTTCGGCGACGTCCTGGGGCAAGCCGCCCTGGCCCAGCGAACTCATGCGCCGCCCGGCTTCGCGCAGGGCGAAGGGGATGTCGGCGGTCATGCGCGTTTCAATGAAACCTGGCGCCACGGCATTGATGCTGATTCCCCGGGGCTGCAAGGCCGGTGCCCAGGCCTGCGCGAGGCCGATCAGCCCGGCCTTGCTCGCGGCATAGTTGGTCTGCCCGCGATTGCCGGCGATGCCGCTGATGGAGGCCAGCAAGATAACGCGGCCATTGTCCCGCAGGGTGCCGCTGTCGAGCAGCGCCTTGGTCAGCACTTGTGGTGCGTTGAGGTTGACCGCCAGCACGGCGTCCCAGAATTCCGGAGTCATGTTGGCCAAGGTCTTGTCCCGGGTGATGCCCGCGTTATGCACCACGATATCGACACCCTCGGGCAGGTGTTCGATCAATTGCGCAGCGGCGTCTTCGGCACAGATATCCAGCGTCACGCTGCGCCCGCTCAAGCGTGCGGCCAGCGCGTCCAGGTCGGCCTTGGCCTGTGGAACGTCCAGCAGGATCACGTCGGCGCCGTCCCGGGCGAGGGTTTCGGCAATCGAAGCGCCGATGCCGCGTGCGGCGCCGGTCACCAGTGCCTTGAGCCCGGTGAGCGGTCGCGTCCAATCCTGGACCTGGGTCTCACAGGCCTTGAGGCGAATCACCTGTCCGGAAACGTAGGCGCTCTTGGGCGACAGGAAAAACCGCAGTGCCCCCTCCAGCTGCGTTTCGGCGCCCTCACCGACGTACAGCAACTGCAGCGTGCCACCGTGGCGAAGTTCCTTGGCCAGGGAACGGCTGAAGCCTTCCAGGGCGCGTTGGGCACTGGCGGCGAAGGGATCATCGAAGCTTTCCGGGGCACGGCCGAGAATGACGACATGGGCGCTGTGGTCGAGGTTTTTCATCAGTGGCTGGAAAAATTCGCGCAACTGCTTGAGTTGATCAACCTGCACCAGATGGCTGGCGTCGTACACCACTGCCTTGATTTTCGGGCCATGGCCGGGAATCCATTCGGTCGCCAGCGTCGGTTCGCCGCCGTAGATGAAGATCGCATCGGTCAGGCGCTTGGCAAACGTGCCGACCTGTTCGGTCAGCGGTCCACCGCCCAGAAGCAGGGCACCCTCGATTGGCCGCAACCGCCCGGCTTGCCAGCGCTCCAGGCGCACCGGCGATGGCAAGCCCAGAGCGCCAACCAGACGCAGGCCAATGGGCGAATTGGCAAAGTCTATGTAACGGTCTGACATGGAACACACTCCGGCTGATGAGGTTCCAAGTGTGGACCATGTTTGGCAATCAGTCGTTCGATCGCCGGGATAAAGCCTAAGCTTGTGGCTGGGGTACGTTACGGCAGGCTTATTTCGCATCTTTCGCGCATACAGGGGAGTTCTTCATGGCACAGCTACGCCGCGTTGCGATCATCGGTGGTAACCGCATTCCTTTCGCCCGCTCCAACGGGCCTTATGCCACCGCCAGCAACCAGGCGATGCTGACGGCCGCGCTTGAAGGATTGATCGAGCGCTACAACCTGCACGGTGCACACATCGGCGAAATGGCCGCTGGTGCGGTGCTCAAGTTTTCCCGGGACATGAACCTGACGCGTGAATGCGTGCTGGGCTCGCGCTTGTCGCCAAGCACGCCGGCGTATGACGTACAACAGGCCTGCGGCACGGGTCTGGAAACCGTGCTGCTGGTGGCCAATAAAATCGCCCTGGGGCAAATCGACAGCGCCATCGCCGGCGGCGTCGACACCACCTCCGACGCGCCTATCGCGGTCAACGAAGGGCTGCGCAAGATCCTGCTGCAAGCCAATCGGGCCAGGACCACCGGCGACAAGATCAAGACGTTCCTGCAATTGCGCCCTCGGCACCTGATCCCCGATCTGCCGCGCATCAACGAACCGCGCACGGGCCTGAACATGGGCCAACACTGTGAATTGATGGCGCAGACCTGGCAGATTCCCAGGGAAGAACAGGATCAATTGGCCTTGGAAAGTCATCAGAAAATGGCCGCTTCCTACGCCGAGGGCTGGCATAACGATTTGATGACGCCGTTTCTCGGCCTGACCCGCGATAACAATCTGCGTCCGGACCTGACCCTGGAAAAGCTCGCCTCCCTAAAGCCAGCCTTCGAGAAAAGCGCCAAGGGGACGATGACCGCAGGCAACTCCACGCCGCTGACCGATGGCGCGTCGCTGGTGCTGTTAGGCAGTGAAGAATGGGCCAAGGCTCGCGGGCTGCCGATCCTGGCTTACCTGCGTGACGGTGAAACCGCAGCGGTGGATTTCGTCAACGGTGCCGAAGGTTTGCTGATGGCGCCGGTCTACGCCGTGCCGCGGTTGTTGGCGCGCAACGGCCTGACATTGCAGGACTTCGATTATTACGAGATCCACGAAGCGTTCGCCGCCCAAGTGTTGTGCACGTTGAAGGCGTGGGAGGACCCCGACTACTGCAAGACTCGCCTGGGCCTTGATGCGCCGCTGGGCGCCATCGACTGCAGCCGGTTGAATGTGAAGGGCAGTTCGCTGGCCGCCGGGCATCCATTTGCCGCCACCGGCGGGCGCATTGTCGCCAACCTGGCCAAATTGCTGGATGCGGCGGGGAAAGGCCGGGGGCTGGTATCCATCTGCGCCGCCGCCGGCCAGGGCGTCACCGTCATTATCGAGCGCTGACGATTGCCTCGTTTTGTCGAGCAACCTGGGCGCGCTGGCGGCTGACGTAGCGTTCGGCAAGGATCGAACAGACGATCAGTTGCAGTGGGTGGTAGATCATGATCGGCAGCAGGATCAGCCCGAGCCCGGGATTGTTGCCGAAAATCAACGCCGCCATCGGCACCCCCGCAGCCAGGGATTTCTTGCTTGCGCAGAACACCGCGGCAATTTCATCGGCGTTGCTGAACCGCAACGCACGAGCGGTGCGGGTGGTCATCCAGAGAATGATCGCCAGTAACACCGCGCTGCCGAGCACGGCGCTGAACAATACGCCATTGCCTTGTTGCTGCCATATCCCCGAGACCATGGAGTTGCAGAACGCCGCATAGACCAGCAGCAGGATGACCAGTTTGTCGATGACGTTGGTGTAGCGCTTGTACCGGGCGAAAAAGCCGGCCAGCCAGCGCCGCAGAAACTGCCCGAGCACCAGTGGCAGCAGCAACATCAGGCACAGGTCGAGCAGTGTCGAGCCCAGGTCGATGCCGCCGGCGCCGCTGCCCACCACGAAACTGACCAGCAGCGGTGTCAGGAAAATCCCCAGCACACTGGACAAGCTGGCGTTGAGAATCGCTGCCGGCACGTTGCCGCCCGCGCTGCCGGTCAGGGCTACCGATGAAGAAATGGTCGAAGGCAGGGCGCACAGGTAAAAAAAACCCAGCATCAACAACGACGGTACGTGGCTGCCCAGCAACCCTTCGCTGATCAGCCAAATCAACGGAAACACCCCAAAGGTAAAACCTTGCACCGTCAGGTGCAGCCGCGTGTTCCTCAAGCCGTGGCGGATCTGTTCGCCGGACAGGTTGACGCCATGGAGGAAAAACACCACGAAGATGCCGATGTTCACGACCCATTCCGCATGCATTGCGCCACCCGTGGCGCCGAAGCGGGGGAAGAAATACGCCAACAGCGTGGCGAGCAACATGCCGCACAGGAACCAGTCGGTCACCATGCGTTTGAGGTGTCTGAAAATCTGCATAGGGCACCGCAAGTTGTAAGAAAAGTTGACTTAGCCTAACGTCGCTCAACACAGTCGTCTTGCGATATAAGGCCAATCAATGCCGACTAACGGACACCTGCAACTCGAGCGACGCATTCCCGACCTGACGGAATTGCCCCGGCCACTCTATGCCCGGGTCGAAAGCCTGAACGCGGGTTCGTGGACCCAGGCTCATCGCCACGATTGGGTGCAATTCTCCTATGCCATCAGCGGTGTGCTGGGCGTCCACACCGCCGAGGGCAGTTTCTTTGCGCCGCCGCAACGGGGCATCTGGATTCCTGCCGATCTTGAGCATCAGGTCGTGACGTCTACCCGCGCGGAAATGCGCAGTCTTTACGTGCATCGCCAGGCTTGCCAGTGGGCCGAGGCGCGTTGTCGGGTGCTGGAAGTGACCCCGCTGGCGCGAGAGTTGATCAAGGTCTTCTGCCAATTTCCCGCCACCTATCCACAGGGTGATTCCGAGGAGGCGCGCCTGGTCCAGGTACTGCTGGATCAACTGGCAGCGTTGCCGGAGGTGGGTTTTTCCCTTCCGCTGCCCCGACACGCACGCTTGCTCGCGCTGTGCAACGAGTTGATCGCACAGCCCGAAGACAACGTGACGCTACACGCCTGGGCTGCCCGCTTGGGCACTTCGGAGAAAACCGTGATGCGTCTGTTCCAGCGGGAAACCGGCCTGAGTTTTCGCGCCTGGCGCCAGCGTATGCGGCTGCTGTCTTCCCTGGGGTCACTGGAAAAGGGCGACAGTGTGACCAGCGCGGCGTTGTCCTGTGGCTATGATTCGACGTCCGCCTTTATCGCGGCATTCAAGGGCCTGTTCGGTTTCACCCCGGGCGAGTTGTTCAAGCCCTGACCGGGGGCCTGCTCGCTTCGCCGAGGCCCGCCGGTTCTACGAGCAGCGTCACATCCAGTCTCGGTTATGATTTGGCTCCACTGAGCTGATCCGGCACATTGTGTGCATTCAGGGTTCATAGGTCGGACCCCCTCCCCGTGAAGGGTGGATTGCCGTATAACGACCTGTCATTCGCGTGTTTGGTAATAAAGGACCCAGAATAAAAGCTGATGAAGACTCCAAAACGCATTGAACCCCTGATCGAAGACGGTCTGGTCGACGAGGTGCTGCGCCCACTCATGAGTGGTAAAGAAGCAGCTGTTTATGTGGTGCGCTGCGGCAACGAGCTGCGTTGCGCCAAGGTCTACAAGGAGGCGAACAAGCGAAGTTTTCGCCAGGCGGCCGAATACCAGGAAGGCCGCAAGGTCCGGAACAGCCGCCAGGCCCGCGCGATGGCGAAAGGCTCGAAGTTCGGGCGCAAGGAAACCGAAGACGCCTGGCAGAACGCTGAAGTCGCTGCGCTGTTTCGGCTGGCTGGCGCTGGTGTTCGAGTGCCCAAGCCGTACGACTTCCTGGAAGGCGTGCTGCTGATGGAACTGGTGGCCGACGAATACGGCGATGCCGCGCCGCGCCTGAACGATGTGGTTCTTGAGCCGGATCAGGCTCGTGAGTACCACGCCTATCTGATTTCACAGATCGTCTTGATGCTGTGTACCGGTCTGGTGCATGGCGACCTGTCGGAGTTCAATGTCCTGCTCACACCGACGGGCCCGGTCATCATCGATTTGCCGCAAGCGGTGGACGCTGCCGGTAACAACCACGCCTTCAGCATGCTGGAGCGGGATGTTGGCAACATGGCGTCCTACTTCGGTCGGTTTGCGCCGGAGCTGAAACGCACCCGTTACGCCAAGGAGATGTGGGCGTTGTATGAAGCCGGCACCTTGCACCCAGGCAGTCTTTTGACCGGTGAGTTCGACGAGCCGGAAGAGCTGGCGGATGTTGGCGGGATCATGCGCGAGATCGAGGCTGCGCGGCTGGACGAAGAACGACGCCAAGCTGTACGCGCCGCCGACGATGCGCCGCCAGGCAAGACCGAGGAGCCGCCTCCGCCTTGGATGCAATGATCGGTTCGACCCAGAAACCCGGCCTAGGCCGGGTTTTTCATGGCTGGATTCAGCCTGTGGGGAAGCTCAACCCTGTGGGAGCGAGCTTGCTCGCGATAGCGGTGGGCCAGCTTGTATCTGTGTCGAATGGGCCGCCGTCTTCGCGAGCAGGCTCGTTCCCACAGGGCATGAGTGCTAGCAGCTTCCCGACGCCAACTCCTTGAGAATCGGGCAGTCGGGACGATGATCGCCCTGGCAATGTTCCACCAGGTCCTGGAGGGTATCGCGCAGTTCCGCCAGCTCGCGGATTTTCTGATTCAGCTCGTCGATATGTTGCCGAGCGAGCGCCTTGACGTCGGCGCTGGCGCGTTCGCGGTCCTGCCAGAGCGTCAGCAATTTACTGACCTCTTCCAGTGAAAACCCCAGGTCGCGGGAGCGCTTGATGAAGGCCAGCGTGTGCAGATCGTCCGTGCCGTAGATCCGGTAGCCGCTGTCGGTGCGATGGGCTGCCCTGAGCAGACCGATGGATTCGTAATACCGGATCATCTTCGCGCTAAGGCCGCTCTGGCGGGCCGCTTGGCCGATGTTCATCGCTTGTCCTCCAAGTGCTTGGGTGTCCAGAACTTCAACAATAATGCATTGCTCACCACGCTGACGCTGGACAGCGCCATCGCTGCGCCGGCCAGTACCGGATTGAGCCAGCCGAAGGCTGCCAGCGGGATGCCGATCAGGTTGTAGACGAAGGCCCAGAACAGATTCTGGCGGATCTTGGCGTAGGTCTTGCGGCTGATGTCCAATGCCGCTGGAACCAGGCGCGGATCACCGCGCATCAGGGTGATGCCGGCGGCGTGCATCGCCACGTCCGTGCCGCCGCCCATGGCAATGCCGATGTCGGCGGCGGCCAGCGCGGGGGCGTCATTGATGCCGTCGCCGACCATGGCCACCACCGCGTTCTTTTTCAATGCTTGAACAATGGCGGCCTTATCAGCCGGCAACACTTGCGCGTGGACATTGGCGATCCCCAGCGCTTGCGCGACCACCTGGGCACTGCCGCGGTTGTCCCCGGTGAGCAAGTGGCTTGTGATATCGCGTTGATTCAACGCTTGCACGGCGGCGCTGGCGCCGGGCTTCAGGGTATCGCCGAAGGCGAACAGGCCCAGGACCCGTGGGGCGGCACCTTGTTCGATCAGCCAGGAAAGGGTTCGACCTTCGGCTTCCCAGGCTTGGGCCGATTCCCCCAGCGAACCGGAAGTCAGGCCCAGCTCCTCCAGCAGGCGTTGATTGCCCAAGGCCAGGCGACGTCCGTCGAGGCTGCCGGCAATGCCGCGCCCGGTGAGAGACTGGCTTTCGCTGATGTCCGGTACGGTCAAGCCACGCTCGCTGCAGGCGTCCAGCACCGCTTTGGCCAAGGGATGCTCGCTGCCGCGTTGCAAGGCGCCGGCCAGGCTCAGCAGGGTGTCTTCGTTTCCATCAAGGGCGGCCAGGTGAGCGATGCGCGGCGTGCCGGACGTCAGGGTCCCGGTCTTGTCAAAGACCACCGTGCTGACTTCATGAGCGCGTTCCAGCGCCTCGGCATCCTTGATCAGAATTCCATGGCGGGCGGCCACGCCGGTACCGGCCATGATCGCCGTCGGTGTCGCCAGGCCCAGGGCGCATGGGCAGGCAATCACCAGCACGGCGACGGCATTGATCAGCGCGGTTTCCAGCGGTGCCCCGTACAGCCACCAGCCGATCAACGTGGCGAGGGCCAGGATCAATACGACCGGCACGAACACTTGGCTGATTTTATCCACCAGTTTCTGGATAGGTGCCTTGGCTGCCTGGGCGTCTTCCACGAGCCGGATGATGCGCGCCAGGACCGTCTCGGCGCCCAGGGCCTGGGTGCGCACCAGCAAGCGGCCCTCACCGTTGATCGCGCCGCCGGTGATTTTATCGCCGGGCTGCTTGGGCACGGGCAGGCTTTCGCCGCTGATCAGCGCCTCGTCGGCATGGCTCTGGCCTTCGATCACCTCACCGTCCACCGGGAAACGTTCGCCGGGCTTGACCAACACCAGGTCATCCAAGCGCAGGGCGCTGATGGCCACGTCCCGTTCTTCGCCTTCAATCACTTGGATTGCCCGCTCCGGCCGCAAGGCTTCGAGGGCGCGAATGGCGCTGGCGGTTTGTCGTTTGGCGCGGCTTTCCAAATATTTGCCGAGCAATACCAGGGCGATCACTACGGCTGAGGCTTCGAAATACAAATGCGGCATGCTGCCGGGCTGGGCAATCGCCCATTCGTAGAGACTCAGGCCGTAACCTGCGCTGGTCCCCAGGGCGACCAGCAGGTCCATGTTCCCGGCTCCGGCGCGTACCGCTTTGAAAGCTGCGATGTAAAAACGCGCTCCGAAAATGAATTGCACTGGCGTCGCCAGCGCGAATTGCACCCAGGCCGGCAGCATCCAGTGGACGCCGAACGGCTGTAACAGCATCGGCAACACCAACGGGACGGACAGCAGGATCGCCATCAGCAAGGCCAGGCGTTCGCGGCGCAGGTGATCGGTTTGGTTTTTTTGAGGCGTCTCGGCCTGCCACACGCTGGCGTCGTAACCGGCGCGCTTGACCGCATCGATGAGCGTTTGCGGATCAACCTGGCCGAGCAGTTCGAGGTGCGCCCGCTCGTTGGCGAGGTTGACGCTGACCCGGTTCACTCCGACGACTTTACCCAACGCTCGTTCGATGCGCCCGACGCAGGACGCGCACGTCATGCCTTCGATGCTCAATTCCAGGGTGTGGACAGGGACGCTGTAGCCGGCCTGTTCGACGGCTCGCATCAGCGCCGGCAAGCTGTCCGCCGGGGCCTGGATTCGCGCCTGCTCGGTCGCCAGGTTGACACTGACGGCACTGGCGCCGGCGACTTTGCTCAAGGCTCGCTCGACCCGCCCGGCACAGCTGGCGCAGGTCATGCCGGAGATCGGCAGATCGAAGGTAGTGGATTCGGACATGGGTCACGCTCCCTGTAGTGGATGTCCACAGGATCAACCTTGCCATGTTGGCAAGGTCAAGCGCCATCGAGAAATCAGAAACAATCATGTGGGAGCGAGCTTGCTCGCGATAGCGGTGTACCCGTCAACAAATCTGTCGCCTGATCTATTGCTATCGCGAGCAAGCTCGCTCCCACAGGGGCAATCAGAAAATCAGTAACCGAGCCCGGCCTGCTTGAGATACATGCCTTGTTCATTCATGGCGATGCGGTATTTCAGAATGTCGCCGGCCTTGAGCGTAATCTCCTGCGACCCGGGGGCGAGCATGCCTGGATTACAACCCGGCGCCTGGCCTGGCAACAACTTGAGTCGCAAGGAGAACCGACCCGGCGGCAGATTGAAAGACGTGCTGGCCTCCTGGAACAGCCGGGCGGTGAGTTGGTCCTGGATATAGATGCCGATTTCGCAGGACGTCGCCACTTCCAGGCGCTCGCGGGAAATGATCAGCACGCCGTAATCTTCTCCGGCAGCCGATGCCTGGGGGGCCATTGCTGAAAGACCGAGCATGCAAAACAGGCTGAACGCTGACCAGCGCATGGCTGAACCTCCGGTGTGAGATCTTCAATAAGTGCAGCTTGGCCGAGCTCGGCGCCGATTGCCAGCCCGGCAGTTTTTGGCAAAACTTGACCTTGCCATGATGGCAAGCTTGAGACTGTGGGCAACCCAATCCCAAGGAGTCATTTCATGCAGATTTTCAAGGTTCAAGGGATGTCTTGCGGACATTGCGTCAAAGCCATCACCCAGGCGCTCCACGCCAAAGATTCGAAAGCGGAGGTAGAAATCGATCTCGGCAGCAAGACCGTCAAGGTCGAAAGTGCGGTGCCGGCCGATACCCTGATCGAGGCTATCAGGGAAGAGGGGTACGAGGTCAGTCCTGCCTGAAGTTTTTAATCGTTAGCGACCTATCGGAATGTTCAAGCGCGCGCAGCCCGGCTAGACTGTCGGGCTGCCGACTGACGCTTGAACTGGACGCCCGATGAACCTTCGTACCATTCTGATTCTTGGCGCCTTGAGCGCTTTCGGTCCCTTGGCGATCGATTTCTATTTGCCCGCCTTCCCGGCAATGGCCACGGCCTTCGGCACCGACGAAAAACATATCCAGTTGACCTTGGCGGCCTATTTTCTAGGGCTGTCCCTCGGACAATTGGCCTACGGGCCGGTGGCGGATCGCTTCGGACGGCGCATCCCGCTGCTGACGGGGGTCGGCTTGTTTACCGTGGCGTCCCTGGCCTGCGCCTATGCGCCGAGCCTCGAATGGCTGATCGGCGCCCGCTTCGTCCAGGCCCTGGGCGGTTGTGCCGGAATGGTGATCTCCCGGGCGGTGGTCAGCGACAAATGCGACGCAGTGGGTTCGGCCAAGGTGTTCTCGCAATTGATGTTGGTGATGGGGCTGGCGCCAATCCTCGCACCGATGCTGGGCGGCTTGCTGGTGAACCTGTACGGATGGCAGTCGATATTCGTGGGCCTGACGTTATTCAGCGCGCTGGCGGCGACCGCGGTTGCCTTGTGGTTGCCTGAAAGCCTGCCTGACCACGTGCCCCGCCAACCGTTATCCGGCGCGTTGCGCCAATACGGGCGTCTTCTGACAGACTCGGTCTTCCTCGGTCATGCCCTGACGGGAGGCATCGCGATCGCCGGGATGTTCGCCTACATCGCGGGTTCACCGTTCGTCTTCATCAAGCTCTACGGCGTCCCCGCCGAGCATTTCGGCTGGCTGTTCGGCACGAACGCGGCGGGCTTCATATTGGTAGCGCAGGTCAATGCCCGGTTGCTGTCCAAACGCGGCCCGGCATTCCTGCTGGCTCGTGCGGTATGGGTGTATTGGCTTGCCGGGCTCGGTCTGTTGGCGGTCAGCGCCTTGCAGCCGGAGCGCTTGTGGCCGTTGTTGATTCCGTTGTTCATCTGCATCGCCAGCCTGGGTTGCATCATTCCCAATGCCTCGGCCTGCGCCATGAACGGGCAGGGCGCCCGGGCGGGGAGTGCTTCGGCCATGTTGGGTTGCCTGCAGTTTTCCGTCGCCGCGGGGGCCGCCGCGCTGGTGGCGGCATTGCATGACGGCACGGCGGTGCCGATGGCAATCGTCATCAGCCTGTGTGGGTTATTGGTGGTGAGCGCCGCGATGCTGACCCGCCGTCTGCAAAACGCCCGGGCGCTTGCTCAGGCGGGTCGGCAGGAATGATTCATCCAGCCGCGCGCTGCTGATATTCGGGGAAATGATGCGGTGCGTGAATACGCGCTTGCAGGGTGGTGGCGAAAGCCTGGGCTTCGGCCTCGGTGCGAAAAGTCACGACGTGCTGGTCAAGGCGCACTTGCCATTGCGATTTTGCCACTTCTTTTATCAGGATCTTCATTGCTGACCTCCTCACGTAAAAGACTGCGTTGCAAAGGCCTCGAGTGTAGACCGGAATGCAAGCGCAATTGTGACAACGGTCAATTGTCGGACTGACGGTGCAGTTTTTTTGTGACGAGGGAGCAAATCCCTCGCCACGGTCGACAAGCCAGGTTGATCAGAACCCTTCGAGCACGATCTTGCCCTTGGCCTTTCCACTTTCAAGCAAGGCGTGAGCCCGGCGCAGGTTGGTGGCATTGATGGTGCCGAAGTGCTCGCCAACCGTTGTCTTCAGCGTGCCTGCGTCGATCAGTTCGGCCACTCGATTGAGCAATTTGTGCTGTTCAAGCATGTCAGCCGTCTCGAAGAGGGAACGGGTGTACATGAACTCCCAATGTAACGACAGGCTCTTGCGCTTGAGCTTGGTCACGTCCAGCGACTGCGGATCATCGATCAGCGCCAGTTTGCCTTGCGGCGCCAGGGCCTCGACCAGTTGATCCAGATGCTGGTCGGTCTGGGTCAGGCTGGCCACATGGGTCACTTGGGGCTGTCCCGCTTTCTTGAGGGCCTCGCTCAGTGGCTGACTGTGGTCGATCACCAGGTCGGCACCGAGGCCGCGCACCCATTCCTGCGTCTGCGGCCGGGAGGCGGTGCCGATGACTTTCAAGCCGGTGAGCTGGCTGGCCAGTTGCGTCAGGATCGAACCCACGCCACCGGCGGCGCCGACGATCAGGAGGCTCTGGTCCTGGTTGCTATGGCCTTGCTTGACTTGCAGGCGATCGAAGAGCAATTCCCAAGCGGTGATGGCGGTCAACGGCAGCGCGGCCGCTTCGGCGAAACCGAGGGTCTTTGGCATGTGGCCCACGATGCGCTCATCCACCACATGCAATTCGCTGTTGCCGCCTGCCCGGGCGATCGAGCCTGCGTAAAACACCCTGTCACCTGCCTTGAACAAGGTGACTTCGCTGCCCACGGCCGTGACCACACCGGCCACGTCCCAGCCCAGCACCTTGGCGGCTCCGCCTTCGGGTTGTACGTTCTGGCGGACCTTGGTGTCGACGGGGTTGACGGAAATGGCTTTGACTTCCACCAGCAAATCCCGAGGGCCGGCGATGGGGGCGGGCAGGTCGATGTCCTGCAGCGATATTGGATCGGTGATGGACAACGATTGGTAATACGCGATGGCTTTCATGGGGCGGCTCCGTGATTGAATTCGATGGCGCCCATGTTTAGCGATTAATGGCCTTGATAAAAGCGCCTGGAACAACAGGCTCTTTCAATGATTTTTTGATAATCAAGGCTGCTGTTTTCACTCAAGGAATGGTGCCGGGCAATAGTCGCTGGCAAATAGAGATTTTTCCCTCAGGAACTATCGCCTCCAAAGGTTTCCGGAGGACAGGAAACCGTGCGCCGCACGCTTATACTAGCGGCCGCACGTATCGGTGCGGTTTCAACGGTCTTGGATCCTGCCGACTGCGCTGATACATGGCTGCGGCACAAGCGGGCATGCCGTTCGTTCGGGCAGTACTTGAGGTCCGGAGTCACTATGCCCCAGAGCGGTAGACGAATGATTCAACAGGGAGTGAATACATGGAACATGCACCTTGCATCAGCCAGATCGCCACGCTGCTGGCTGACCCCAAGCGCAGCGCAATGATGTGGGCATTAATGGACGGTACGGCCCGACAGGCTGATGAGTTGGCATTGCTGGCCGGATTGTCGCCATCCTCGGCCAATGCCCATCTGGGGCGGCTGTGCTCCGGTGGGCTGTTGAAGGTCGAGACCCGGGGCCGCAAACGGTTTTTCCGCCTGGCGGCCCCCGAGATCGGTGCTGCCGTCGAGGCCTTGGCGAGCGCAACCCTGGCAAGTACACCGCGTCAGGTTCCAGAGGTTCTCAAACGCGGTCTCATGCCGACCAAAGCGCCGACGGCCCCCGCCTCGCTGATGCGGGCAAGGCTTTGCGATGACCATCTGGGTGGCCTGTTGGCGGCGGACTTGTATCAGCGACTGTTGGATTCCGGTTGGCTCGAGCAATGCGAGCAGCGCGTGATCGTTACCCACAAGGGCTCCAATGAGTTCGCCGGGCGCGGCTTGTTCATCCAGGCGCTGGCCCATCGCAACGCTCGCATCGCGTGCGCCTGCCCCGACTGGAGTGAGCGTCGCCCGCACTTGGGGGGAGCCTTGGGGGCCGGATTGCTGCAACTTTTCATGCAGTCGGGCTGGCTGAGCTTGCCTAATGATTCCAGGGCTTTGCAGGTGACGGCTCTAGGTCAGCAGGAAATTCATCGTTTCGCCAGGCAGGAAGACTTGGAAATGGCGCTCTAGAGCTAAGACAGGTCGCAATCAGCAATCGTCGCCAGCGTGGTTCGCGCACACTCGGTCCGGGGATCTATCGGATTGGGGGAAGGCAAATGGACACTCACGTCTACAGTGCGGCAGAGCGCCTGGAGCGGCTGCCCATCAGCGGCTATCACCGGCTCATTTTCATCATCATTGCCCTGGCGTTTTTCTTTGACTCCATGGACCTGGCCATGATGACGTTCCTGCTGGGCTCGATCAAAACCGAGTTCGGCTTGAGCACCGCCCAGGCCGGGTTGCTGGCCAGTTCCAGTTTCTTCGGCATGGTGCTGGGGGCGTCGCTGTCAGGCATGCTGGCCGATCGTTTCGGCCGCAAGCCGGTGTTCCAGTGGAGCATCGTGTTGTGGGGACTTGCCAGTTATCTCTGCTCCACCGCCCAGGACATCGAAGCACTGATACTGTTTCGCATACTGCTGGGCATCGGCATGGGCATGGAGTTCCCGATTGCCCAATCCATGCTTTCGGAGCTGATCCCGGCAAAGCGTCGCGGGCGCTACATTGCCTTGATGGACGGCTTCTGGCCCTTGGGTTTCGTGGCCGCGGGTGTGCTGTCTTACTTCTTGCTCCCGGTGATCGGCTGGCGTGACATCTTCCTGGTGCTGGCCGTGCCGGCCGTCTTCGTCCTGGTGATTCGCTTCTTCATTCCAGAGTCGCCGCGTTGGCTTGAACAGGCCGGTCGAGGCGATGAAGCGGATGCCGTGCTCCAACGGATCGAAGAGAAGGTCCGGGCCTCGCTGGGGCGTCGAGATCTGCCCGAGCCCGTACGCCTGCCGAGGCTGGCGACCCAACCGGGCAATTTCTTTTCCGCCCTGGCGCAGATCTGGTCTCCTCTATATCGCCAACGCACGGTGATGATCTGGAGCGTCTGGTTCTTTGCGTTGCTTGGGTTCTATGGCTTGACGTCCTGGCTCAGTGCATTGCTGCAGCAATCCGGGTTCGCGGTGACGCAGTCGGTCTACTACACCGTGCTGATTTCCCTGGGCGGGATTCCCGGTTTCCTGATGGCGGCCTGGCTGGTGGAGCGCTGGGGGCGCAAGCCGGTATGCGTCATCACTTTGCTCGGCGGTGGAGGCATGGCGTTTCTGTATGGCCAGAGCGCGGTATTTGGCGGCAATGTTGGCCTGCTGGTCGGCACCGGGCTGCTGATGCAGTTTTTCCTGTTTGGCATGTGGGCAGTGCTCTACACCTATACGCCTGAGTTGTATCCCACCTCGGCGCGGGCCACGGGATCGGGCTTTGCCTCGGCGGTCGGTCGCATCGGTTCGCTGTTGGGGCCTCTGGTCACCGGGCTGGTTTTTCCCATCACCGGCCAGGGTGGCGTGTTCGCCCTGGGCGCCTTGTGCTTTGCCGTGGCGGCGGGCGTGGTCTGGCTGTTTGGAATGGAGACGCGGGGCAAGACGCTGGAGGAGTTGAGCGAAGGCGCAGTCGCTGATTGAACACGATCCATTGTGGGAGCGAGCTTGCTCGCGATAGCGGTCTGACATTCACCATTGATGTCGACTGGTAGACCGCCATCGCGAGCAAGCTCGCTCCCACACGGGGGTAACACCGGGCTTAAGGTTTTACCAGTCGCGCATCCAGGCTGTTTTGTGCCAGCCGCTTGGCCTGGTCCTGGGTCATGCCCAGATGTGTGTGCAGTGCGTGGAAGTTCTCGGTGACGTAGCCGCCGAAATAAGCAGGATCATCGGAGTTCACCGTGACCTTCACGCCGCGTTCCAGCATGTCGAGGATGTTGTGCTGCGACATGTCGTCGAACACGCACAGCTTGGTGTTGGACAGCGGGCACACCGTCAGCGGGATCTGCTCGTCAATGATCCGTTGCATCAATCGCTCATCCTCGATGGCGCGCACGCCGTGGTCGATGCGTTGGATCTTCAGCAGGTCGAGGGCTTCCCAGATGTACTCGGGCGGGCCTTCCTCGCCCGCGTGGGCGACGGTCAGAAAGCCTTCGTTGCGAGCGCGGTCGAACACGCGCTGGAACTTGCTCGGGGGGTGGCCCATTTCGGAACTGTCCAGGCCGACGGCGACGAATGCGTCGCGGAACGGCAGCGCCTGGTCGAGGGTTTTTTCGGCTTGTTCTTCGCTCAGGTGACGCAGGAAACTCAGGATCAGGCCGCTGGTGATGCCCAGTTGCTGCTCACCGTCCTTGAGCGCGGCGGCGATGCCGTTGAGCACCACTTCGAATGGAATCCCGCGATCGGTGTGGGTCTGCGGATCGAAGAACGGCTCGGTGTGGATGATGTTCTGCGCCTTGCAGCGCAGCAAGTAAGCCCAGGTCAGGTCATAAAAATCCTGGGAAGTGCGCAGCACATCGGCACCCTGGTAATACAGGTCGAGAAATTCCTGCAGATTGTTGAAGGCGTAGGCCTGGCGCAGGGTGTCCACGTCATTCCACGGCAGGGCGATCTTGTTGCGTTCAGCCAGGGCGAACAGCAGTTCGGGCTCCAGCGAACCTTCCAGGTGCAGATGCAGTTCGGCCTTGGGCAAGGCGTTCAGCCAGTCGTACATGTTCTTTTCTCATCAGCGAATCGATGGCGGTATTCTACAGGGGCGGGCGCCGATGTCTGAGTAAAACCTGACCGGCTGATCCACTACCGCCTCGTCCCGGCAATCATCCTCAGACAACGGCTACGCCACATTCGGACGAAACGTTCCCGGTCCGTCACAGTCTAGTAGCTCATGACCCGTCCATGGTTATAGGCTCGCGATGCTCTCGTTGATCAAGCAAGAAAAACTGCTATTGCTGGCGCTGCTCGCTGCATTTGCCGCCTATCCACTTGAACATTGGCTGCTGGGCAGCGGGCAGGTCGTTGCGCTGATGGGCGGGTTGGTGCTGATTGGTTTTATCGTCTCGGCCTCCATGCGTGTGGCCCATCACGCGGAATTGCTCGCGGAAAAAGTGGGCGATCCCTACGGCACCATGATCCTGACTTTGTCGGCGGTGCTGGTGGAAGTCGTGATCCTGGCGATCATGATGAGCAACGAGGCGTCGCCGACCCTGGTACGTGACACGATTTATTCGGCGGTCATTTTCCAGACAGAGCCCATTTCAGTGTCAAATTCCATAAGGCTCTGACGCTCTTGATCTGCCTTTGGAAACCTTAGAAAAGGGTTTTTGATTGGGAGTGCTCTAGGCTTGATCGTCCTGCCACACCACCATCTTAAGCATCAGGAGCAGTAGCTCAGTCCATTGCTTCCGGGCTACCTGTTGTCCTTATGACCGCTTATCCCTGGTGGAGACGTCGCACGGTGTGAAGGCACGGATGGAGGGTCTCGGAGCCTCACCACAAAACCTGGCGCATCAAACCGAGCCTGACACGTTGACCTACGGTCAGCGAGTTGAGCGGAAAGCGCTTGCGCCCGAGGGTGCTGGAACGGGGATGGTTTTGGCTCGACTACCTAGAGATGGCTCGCTAGCTTCTCCCGTAAATATTATCAACTAAATGGTGAAATGATGATTAAACAAAATGTGAATGTTAACCACATAAGCACGTATTCCTTTCGTGCTGAATGCCGCGAAGATGTACTGAACTTTCTAGCGTTGCCTGAAGCCACTTCGCTGAAGAAAATCACGATAGTCCCAGATCCTACTTTTCCGGACGTGGAAGTTGAAATTGAAACCAAACTCACCGTTCAGGAAGTCATTAGCGCACTAGAAATGGTAGAGGATGGTCATGTGATGGTCGAGACATTGAAAGCATGTGCGCTAGTATCAAATGGCATGGATTAAGATCCATGTTGTGGATACCAGAGTTTCATTTTTCTAGAAAAAGCATCAGTTCAGCGTTTCGACTCTGCCAATCCTAGCGGTGCTCGGCTTCATTTACGTTGTAAACTGACTTAAGACTTAGAGACATAGAATGGGTTGTTAGTCGCACTTGCTTGGCGAGTTGTTCCCATGCAATCAGACGGTTGTGAACATCTATGTGAGCCGCGTGTTTCGATTGGATCGGCAAAGATCGGCAATAAGAAGTCGGTAAAATTTAACTGCCTCAAGTCGTCTGCCCAATAAATTAGGAGGTACTTGGCCATCGCCGACGAGGGAAGTCAACTCTGGTGGGATGGAAAAAGGGGAGAAGATATTATCATTGGGTAACAAATCCGCCCCTTCATCCTTAAGTTATATGTGTTTTATTGTTCAATATCGTCTATCAGCCCCACGCTCAACCCGTTTTCGCCAGTGGAACTGTAGTGAGCAACGATATAAGCCTTATACCGATTGATAAAAGTATCAGGAACGTCGTTGTCTACCAAAATAATCTGGCATGGGACGTCTTTTTCTTCGGCTCTGGTCGCCACACTGAGCAGATACTCATAGATGTTTTGATATTTCAAGGGGTCGGAAATACCTTCGCGAGTATCCTCCTGTACGTTAGTTTGATCCTGATATTTCTCTTTCGTCGTTTTTCCCAGATACTTTCCTACGGTGTCGATCATCAATAATCTAGGATGGTTTATTTCTGAATCAACCGCATACTCTAGGAGAGAAATCATAAAGCCAACGGAGGATATTGTTCTAAGTCCTCCCGAAGTTATGTTCAGGTAGTCGCGATCTCGGATAATAGGCGCGAAGCTTTTGGGGCTGATGCTGATCCCTTCTTGTCTTTTAATGTTTACTTTCTTGAGGTATTTGCTCAGGTAATCTCCGAGCGTCTCTAATACCTCTGCAACACTGGGTGCTGTCTCCCGAAGTTCAGCTAGGCGCTCGTTTAGTTGCTTAATTATGAGGTTTAAGTTTTCGTAAGCATCATGGATTTTTTGCTGTTGATTTCTAACGCGGATGTTATTAACTAGGAAGTCACGAGCTTTTTTGTTGGATGCTATTTCCTTAACTAGAGTATCTCGTTGCGTGAGATATGGCGTGATCATTGCCTGACTTTCGGTGTCTAACATTTCTCTGGCGCGCGACAGGTCCGAATTATATGCTGCATGGTCTTTAGACAAATTTCGCGATTTAGAAGATAGTTCATCAATGAGCGACTGTATGCTTTTCTTCTTCTTCTGAATGGAGTTCAGCTCATCTGACAAGGTGTCTCTGTTAACTGGTTGAAAGCTATTCGTTGCGTGCGTTGGCTCGATGGGCGCGTCGCAGACAGGACAAGGGTTAGCGTGCGATGTGGTTTGTCCAATTCTAGTTTGCGCATGAATAATGCCATTTATTTTCTCAATGTCATTTTCATAGTCATTTTTCAAACGTGAGTATTTTTCTATTTGTGCTCTCGTTTTGATAATTTCTTGCGTTGCATGTTTTTCATTCAGTGATAGTTCGTTGAAAATAGCTTTAAGTTCAGTATGGTTTTGAGAGCTGGCGACCATAGATTTATTGATTTTTGTAAATTCAGTTTCTAATGTATCTATTATTTTGTCTATTGTTGTAATCGAATCATCAATGGAGGTTTGACTGTCGTAACCCGTCTCTCTCAAAAACTCAGAAACGGATGTATATTTGTTGAGGAGTTTCTTGCTTTCGCGAGTGTGTTCTGCAATTTGGACTTCTAGCTCTGCTATGCTTGAGTCCAGCACATTGAAAATGTATTTAATGACTTCACGATTGGTAGTGGATTTTATCCAGTTATTCAAATCTAAGAAGCTCTTGCTTCCGACATCGTCTTGGTTGACGTACACATATTTAAATAGATTTCGAAAGCTGAGCCGTTTTACTTCAGAATCTGCTTTTGACGGTGAAACTTTAATTTTCACTTTCGGGAAGCCTAAGCTATCCAGCAAGAAATCGGAAAAAAAGCCATCAGGAGATTGTGTGTCTGTGAAATTAGGTGAATATTTTTTTGGAAAGAAATCTGCACATTGTTCAAATACACATGGATAGACTTCTATGTATTCTTTAGGATCATAAATGTTGCGCTTTATAGTGAGAGAGGCACCATTTATTTCCAGCTCTAGAGCGGCATATTCAATGGACGCCTTAACTTCATCCGAGAGTTCGATGCTGCTGGCGCCGAGTAAATAGTTTATAAACTCCAAAATACTCGACTTGCCTGTATCTGAATCGCCATAGATAATATTTACACCTGGAAAAAATGGTATTGAATATATTTTCCGATAGCCGACAAGATTCAAGCCGCTAATGCTAATGTGAGATTTCAATTTCAATTCCTTTTGAAAGCTTCATTGAGAAATGAATAAAGTTTGCTAGTTGTTTGCGTTTGCAAAGCTGAGAGGCTGTCTATCAACTCTTGAACTGAAGAGAAGTAGTTTTGGCTATTTTGACTGGCTGAGGTCGATTGCGAGTGCGCTACTGCATCGTGGAGGGTTGGGCTAATCAAGCTTTCTACAAAAGAACTTCCTGTCGGGCTCAGTAAGTACTTAATTGAATTCGGATCTGTTTTGTCATCGCATGCTAACATTCCACGTGCCGCTAATTCTTTGATTAGAGCTTTAAGCTTCGATCGGTCAAAGAGTATGTCCACGTTTGTTGATAAACTCTCAATTGTGTAGGTGTACTGAGAGTTGATGGGTGCAAATTTTTTACCTGCCAATCGCAGTATTTCGTTTATCTTTGATGGGTTTTTTGTAAGATATATAAATACTTGAATTTTTTCGAAGTCTAGCACTGCATTTTTTTTGGAGGATATTCCCAGTTTATAAATTATCAGTGCAAGTAAGGAATAATTAAGCGAAAAGTCATCGTCTAACAGTAGATATGGTAGTGTTTGGTTCATTGTGAGGGTCCTTTTTTCGCCAGTACATCCTCAAGGCACGTATTCGCTGACCATACAACATCAATATCCTCTTTGTTGGCAAGTTGGTGGATCATGCCTTTTTTGTGAACACCATCTAGCTCAGCCAACAAAGTTTTCAGGTATGAACCATCTTCGCTCATTATTTTGGCATGAACTCTTTGCACAAACTGATCTGGAGTAGTCTTATTCGCAATGTGGTGTTCGTGTTCTTGACGATAAATTTCTCTTACTTTTCCGTATAGTACGCTTAGCAGCTTTTTGTCATGGTCGCTGGTAAACAGTTTTCTGGCTTCTTCCGCGTTGAAGAAGTATCCCTTTGCGTTGCCTGTAATGCCCTCATGAACGTCTGCTATAACCATCTTAAGAACAAAAAAATGATCATCATATTGATTGTTGTCTTTGAAGTCCTGCACCGCGAGTGGAGCTTTGTATGCCGCTTCAAATTCCAGGATATACTTGACTACCGCCTTGTAAACTGTTTCTTCTTTACTTTTAGGTTTGCAGATGCTGGTGTGATCTTCATCCACCGCTCTAGAGTCTTTTTTCAGACTTTCAATTGCTAGTGCGCTTTTTTTGTCAACAAATTTATCATGGGCACCGTAGATGTATTTCGTAGGGGGTGGGGTGGACGTATTAATCCAATCGCGGCTGAATTGGTAGACCGCGTCACTCAAAACATTCAGGTCACTAAGTTGGACGTTCGAGGATATAAAGGACGCCATGTTTGCGATTTTCGCCCCCGTGTGGGGGACTGCCAGAGAAATGAAGCCCTTAACAGCCGTTGATTGGGTTTCCTCCAGCTGGCCAAGGATGCATGCTTTAGATACCAGGCCGCCCATGCTGTGTGCTATGACCATGACTTTCTCGTAATCACCGAGATTGACTTCAAATTCTGTACGTAGCAGTTGAGCGATTTCAGTGATCGGAAGATTTGTTCTGATACTCTTTCTTGAGCTAAACAGACGCGCAAATAGACTTTTGGTAACACCGTACGATGAGGTGAATGTGGTGAAATAATTGAAACAACCGATATCGTAACGGTCGATGAGCTGTGGGTCGGCCGCTAAAAGACTTGGAAATGAGACGTTATCGTCAAAAGACCAGGTTTCTTGTCCTCCTTTTAGCCCGTGTACGAAAATCACCGCGTTGGGTTTGTTCTCTTTTTTTACCCATGTGATCATGCTCATCTGGATGTCCTTTTCCTGAGTGGACGACGGCCGTAGCCACGAATATTGATGCGAGTCGGCAGATAAATTGTTTCGGAAGGTTGTGTTGGCGAGTTCGCCTTGACACGTTACCGGCCATACGAAGGCACGAGCATAGTGCTCTTTGGGGGCGAATTGCCATCAGAGAGTCGACTCGCCATCTGGATTTTTCTCGCTATGACCACTTTGACTCGTCACGCGTATCTGATTCTGCATCAAATTAGTCATGCTCGTGATTATCGCGCGCGCGTCACTTGGGCCCATATGGCCATTGGGACCAAGATTTTTATCAGACCTGGCTCGTAGGGTTGATGTCGAGCTGCGCGACTCGGATGGCGAGCTACAGGGTCATCGCAGCCAAGCAACCAGTGGGTCAATCAGTTCTGACCCCTGATTCCGCACGTTTTCGACCTCCTTACCAACCGGATACCAGCCGACGTCCCCAACCTTCCGAGAGCACTGCCAGGCTAGTTCCGAAGCTCGTAGCGGTGAGGCATTCGGATCACCACACTCCCGAGCACGCTCTGCGCTCAGTACGACGGATGGCGGTCATGAATGTCGACCATCCATTAGTCGCTGTAAAAGGGGTAGCTAGAGACTCCGTCGTGGATTAAAAACATGTCATCGAGCATTACGTCGCTGAGTCGGCAGTAACGCCGGGTAGATTCCAGTGAAGGAAGCACCCGGCACAGTTTGCATCGGTACGGATGCATTATGCCGGGCGCTCATCAATGATATTTGAACCTGCGATTATCGAAGGCAGGCTTCGTCCCCTCAAGCACCTTCACCACATGCCCGTTGATAGCAGGGCTCTCAATGGCTCCTGCGGTGTAGGAGATTTTTTGGCTGTTCGCTCGATCAAAATGAGACCAAATGATTTGCTCCGCGTCGCAGACAACCGCAAGGTTCGGGTTGTGCGTAACCATGATGATTTGCCGACGCTTCTTAGCCTCGGTGAGCACTGGGACAAGAAGGCTCACCACAGTTTCGTTATCGAGGTTTTCTTCCGGCTGATCCAGAATGATTGGGTTGCGCCCCCTGTCCACCAGCAGATAGAAGATCAAGAGCAGAGCACCCCGTTGACCTGGCGAGAGCTGCTCGATCTCAGCATCTTGAAACGTCAACGAATACCGGGGTTCTAGGTAGGAAAGATCAAATAGGAGGTCATAAACCTCATTCGCACTTTTGTCCTTACGCAGCATTGAGTCGATGCCGTATTCAACCCTGTCGCCAATCGTAGCGGCCGCAGCTGAGATCCTGTCGTGCAGCGCTTGAGCAAAAACAACAGCCTCTTCACGGTTGTCGAAATCAGCAGCTTCGCCCAATCGGCGCACTGTGTTGAGGCTCTCGTCCTCGCCTCGAAACTCGCCGACGTTTTGCTTCAGCAGAGTGAAAAGGCTGGTGGCGAAAGCGTCAATTGAGCCGCCGAGCTTCGCCTTGAATTGGAGTTTGTACTCCTCGCGAATCAGACTGTTTCCCTGAATTAGTTCTTGAACCGGCTTGAACAGCGCCTCCCTAGCTCGTCGCTGAGCATCGAGGATGTCGTAGACTTCGCCTGCCAATGCCAGTCGAACGCTCCGATGCGCGTTCAACAACTCTGGCAGAGCATCTATTTGAGCGATCCTAGCCTCCAGTCCTTTCACCGTTTCTGGAGAGTCACTAGAGCCAATAAGCTCCAGATACTTCTTCTCCCACTCTTGAACTGCGAGCAGATGATTCTGATAAAACAGCTGAGGTTGATCCAACTTCGCTTTAGCTTCGACTTGCTTCCCTATGAGTTCCTGGCGTTCACCTTCCGCTGCGGTGGCCCTAATACCAATGGTCCTTTGCTCAGCTAAAAACGCTTCTTCGAACTGTGCCAACGTACCAAGATTTAAGTCGATTTTCGCCACGTCGGTGACGGCCAGGCCCAATAGGTCGAGATCTCTACTGGTGTCGTTCACGAACTGGTCGTAGGTACGCTGGAGCAACCGGACTTGCTCCCTCACGTCCTTGATGGCCTTGCTCTTGGCCGCTAGCTGTGAGGCCTTCTCATTAGCTTTGTTGTGTTCATCTTCCAAACTTTTGAGATTTGCAGCGATTGCCTCAATGGCCTCGGCCGTCGTTTTTTGCTCAGGTGATAGCTCAGCAGAGGGCTTTTCAATTGCCGCTGGCCTCACAGCCTCATGCTCCGCAAGTTGCCGTCGCTTGAGGGTCAGTTGTTCCGTTAGGCTTTTTCTGACTAAAGGATGGAGTTGGTTTTCGTAGGTAGCGATCTCAAGATTGACCCGTTTCAGATCCTTACGAAACTCGTTCAGCTGAAGGCGGTACGTGCTCTCCTGCTGCTCAATTAGCTGGTCAAAATCCAGTGCGCCTAAACGGATTGCATCATCGGTATGCGAGAAAATGACCGCCCTAAGCTCATTTTCAAAAGCGTTAGATTGGCCGGTAACATGTGCATTGCAGAGATCTTCGAAGTGTCCTTGAGGGATATACTTCACCATTTCAACCATCTCGGCGGGCGGGTCCGCATTGAGATTGCAGGTGTTAATGGTTCCATCATGCCAGATGATGAACCCCTCGAACTGTCGAGCAGGCTCTCCAGCCTTCCCCCGAAACCGCTCCTTTCGAAGGAAGGAGAAGTGATTGGTCTGGCGCGAATGGCCCAACAGAGCCAGGACGTCAGCCAGAGCGCTTTTGCCACTCCCCTTGTTGCCAATTATGGCGACAAGATCGGAGTTCAACGGAAGCTGGACATCGCCCAGCCAGTGCGAGGCCAGTGCAGATCCCTGCACTTTGCTGATCATCACATGGTCGATGAAATACGTTTTGTTGGCCGCGATATGATCTAGCTTCGGCGGTGATATGCCTATGAATGAGCGCTTTGCGGGCTCTAGTATTGCTTGCTGCAACCCACGAAATGTGGGGTCAGCCTTGATCCAGGTTTTCTTGTCTGACGGAAAGTCGCCGTATCCACGACGATCATTGCTTCCATGAATACCAACAAAGCAGTGCGCATCACTTCCGGCCACAACTAGGCGAGATACGTCTTTCAATCCCTCTCTTATACCAACATAAAACTTGGCATTACCGGGTGTTTCTTCCCCGACAAAAGCGGCACGGACATCTAGATTTCGACTTTCGAAAATCGGAGAGCATCGTACCAGCCCAATGAAATAAGCGTAGTGATCTGTCCATTTCACATCGCTCAGGCCATCGTTCGTATCGTATGGCATGAACCCAATAGCTTGTTCATCAGGAACTTTTGCTATGGCCTCTTTGTAGCTGTCACAAGTCAACTCGGCAATTTTAGCGCCAGCCATATAGGCCTGCGCATCATCTGCTGCCACCTGCTCAGGCTTGAAACCGTGATACCTGAGAAGCGCGTCCGGAACTTGCTTGGCAAAATCAATGAGAGCCCCATCTGACAATGGCCTGCTATTTTCGGCGAGTCGGAGGTGGGATAAAAAATCTTTGAGGATCTGATCATTCAGCTCGTTGGAGAACAGAACATGGGCATTAAGGCGGCCCTTCATAGGGGCAGCAAGCCTCAGCTCAATCCCAGGGAAGACAGTTTTCGTCAACTTCGGGGCGTCCGGCTCGCTCAATCTGCGTTTCAGCGCAAACCAGCCGTCAAACGTCCAATAGTCCATCAGCGCAAAGACATCGGGCTCCGCCTCATTCAGCGCCTTAATCATCTCGTCCACAAGGGCGTTGTTAGCAGGTGAACCTAGGTTCTTCCGGTCAAATTTCTGCCCGCTCCACTCAAATGACGCTGGAGTGTGAATATGCAAATCCCACTGCCGCCACTCTGAACCGCGCTCACTGCCGCTCTGAATCGCCATTGCTCGCCTTCCTTTGTCTGGAACTGCCGATCCATTTGGTTCATCGCGCCAATGGATACCAGATGGTAGGTCTAGTTCCTATTACCGACAAGTCGACGATTTTTTACCTGAAATGCCTGTTTCTGATCGCTAGCAACCGCTCATGACCAATCGCTTTTGGCCGAATGCTGCCGGTCGCGAAAGGCAGCAATCGGCCCGTCCCAACTGTGAACGCCGCCATCAAGAAATTGATAGCACTTTTCACCCTCACTTATCTCCAATGACATGTGCGTTTCTCCTGACAAACTGGAGGTCGATATGTCGATTCGCAAGATCGCTTTACGTTCCTCCCTGGGTTTTTAGCACTCGCCGGATGTGCAGGCCCAAGCCAGAAGCCCCCTCCCACGACCATGCAAGTCGACCTTTAGAAATACCAGGCCACTTGGTATGAGCAGGCCAGGTTACCTATGTTCTTTCAGCGGAATTGCCAGCAGTCAGAGGCGCATTATGGTTTACGTGATGATGGCCGCATTGACGTCACCAATCGTTGCAGGGAGGAGGGTGGCGATTGGAAAGAGGTACGCGGAATTGCCGATCCGCAGCAGCCAGGTAAGACAGACAAACTGTGGGTGCAATTTGATAACTGGTTCAGCCGCATTGCACCAGGAATAGCCAAAGGTGAGTATTGGGTGCTTTACCACGACCCCGCCTACCAGTTCGCATTGGTCGGCCACCCGAATCGAGAATATCTATGGGTACTTTCACGCGCATCTGAAATTACCGGCGTCAACCGCGAACAGCTGCTAAAGATTGCTCAGCGACAGGGGGTATGACACCAGCAAACTAATTTGGCGTCCGGCAGATCCGAGCAAGCCCTAGTCGACTTGTAATGGTGCGTAGGCAGCAGTTTACCGATTGCTGCCTGACGTGAGTTTCAGGGAACGGCCAGTAGCAGCCCCGTCACGTGTCTGAAGAATCTTGCCCATTCACCTCATAGATGCATTCTGCTGAGTTAATGCGGGGCGCAATGTAACTCATATAAAATACAGGCATGCACTCCGGCGTTATGGCGTCGGTTTCCAATGGCTTCCAATTCGAACCTTTCCCGCCATGTCTAGAACAATCCAACGGTCGATGTTAGGCCTCATAGAAACCCTAGAACAGCAACGTGCCGACCCCTCCAGCTCACTAAATTGGAGGGATTTTGAGGACCACGTTCAATATGTTTATCAAACACTTCTGAGCCTTGGTGGCCACAACGTCGTGGTTGCGAAGGATGCTTGTTTGATGGGCCGAGAAGGCGCCGAGTATCAAATTGACGTTTATTACGAGTTTGAGGTGGCTGGAATACGGCATCGAGTTGCTATTGAGTGTAAAAATACAAAACGACGAGTAGAACGCAACGATGTATTGGCTTTCAAAGCTAAGATCGGCGAGTTTTCTGATGTAGTAGGCGTCATCGTTTCTGCCAGCGGTTTCCAATCTGGAGCAAAGGATTTCGCTGAGCGGAACCGAATTTCAGCTTTGAGTATCGAAGAGATTCCCTCAATTGGACAGCTGTTAGGAATGCGGCTTCGTCATAATGCGATACCAACCGAACTCTGCGTTGGAACCCCTTTCTGGACTTTCTTCGACTTGGAAACCGGAGCACCTTTTGGTTTGGGGCATGCTAAGGGTATCCATGCGTTGCTTTTTTGGTCTAAAAATCAAGCAGCTAAATACCATGCTCGCAAACAACTTGCGGCGAACTGGCAGGTTCGTGGGCTGGAAGCACGGCATCTCTTTTCTTATATCCTTGTCGTAGATGCAATGAATGGAAGTTTTGCGACGGCCCCACCACCAAATCACGAACTTGCCAACAGTGGCAACATGTTTAGCGATATGCCTCGGCAGATTCTGATCGATGAATATTGTGAGGAGTACAAGGAGCAGCTCCGAGTTCGACGCGTGATGCCAGGCGCAACCGAAGGATAAGTCAACAAAGACGTGATGTGGAAAGGTTCGAAAGCGGTCATTTTTCGCCGGTCGCTCATGACCGCAAACGGCCCTAAGCTGCCGCCGAAATGTACCAATTCGGCGAAAGCGTCCATGAGTGATCGCTTCCGTCTGATCTGATCTGTTTGTACATGTGTTACACGGGCCTCGAAGGCAGGCCGCAGCGGCCTAGCAAATCCCTCAGGGCAATATCCGTCATCCCGCTCGTGAGGGCGCTGTCCCACTGAGATAGCGTCGCTTGTTTGAAGTTATCGAGGAGAGTTCGAATCACTGTGCTTCTAACATCAATGACCCACTTTGCATGCAGGCCGCTTCGCTCTGCGGACGGAAGCTCATGATGATGGTTGAGTAGTAGTGATGATAGGACGCGTCTTAGTGAAACCATGTTTTGACCAATCTGCGTCGTTTTCGCTCGACGTGACACGGGACGAAAACCAGTCGCATGAAGGGTGGAATTGTCATTGGGCAGTGTCTTGCCGTTGAGATAGATCCACGCTAGGGCTAACCAGATCATGGCGCGCGATGTGTCAGAATCAAGGCTGAAAATGCGGTTCACTTCTCTTTCGGCCTCGTACTCTTTTAATGCCGCACTTGCGAGCACCGCATCGCTCTGCGCATCAAGTGCTTCGACGACAGTGGGTGTTAGGCCACTTCTGTGGTTCGAAAGAGAATGCTGGAGCATGCTCCAGGCAAGATCACGGTGACAGATTTTCCCCTCGATTCGGTGCTCATCGAGCATCTGAACTAGTCCCTCAGGAGCAGTTTCTTCAAGCTCTGATAAAAAGCCTGAGTGAATTTCGGCCACAGATCGGGTGCGCTTTTCGAACGCCCAGTTCTCCAAAATGAAGCGATTGAGAGCAGCATTGATCAGCAGTTTGGCGAACAATCCATCTTGGCTTGGTAGCGTGTTGAGGAGGTCAGAGCGCCAAGTACTTTCAGAGACGCTCTGTGTCATAGATGCAAGAATTTTGGCCTGAATGCCTTTTATATCTTCGTTACTGTATTCCCGAACGCTCTTTCTCTTCGCTGGGCGCGCTTTCTTTTCGGAGGCATACACGAACTGTTGGCATTTGGTCAGAACCTCCCAAGCCCCTGACTCCATGACGACTTCTAACCGATCTGTCGTTTCTGCCGCGTCTTCATTTTGGTTGAACAGCGACAGCAGGTGCGGAAAGGTTTCCAACTCGGATTCAGGAACACACATCCATAGCCATTTAAGAAAGTAGTTGCGAAGCTGCATATCCGACAACATGCAGGAGCCTACGACCTCATCGGGAACCGTGCGTACTGGTACCTTGGCTTTCAACTGCGCATCTTTTGGGCGTAGCTTCGAAGTGAGCCGGCTGTATGGGATCGCAACCTGAATTTCACTCAGCCACTTTCTGTTATGACTGCTTACCAAGCAGATGATACTTTCCAGCAAGCTATGCTCGTCCGCTGTACCGGGGACTTTTGCGTGGAGTGGCAAGGACAAAATTTCGCGGATGACCTTTCGGACGATACCGTCCTCAATCGCTGTCTTAATCTCTCGGTCCGGATACTCTCGCCCAATGCGTTCGAACTCATCTTTGAGCGCACGCTCTATAGGCTGGAACGTGCGATCCATTTTTCGTCTCCTTAAGCCAAAAGTGGGTCGCCCTTTGGGCGAGTTTTGAGATTGTCACGGGTGCGCTGCATCACCCGCTCTCCTTCTTCGGTGCTGCGGTAGGCGGTGATATTCGCACCAGCCAGAACCATGCCTTCAGCTATGGTTCGCACTCGACCGACCTCTTTATACACGTTGGCCATCTCGCAAATCACTATCTCCTCAGGGTTTTCGAGCAAGGCGTTATGGAGGTGCCATAGTTGATGGCCTTGACGAATGAGCAGTTTTTTCTCGTCGAGGTAGTCTTTCATTTTTCGTCTCCCGATGGTGTCTCTGATGTCCTCGGAATGAGGACGACGGAGAGTGTCAGCCAGGAGGTGTAAAAGATGAAGGCCGAATCTCCCGCGAAATTTGAGGGAGCTACTGAAGTCGGAAATGGGCCACTCCTACCAGCGCGGAACCTTAAAGATCTGTCTTTTCTCTAGGGGATCTCCGGTATCAGACCGGATTTTTAAGCTAACGACCACGAAGAAGCACATGTCAGCAGCGTCAGAGCAAGTCGCTAGAGCTGTGAGAGTCGGGCGATCTTCACTTTTAGTATGTGTTGAGCTTGTCCAGCATGTACCCAGCGATTACGCCAGTTACCTCTACCGCCGCTTCTGCTTCAACCTTTGTAATGCCAGAAGACCAAGGCCGGCCGTGGCCGGCGCCTTCTTTATTTCGAAGACGATTAACGCCTACCGCAACGTGATACATGCCGCGTTCCATAACTCGGCATGGAGCTTCTGTCGATGATGGCGGGTCTTCCGGCGTAGCCATGCCGAGAGCAACAAAGGCTTGGCCAAGCAATGCTGGGAAATTGGCTTGCTGAGGGTAGGCGCCGAACTTCACTGTTATCACGTGAGCCGCCGTCGCTTCTAGTAAGTCTTTGCTTGTGCCGGAGAGCAGCGCTGCGTCTTCCGAACCTTTCTTAGCGCGTCTAGCATATGCTCGTAGTGCCTCGGTGAGGTTCCGGCCACTTAGTGATTCCAAGTTCTTGGATCGTAGATCTCCATCCATTGCGAGCACATAGCCTTCGGAATTGAAGGCGTCTACGGCCCGCAAAATGACATCATTTCCTACATAGTTTTCGGACGTTTCCCTGAAACCACCGGAAGCTCTTATCTTGGAAATCAAGCTCTCGACCAGCTTTCCTCCGGCAACTTGGTCGTTATCGAGTGCCCAGGACAGCACAGCCCGTACACGCTTCGCTTTGCCCACCGTTTGACCCTGTACCTTTGGGTCGATGTTCGATAGTCCCGCGCGGCTAATGTAGAAATCCAGATCCGAATGACTTGGCTCTCTGTACGCCCCCGATTGGGAGTCATCGACCATCTTACTAACTGTCGCCACGATCAAGTCTGTGATTGGAAGTGCCATTCGTTTTATGCTCTCTTTTTTTGTTTTGGGCAGCGTGGAAAGCTTAGTGATCCATTGTTCATTCGTCCAAGCACTGTGCTGGAAGGCCATCGTCGATACCCTTCGCCAATGTGACCTGAAATCCAACCCACTCAAGAGTGGTAAGAACCTAGACCCGCTACAGGCATTCCGGAGTTTTAGCCATGGCGAGCAGCCAATCCAACGAAGCGACCAAACTGCTGGACTATTACCTTGATGATTCTGTCGATACAGAATACGCAATTATGCTCTCTGCCCCATGGGGAGCTGGGAAAACTCACTTCATCAGGAAATATCTGGATCACCGTTCGGCTAGTCTGACTGAGGAAAAAGCCCCCTACTACTTGTATGCGAGCCTTTTCGGCGTCACCGCTATCTCTGCGATCAAAGATCAATTTTTCGCCCAGATTCATCCGCAGCTCAATTCGAAGGGTTTTCAGCTTTTCGGAAATATGGCCTCTGGGGTCTTAGAAAAGTTTTCCGGCGCTAAGGGTGGCGCTCAGGCTTTGAAGGAGTTGCTACTAAACCTGGACGGCAAGATTCTGGTAATCGATGACCTAGAACGCTGCTCGATGAAGATCTCGGATGTCATGGGCTTCATCAACACTCTGGTCGAGCATGAGAAGCTCAAAGTGATCATCCTCGCCAACGAGAGCGAGATCCCCAAAGCCCAGCGTGAAGACTACGACAGGCAGAAAGAGAAGCTTGTAGGCAAGACTATTGAGGTTAAGGCAGATCCTGCTGAGGTTCTGGACAAGCTAACGAGCGACCTGAAGTCAGGCGCTGTTAAGGAGATCGTGTCGGCTGAAAAGATGGCGTTGCTGGCCACTTTCAACGCCTCGAAGAAACCCAATTATCGCAATCTGCGCGCCGTACTAGCGGACTTCGAGCGCTTGGTGGGGGTAGTGGATAAGCGGCTGAGCGAAGCCCCAGATGCACTGAAGCAGCTCCTGTTGTACATGATTGCGACAGGCTGTGAAGCCCGCAGTGCAGATTTGAGTGAGGCTATGCTCCGGCAGCTTCCGACTACCGCTTTCTCAGTGGGACGGCTGTTCTCGAAATCAGAAAAGACTCCTACAGAGCAAGCCTTTGAGATGCTCAACAACCGCTACCCCGAGGTCCGCTGGACGGACCCCATTGTCAGCCTGAAGCATCTGGCCGATCTGTTCTTCAGCGGCAAAATCGATGTAGATGCAATCAACGATGAGTTAGCCCGCCATCCAGATGTAGTCGGGCACGCTCATATCCCGGCATGGCGGCTTCTCTGGGATTGGTCGCGCATGAGTAAATCGGAGTATGAGAAAGCCAAGACTGAGCTGTTGAGTGAATTGGCTGACGAAAAGCTTACTCATCCAGGTGTGATTCTGCATGTGGCAGGAATCGCCATTACCCTAGGTGGATATGGTGACCACTTGATAGGCGGCGAGCGGGACCTACTAAAGTATTTCACTGAGTATGTGTTCAGATTGGTAGACGCGGGTACGTTGATACCAAACAAGGGCGTTTATGGCTTCGACAGCATGAGCGCTGTTGGGCTCGGATATTCTTCTTATACCAACCCAGAGTTTACCTCTATCTATACGATGGTGAAGGACGCCAGTGCAGAAGTTTTACGTAGGCAGTTGAAGGTTAAAGCGCACAACTACGTGGCGCGCCTAGCGACTGGGCCTGACAGCTATTCTTCACTATACGAGCATGGCATTGAGGACGAAAACTATGCCGGTGCACCATTTCTTCACCATACAAATGTGGAGGATCTGGCGGCTCTCCTGATCGCCGATTCTCGCACCAATGACCAGCTTTTCGCGTCGCTCGCAAAGCGATACGAGCATAATTTCCAAATCGGCCAGTCCCTGAAGGCTGAGTACGAGTGGGTCGAAAACTTGAAGACTCATTTACTGGCAATGGCCGATGCCGACACTGCGCCGTTTGCAAAAATGCTTCGTGATCGTGTGAACTACTATTTCGAAAAAATCGGAGAAGGAATTGGTTGGCCCGCACCCGTCAGCTAACCCTCTGGCTTAGTTCGGGCGAATGCTCTATTCGCCCGGTTTCTACAGGTAAGATGTAGCGAAGTCGCCTGGTAGCTCTCTCTACACAGCTCTCCCAGCTATAGGCCTTAGAAAAACATCAAAAACTACAACTACGTGCTGATCTGGTGAGTGGCATGTGGCTCACCAATACCGAGGCCTCTGTGAACGAATACGACTTTTCGCGACTAAACGACAAGGAATTCGAAGTCTTCTGCACTGACCTGCTCAGCGCAAGGGAAGGAGTCCGGTTTGAGCGCTTCAAGCCTGGACGTGATGGAGGGGTGGATGGTCGTTATTTTAAGTCCGAGGGGAATGAGTGGATTCTTCAGTGTAAGCATTGGATTTCGACGCCGTTGGAACGTCTGGTTAAGCACATCGAGGACTCGGAGAGCTTAAAAGTTCAGAAGCTATCGCCTAGTCGATATATTTTGGCAGTATCACACCCGCTTTCACGGAAAGATAAAAGCATTTTAATGGAGAAGCTTTCGCCTTTTGTGTGCTCTCCTGATGACATATTAGGTCGCGAGGATTTAAATGATATTTTGGCGAACCACGCTGATGTCGAAAAACGACATTATAAGCTCTGGATTGCTAGCTCAAATGTTCTGAGTTATATCTTCAATAAGCCTATATATGATAGAAGTCAATTTGAGCTTGACGAAATCATGGAGGCGTCTCGTCTGTATGTGCCGACCGTCAACCATGATGAGGCCATTGAGAAACTGGAGTCTATGAATGTCGTCATTATCACAGGTCCGGCAGGGATCGGTAAGACGACGCTGGCTGGTCAACTGATCCTACAGTATGCGGCAGAAGGCTTTGCGCTGTCGGTTATTTCTGATGATATTAAAGAAGCAGAAGGGGTATACGACCAAGATTCAAAGCAAATATTCTATTTTGATGATTTTTTGGGTCGTAACTATTTGGAGGCGCTTTCTGGGCACGAAGGCGCTAAGATCGTGAGCTTTATTCGACGCATTGTGAAAGATCCAAAAAAGCGATTTGTATTGACGTCTCGTACCACCATTCTCAATCAGGGAAAGATTTTGAATGATGTTTTTCATAACTCAAACGTAAGCCGAAATGAGTTTGAAATTACGCTGGAATCTTTGGATAAGATAGACAAGGCCCGAATTCTATATAACCATATTTGGCATTCGGAGATGGATCGCGACTACGTCGAACAGTTATATCTAGGTAAGCGTTACCGAACCATCATTGATCATCCAAATTTTAACCCCAGGCTAATCCGTTTCATTACCGACGCTCAGCGGTTAGAGGACGTTCCAGCTGATTCATATTGGTCGCATGCAATTGATTTATTAAAAAATCCTTCTCAAGTCTGGGATCATCCATTTCAAGCGCAATTGGATGACTGTGGCCGTGCGCTTGTACTACTGGTTGCTTTGAATGGGCGGGTGATCAACGAATCAGAGCTTGCGGAGGCGTTTGCGAGATATTTAGCTTCTCCAAGCACCGCGAGCATTATGGGTAAGAAGGATTTTTTGCTTAATCTACGGCATCTTTCGGGTTCCATGCTTACAAGGTTTGTGAATGGCGATCCCCATCCTTATGTACGGTTGTTTAACCCTTCGTTGGGTGATTATGTAATTAATAGATTTTCTAATAATGCCCCTGCGTTACGGGACTGCTTTGGTAGCTTGAGAACGCTGGCATCTTTAAAAAGCTTGAAGGATATGCTGGGTAACAAAATTATTTCAAAACAAATCGCTGTTAATGTGACAGATCATGTATTTAAGACTGTCTCTGAAATAAATTTTCTTGGCTGTAATGCTGAGTTTGTAGCACAGCTTTGTATCATAAGATCCGACCTTGGCAAAGTTCTTAGTTCTTCCGATAAAAGTCTGCTGAAAGCCATTGAATTTGTTTCTAATGAGATGTGCATGCGATCTTTTTTGGCCTCGGCACAAATTCTGCTTTGGGCGTTGTGTAATAGCAGTGTTGATAAGAAAGCAGTTGAAGGTTTCTTGGAAGGTGCATTTGTAAATGATCCAAACGAAGATGAGTTGTTGGTTTTAGGTGAGCTGGTTGCATATTTTCGCGATTCGGAAGATGAATCGATTTCAGAGGCTTATGATGATGCTGTAGCAGACTATTTGATTTCCTCCGTTGAGGACGATTTTCCAGAGTCAATTTTATCAGGCTGTTCCTCTCAGTCAGACGCGCGCAGCAAACTAAAAATTTTGATGGATGAAAGAGCGAGTGAGCTTGGGGCAACAGACTCTTCTAGCGTCGCCAATACCGTCATAGATGCTGTGGACGTAGATGAGCACTACGATAAATATTTTTATAGCTCGGAATATGAACCTGATTATGATTCTTATAGAGATCAAAAAATTGATTGGTCGGGTGCGTTGAGTGTTGCAATTGATCCAATTGATGATTTATTCGCGCGTGACTAATATTGATCTTCAGTCACAATCTCTCAGGGTCGAGGCTTGCCAACTCTAAAAAGTTTGTGTTGTAGCAGTTATTGTTTGGCGATCACCGTTAGTAACATGAGGTCTTGAGGTTGTTTGCTGTGCAGACTGTGGAGGTAACTCCGCCGTGAGAGACCGGACCTTTAGATGAAGGTCCGAAGGGCGCCAGCGGGGCGATAGTTTATAGAACGCTGCAATTCCGACGAGATCACCACGTGCAGCCTCGCGAGTGGAGCGGTTGCCCCTACACTCAGTCGATGAGGCTTACTGAGAGCCCGTGCAATCCGTTTCTCAACGATGACTGCTCTTTGCGAGATCCTGCGATGCCAGCCGGGTGATCTGCTCCAGTAATGCCCTGAATACCGACGCTCACCTCCTGTGGCCGCAGACCGAGGATAAAGCTCACGGCTACATCAGCGATAAAAAACGATATCGCTGATACAACCCTGAGTACGACTCTTACTCGCCGCAAAGAACTACTCGAAGTACGATTCACGGTCCCTATTCGATTCGGAGCTGATGATCTCTAGTCCATGCTGATCGTGCAGCTTCCAGCCCTTAGAGCGATACACCAGTGTTACCACGGCATCGATGTTGAAATCGTTGCCGGACCAAGGGCGTTCTTCATCCTGTTCTCCTTGCCAATCAAAATTCAGCTCCAGCGTCAAATGACCATTAGTGGCGTCATAGGATGCATTAGCTGGATCGACGTTCTCGATGGTGAAAAATGTGGCATTGGTTTCCGCCATCTCTCCGGACATCTCGTCCTCAAGCTGTCTATCCAAATTGGGGAGGATTTCGTCCTGGTATATCGCGTCTTCAAGCTTTTCTAAGCTGAACGCAAGCCTCATAAGCCTGATGTCTTGCGGACTAGATTTTGAGACCTGAGTGAGGTCGTGATAGCTCGTAAAGCCGACGCTTTCGGCTGCCATTTCATGAACAACGTTAAGCGGCATTTGATTTTCACGCGCAAAGTCTTTGCATCGTGATTTGATAATGTTGACGTAGCTGTACTTGGACATAGCACTCTCCAGCATTAGCACGACGATAGCTTGCTAACCGTGTGCGCCATGGGAAAGGTGCCACACAGGGAAGGGTCTTTCTTGATGGTGCTGAGCTTCGCCAACGCAAGCGGCAGGCGTCCATCCACGCCTGCCTTTAAGTTGACTCATTTTCCCGCGTGGCACAACCCCTGGGGCTCAATTCCTCATCAGGTTGGCTATAAGGCACTGAGATGCAAGGAGAGGGAATCGGGTCCCTGGGCAACGCTGGTATTATGAGGCCAGCCTGATAGCACCCTTTTTGAACCTCAGATGCGTGAAGATTTGGCAAAGAAAGGATGCGCGAGCGCTGTTCGGTAGCGCCGAGATGCTTTCCATACCTTCGCCGCCTGCCAGCACATTAGTGTGCCGATGGGGCGACTGCTTGGAAGCCCGATGCTAGCCGCGGGCATGTGGTACTACCGAATGCTGGAAAAATTGCGTTGACCTTTTTAATCCATTTTATCTGATCGGAGGAGCACACTTAGACACTGCACTTTCCCATCGCTGCCGATACGCCATGGGCGCATGAGCCCGACTTCCAGAAAGGCTAGGCTGCTCACCATTTAATACTGATCAACCAGAGACAACAGACGAGACATCTACATGAAAGATAATCTGAGCGAAGAAGAGATGCGCCAGGCGCTTTTTGGAACGCAGAGCAATGGAGCTGCTCCAGTCATTGAAACCCCGCAGGTTACGGCAGATCAGCAGCACGTTTCAAAAGCCCGACCTGCACACGCTAGCCGTTCACCCAAGTTGAGAGTAACACTTTGTGTTAGGTCGGAATTCGAAGGCTCAGCGGAGACGCTGGTCTATGACGCAAGCACGCTGAGTCGACTCGTTGCTGAACAGGAGGCAAAGTCAGAAGCGAAGAAACGCAAGTTCAAATATTTTGAGTTGGTGTCGATCGAATCAATCTGACGGCTTCCAATAGCGTATGGGTACAGAGCCGCTCAACCTTCAGCCGCAAACCAGCCATCGACGATGTCCGACTTCGCTGGCGGAGGCTGTTTAAGGCGCCCAAAGCGTGAGTTGGAGCAGGAGATTGGACATTACTTGAATACCGGACAAGTCCTAAAAGCTGGCTGGAATTATCCTGCGTTCCAGCAGTCATTTGGCTAATGAGTACAGAAAAAGTGCTCAGTTTCGAATTTGACGCAGCCATGGCGCGATCTACTAAGGCTATAACAAGATGCTGTATTAGGATCGCAAACTCTGTGATTCAATCTCGTTGATTGTCGGGTAAAAACGATGCTATGTCGTCTTGAGTAGCCATCGCCTTTCGAACATAGGAGCAGCATATGTCTAAGCTTGCAGAATATCGTCAATTGGAAAAACATTTGGCCGAGCAGTTAGAGGCCCTTGAAGCGCTGAAGGGTGACGCCGGGCTGAAAAAAGAAATTGAATTTGAAACGAAGCTTCGCGATTTACTCGCGAAATATGGCTTCAGTCTTAAGGACGTCGTTAACCTTTTGGAGCCAAAAAGCGTAGGTCGGGGGGCTGGCGCTGCCGCTGCCGCTGATGCTCCGAAAGCTGGAACTCGGAGAGCGCGCGAGGTGAAAATCTATGAACATCCAAAAACGGGTGAGCGCGTTGAAACCAAAGGTGGCAACCACAAGATTTTGAAGCAGTGGAAATCTGAGCATGGGTCTGCGACCGTCGAATCCTGGCTCAAGAAGTAAAGAGCGCGAGTGTGACAAAAGGCCCTGTGGGGCCTTTTTTCTTTCTCCGAAATCGTCATGGGATGACTACGGTACAACCCAGTAGTCGCGATTAGCTTTAGCTGCATTAGCGCCAGTGGTACTGCATCGCAGACATACAGCCGTCCGCACAAGTCCTTCGATGATCCTCTCAACCAGCACGCAGGTATGCAGTCTTGAGCGTCTCTGCTGGACCTTTTCGGAATGTGATTGGGGCAGGGATTATTCAAGGCTATTGAGATAAGCCATCAACCGCTCCTTCCCAGACTCGCTGAGCCGAAAGTAACGCTCAAGCAGGTCCGCTTCATCATGACGGTAGGCGTAAAAGTATGCGGCGGGCAGATCCAGCTCAACTGCGACTCGTTCTATCAACTCAGGCGCTGGAACGCGTTTGCCAAGCTCATAGCGATTCATACGCGTGCTCGCCGAAGCAGGATCAAGGCCGATTCGTATCCCCAATTCCTCTTGAGACAGCCCAGCACTTAGTCGTGCGTGTTTGAGCCGTATGGATAGCGTGCTGGTTGTCATGATGTCTTCTAGAAAATCAGTGACGTCATGGTGCAATTTGCTGCTTTTCTAAATACTACCGATTTGGTAGCTTTGGCCGGCGATGGCAAATCGGTGGCTCAGAAGCACTCAATCGGCCGTCATTCGGGAAATTTCATAGGGATACAATTCATGCTCCTTGGCCAATATTCGCTGCGAGGTCGCAGGCTGCTTGCGCTCGCAATACCTGCCGGCTTCATGCTGTTAGCAGGATGTGGGGGAGGAAGTGAGACGCCTAGACCTGAAAACACTAAGTCCTCTGCAAACTCTGCGGCGATTGACGCGAAGACGTCTGACCAAGCGGTTTTGCAACAACTAGAGCAAGAAAATGCTCCACGCCTGGTTGCTTTCCAAGACCCGGGGATAGGAGAGCCAACTGCCTACCTTGACGTCAAACAACCAATGACGACTTTCAATTTGTACAACGCGAAACGCGATTGGAACGAATCACCCGAGGATATCGCTGAGTCCATTGCCGATGCGTTTAACGTCCGGAAGGCAAATCCGGAGCTTTATCGGTTGGCGTCAGAAAGACTGTCGGAGCAGGACTCATTCAAAAAGAAAGATCTGACGACAGCGATAGGTGTACTGGTTGGAGAGGAGGCCGAAAAATACAAGCAGTACAATTTTGTCAAGTTTAGCTCTGATGATTGGACGCCAATTTCTCTGAGTAACTATGACCAGCAAGCGAAAGGTTTTCGAATAGATCATTGTCTGTTTTCTGACAAGCTGGAATATTCAGATGAAGAAAAGCGCAATTCCACCGCTATGGCAAGAGTTCCGAAGCTCCGCTGCTATATCAATCCTGGGCCAACTCCCTATTATCTAGGATTTAAGGGTGGTTCCGACATACTCCTGGACGTACAAGATGAAGTTCTTGCTCGCAAAATAGAAGCCTCTAGAGATAGCTTGAAGATTGATATTTGGGGCTACGTGAAATCAGTGGAGAGGGAGCGTTTCGCAGGTGAATTTGGTCCACAACGAATTGTTTTAATAGGCCCACAGCGAATTGATCTCAAAAGTGCTGATGGCAAGATAATTTATTCGAAGAATATTTGACCAGATATATAACTTTTTCTACGGTGATGTGAGTATGGCACTTGTAATTCTAGACGGCGTCATTCAAGAAATTGGCTTCGGCTCATACATGGATGGGCAAAGAATCATCTCGTTTGTAAAAATAAACGGTGTTCGAGTAAAAGATGTCATTTGTGACGACTACATGCGTTCATTTTTGGTGGTAGGGCGAAAGATTAAACTCGCGCTCGTTCGTAGACTTCAGGGTGTGCATGTTCTGTACTCCGCGCAGCTTGAAGACGGTGAAATAGTCTCCAAAGGTAAGGGGCTAGCTGTCGTTTGGGTGATAATGCTTGGATTCGCTTTTTCTCTTTTGATGAGTCCAATATTCGTAGTTATTTTGCGCGCTACTCAATCGATCATGGTTTCATTAATAATATTGGTGGGAACTGGAATGGCTATTGCGTATTTCATAATGAAAGATCACTTCAAAGCTCGCAAAGTATTCAATATCACTCGTTAACGATATTCCGTGCTCCTGCGCTGTTGTAACGGTTGTATGGATTGTTATCATGCAACCATCCTCTACCTGGGGCATTTTAACGATTGTATTGATTTCTCCAACCCGCCTCAATTTTAGCTTTGGGTTGCCGATTACTTATGAGACCGTTCGATTGGGATCTCAGCGGCTTTTTGCCGTCTAAACCAGTGGGGGGCACCCGAACCTGTCCATAGGATGGGGAGGCGATGATCTGCCGCTAGGCGGGTACTCGGTGGAATGGTCTTTCGCCAATAAATCAATAGGATAGGGCTGAAAACTACATGTACCTAATAGATGGGCAATCTCCTCAGTCTGGTGGTATTTCCTTGCGGGCGTACCCGCAAGGCCACATCCTTAACGCCATTTTTCAAACGCACGATCTGGTTGACGGCAGACTTGCTTTGTCAGAAGTGATGTTTAGGGAATTTGATTCAGAGATTGAATTCTTGATGAAGGAGTTGCGCAAGCACAGGCTAGCCAAGCAGGGCTGGACGATAGACAGGGAATTCAGAGGCAATGATACCTTTCAAGCTATGGTTGGAGGCGGTGAGGGTCAGTACCGAATTGATATTGCTGCTGGAACATTGCTTGTGACCCTGTCGGCCGCTATTGAGTTATGTGCTCTTGAAGAGGACAGCGCCACGGCCGGCTTGTCAAATCAATATCGTCCAGGTGAGAACTCAATTCGCTGTTTATTCCCTGGTGTGCAGGAACCTGATGAGGCGGGATTCGACGCGCTCGGGCTTGCACTGGATGCCTGTCTTTTGCTGTATTTTCACGAATTAGCTCACGCAATCCACGGCCATTGTGACTACAGACCAAACAACGATGATGAAGCAAGGGCGTTAGAGTCAGACGCTGATTTCAATGCCGGTACCATGTTTGGGGTCTGGGTTTGGCACCTGCCTGCGACCTATAGGAAGCCTAAATTAGAAGAGGATATGTACAGGCGCCTCATCCGAGCTTCTTACTTATTGGGAACATTACTGAAAGCTGTGTCAGCACGTTCCACCGAGTATCACCATCCCACGAATCGCGTACGCACTTTCTTGGCGGGAGGGGTGTTTGCCTTTGATAGCTTAGGCAAGTCAACGAAATTTGACGACGTGAAAGCCGGGGATGACTATTGGGAACAAAAAATAATTTTACATTGCGCATCGATCAAAGATGCCCTGGGCCGCTCAACGTTAAAGGCTTTCCAAGGAACAGAAATAGACATTGAAGAGGATCGCCGTCAAATGGAGGAGATCACAGCCCATGTGCTGAATCGGTTGAAAGATGGACCGCTCATGCACTTCAAACTGAAGATTTGACGAGATGCATCAACCGTGTGGATTTTCATGTAGCAGGCGAAATTACAGGTTTTGTCAGAGCCACGGTGCGTCAGATGACATCATCTGGCTCGTCGCGACCATCCGCTTTTGACCCGAAGCGGGATTTCATCTATTCAACATCACATGGCCTCGTCACGCGCATGTTCGCCGGCAAGCCGGCGGTTACATCTGCTCTCGTTCACGCCAATTGTAGTCGCCATGCGGGCAGAGCGTACGCCACTCCATGCACATCGACGCCTGCCTAATTTGGTATCAAATCAAAGGAGGGGCTTAAGCCTAATATCGTGGCTTGAGTTTTTTTTGCCCGCCCCATCAAACTGAGGTCAGGTAGTGATAATGTCTCTAGGCCACCATCCCCGCCGCCGACGCAAAACCTCAAGCCATGCAACCACCGATAAGTTTGCAGCTCGCGTCTCGCAGGAAGCGGTTGAAAAGCGGCTGAGACCTGCCCATGCATGGAGTCAAATATGGCATCGAATAAAAATCAGCATTTTGTTCCGCGTTGTTATCTAAAGCCGTTCACAATCAAAGGTGAAGGTGCTGCTATCAATGTTTACAATCTTGATAGGCGAAGGCTCATAACTAATGCACCGGTAAAAAATCAGTGCTCGCGCGACTATTTTTACGGTCAAGACGATCAGCTTGAGAAGGCTATCCAGTCGCTGGAACAGTGGTATGGCTCAGTTATCAGTGAGATAATTGAGCCTGGATATAAGCTCCAGTTGGAGCATCAATATACTCTCAAGATTTTTTGGCTATTTCAATATCTACGCACTGAGGGTGCATGTAGGCGGTCGGCTGAAATGTTTGAGGATATGATCGAGCCTACTGGGCTCGATAGCGACTTTTCCATGAGTATTAAGGAGGCTGTACAAACGGCAATGCGCGCCTTTGCTGAAAACATGGAAGTTGTGTCTGATTTAAAAGTTTGTCTGGTTAGGAATGCTACCAGCGTTCCGTTCCTTGTTTCTGATGATCCGGCAGTCTTAACGAACCGATGGCAGTTGGAGGACAAGCGGACTCGTGGTGGCTCGCTCGGCCTCAGGGATGCCGGAGCAATATTATTACTTCCGTTATCTCCAACGATATTTTGTCTAGGCTACGATCCAGATGTCTATCGGGTTCCAAGTGACAGCGGCTGGCTAACATTACGTAACGCCACTGACGTGGAGGCCCTCAATGAATTTCAAGTATTAAATTGTCGAGCCAATCTTTTTGTTGGCAGCCTGGATTATGCTGAAGGACTGCACCGCTTTGTTGATGAGTTTATTCACCACAGGCCAGCAGCAAGGCATATCGTCAATTTTGCAATTTTTGAGGGCGAAGAGACGGCAGAGCATAAAAAATATCGTGTGGTATCCAAGTCGGATTTTAAAGACGCTCACGATGGCATCATGCATGCTCAAACGATATCTCAAATCCCGTCGCAATGGCCTAGTTTCCTGCTCCGCCGAAATAAAAGCTGTGCTTACTACAATGGCACTGGAATAGGATACCTCCGACAGATGCATGCAGCGATGATAGAAACAGCTCGACCTTTTTTTAAGGTTTCTCCGTATAAGTAGAATTCGCGAATTGCAATCGTTGAAACATGATGATAGGCGCGCTCTGCGCATGAACATTTCTACCCTTATCGTAGGGCCTTTAGCAAGAATCCCAGGGCCATCATCGGGGTGGTTTCTGCCTGCTCATTGTGACCCAAAAGCAACGTTTGGCTACTAGTCGCTTTCGGCCAGAAGGGAACGTTGGCAAGCGACCGCCACCGGCCAAAAGCTGCCAGTGGTAACGGGCAGAAAACGGCCAAGAGCAACCGTATGAATAGCCGTTTTCGACCCATAGCGATCTTTCGCGGTAGATCGCATAGAACTAAAGAGCCTAAGGCGAGACGAGCGGCAACCACAGGTGAGGCGCCAGTGGTAGCGCTGCAAACGCCGGAGCAACCGGCGTGCGTATTCGGCACGACTGTGTGCTTTTGACGTAGAGTCTAGTATTGCTTCGGCATTCGCCATGCGATCACGGCAATTTATAATTTAGAGGATAGTTGGATGGCTTCGGAACAGTTGACCCAAATTATGAGTTTTTTGAGTGGTGGTGCAATACTTCTGGTCATGCAGTATTACTTAACTAGCTACTCAAGAGAGAAAGGGAAAAATCTAGCTACCAAGGAAGACATAGAAGCAATTACCGATAAAATAGAATCAGTCAAAGGTGAGCATGCCAAGCAGTTTGAGAATTACAAACTTAAATTATGGCAAGAGCAACAAGCACATCTTTGGGCGCGTGAAGAATCAAAATTAAAAATTGAGACATTCAAAAAATCTGTAACTGACGTGGCAAAAGTTATAAATTTAGTTAAAAGATATCAAATGCTGATTTCTGAGCGAGAGTTAGCGCTGGCTGCGGCAGGCATTACGAAAGATGAAGAAAACGGGACCGCGTACAAAATGTACTGGGATAAGCACCAAGAGTATATGGAACAAGCACACTCAGCTTACGCAGACTTCCGAGAAATTACGGCTGAAATGAGCGGACTCTTTGCGCTGTTTTCGATTTACTTTAATTTTGAACTTGCAAACTCATTAACTACAATTGTGCGTCTCGCCTACAGCGAAGTTGAAATGAAAATGAGTCGCGCAAAGTTTTCCGAACTTTTGAAAAATGAATATGAAAAGTCTTCCAGCCTGGAAACGGCACGTGAGGTTGTCGGGGTTTATTATGATGGAATTTGTGCGCAGTCGCCGTTACCTACTGAATCTCAGCGGTTTTTTGATCTATTGAAAATGTATGTCCATTCAGAGTCCGGCGGTGCCCCTGCACGCGAGGAAACTCGCAGCAGTTAAAGGTCTGCGGCTTAGCATTTTTGCGACATAAGATTGACGCCAAAATGGATAGGCGTATGATTTTTAGGAAAATTACTACCAAAATACCGGCATAGAGTTTGACGTAACCACTGTTATTCCACTTTTTTCACCATTGCACTTTCCGCAAAGAACTTGCAAATTGGTAGGGTCATTAACCCCTTTAAGGGCGATAGGAACTATATGGTCAATAGCCAGTTTTCCATAGGTATGGAACAAAGATGTTAAATCCGTCTTACAAATTGCACATAGACCTTTTTCTCTACAAAATAACGCCCGCTCTAGCCATTTCGGCCAGTACGTGCATCGAGGCGTTCGCTCTTCCAGGCTATCAGCTATCCTGAGATTAAAAACTTTCATTGCTTCACGATCAGCAAAAAGCAATGTAAAAACTTCTGTCACCAATAGAGAAGAGAGGCCGTCCATAGCTATATCTTCTAAATACTCACTAAGGTACTGAAATTTCATCTTGTCCATAAGATCATTTGTGACTGCTACCGTTTCTCCCGTCTCATCGTCGCGATATTGTTCCGCTACATATTCTTCTAATGAAATATAGTGAATGCCATGCGAATCCAGCATGGCAAAAACAGGAGTTACATCTTCATACTCCCATCCACCACCGCCAAAATAAAAACTCAAGTCTTCACGAATTACATAATCAATGTAATCGTGCAAAATAGTTTTCTGCTGAGGTTTCGCGGCTTGCACTTCCAAATTACTGGCAACATCTAATGGATCAACCGGAAAGTCATTTTCAAAAATAGATTTTCGCACCTTATCAGCATATGCGTACGACTCAGAAAAATTAAAAACATGACAAGCTTTTAAATATCCACTCATAAACTTACCATCTTGTAGTAGATCCTTATTTTGCACCTACAATAGTTCCTCATTTGCAGTATGTCTACGCTATCAATCAGCCATTTTCCGTCTTGGTCATAGCTCTCCTATAAAAAAAGATGTGTGAATCGCCCCTAGTTTTGTAGTGTGCTCCAGGCCACAAGTGAGGCCTGCTAAGCGCTACCCAGCTGTCCTTTTTTGGCCGGTTTCAGCCTGTCCCCACCGTCAGCTTTGGGTCGTTTGGGGGCCCGTGAAGATCAGTAAGCGGGACGCCGATTTATTGAATAAGCCCCACACGTGACGCCGGTGCGAGGGCCTTTTCCGTGCACTGAAACTACACCACCTCGGCTGGTCTACCATTGCTTAACGGTCTGGCGAACTCAGTCTTTCCTCATTTGAACAGGATCATCGCCCTTGTCGTACGCCTATGAAGGGTTGGCGACCGTCGCTGTATTGGCCCTTTACCAGGGGCTACAGCCGAACGAGCTGACTACGCTGGAACTGAACATCCGATTGCTCAACGTCGGTGCGGGGCGTTTTCGCTTAGAATTTGACCGTTACCTGCCAGGCCCAAAGGAAGCCAATGCCATCCGTGTGGTACTGCCCGGCGGGCTGCTGCTGCAAGGCCCGATTGTCGAGGGCAGCGACGAACCAGCCGGCGGCTGGCTGCTGATCGATGTCGAGCAGTACGAATTGCCGCTCGAACCACCGGCATACCTCAACGGCTGGACGTGGGGGTGAGCATTGACTGCACAAGGGCTGCACTTAACAGTCATGCGCGGCGCAGGCCCGAAAGTGTTATTGGCAGATTAGTGCCTTCCGCGAAGGTTCGCTTTGGGTCGTATTCTGCCTCTCGTTACTGGCAGTAATCGGCCCATAGGAATCATTCATCATCGACCGTTTCCGTTACTGAATTGGCCTTGCTGAAGATTGCAGATGTGCTGTATCCAGGCGGGGCAATCAAGCCCGAGATATTTTTCGAGCAGATATCACCCAAGGTCGTCGACCGCGCAATGCGTGGCTGACTCATCCACGCTGCCTTGCCGCCCTCGACGGCCGGATCGCAGTTCGCTTGCTGCGCCTCTGGAGCTTTTCTGGAGCTGACGAATACATCGGCCTGCGTCCGGGTTCAACGTGGGCACTACACTCAGGGGCCAAGCGTTTGCGCTGGCGTTCAGCACTGTGAACTAGACGGTGGGCCACACGCCTACCGCGCTTGTGATTCGCTCCACAAGAGGCCGGTATCAACCACGGATCGTCACTGAGGGCAGCCGCTCTGTGGTGGCCAAGGTCTCGCGGCGAACCACGATATTGAGAACGCGCTCACCATCGTTCTCCATGCCTGTAATGACCACAGCAAGCCCTATTTGAACGCCGATCAAGCGACAAGTCGTTGGGCATTTACCTGCTTTTTATTGACCGTCTTGTATGGGCAGTTAGCCGGGAAGGGTCATTCCTGTAGAACTCATGTGTAAAATGAATTGCATTCATTGCGCTATTCATTTAAATTCATCTCAAATGATGAACTCCATGAGGCTTCCCCAAAATGCTAGTCAATATCCCGATCAAAGATGATTTACTCCTCGCCTTACTCACACACGCTAAAACAAATGGCTCGACGGTGGAGGCTGCTATCGACGACATTTTGCGGGAAGCCCTTGATGACCCTGATTTAGAGAGCAAATCGCTTGGTGCCTTCCTTCACGTGGCGATAGGTGGGGTAGAGGCAATCGAAAAAATGGCTGAATTTTCACTCGATGACGTTTTGGGTCATGAGGATTGGAATCGACTGAGTGGTGGTGACCGTAAGTCGCTAGGCCGCAGTTTCCGAAAAGAGGTTGAGCGCTTAGGCATCGCCGTGTGGTTGCGCCGCAACAGCGCGAACAAAGCCATTTATCTGAAGCAGTAGATCTAAATTACGCCCGCTGCCCCTAGCCCAGGCCTCAATGAGCCGGGCCAAGGCAGTTGAGATTCGGTTGTCTCGACTTTGAACAACCAGGAGCCCGTCAGGAAAAAACACATGTCAAAATATCTGGGCTGGGAAACAGCCACGTCTCTACTACTCGCGTATGAAAGCATGGCACTTGCGCACCGTTCGACGTTACGAAGGGCTAGCTCGGATGGCGGGGAGCCGCACGCCTATTACAGCTACATGCATTCGTTCGGACTACTCATTCTCAACGCTTCCTTTGTCGAAGGAACTGTCCGCTCAATCCTTACTGAAAAGGTGAAGGCCGACTTGGACGAGGCCGTTCAGCGAGGTATCCGCGCCGGCCGCACCGAGCATGATGCTCCTACCCGTCTTCTGCAAAAATTCCTAATTGAGTTGGAGAGTTCTGGAGGATGGGACAACCTCGTGAAGACGGCTGGTGTTTCTTATTACGGAGCAGCGCTTGACTCCGAGGTCGACAAGGAGTTGAAGGAAGGCATTGGCGTGCTGTTTACTCTGCGAAACGTGCTCGCTCACGGGACAACGCTCATTCAGCCGACGGTAAAAATGACCGACGATATGAAGGATGTTTACCCATACTCATGGCAGTCGAAGCTGCACGGTGTTGCGATGTATCTTGAACGTCATTTCAAGAAGGGTGGGATGTTCGAGAATCTGGCAGACCCTGACCTCCCTGAGCACTTTATCGATGTCACCAAGAAATACTTTGAGCAGCTAGCACCGCAATTTGCACCTCTCCCAGAACGGGCGCAGAAGACCGTAGACATGATTCGCGGCTACAGCTTCGGCTTCGTCAACTACACCCGCTAGTTTTCGCGGAAAAAGGCGCAGATTTTCCGCGCCAGGAGCACCGTAAGCGCAGCCGTCAAACCGAGGGGCTAACCCATTACAGGGATGCCTATGGCGTTCTGAATTTTGAACAATCTGAAAAGGATCCTTGACCATGAATGGCCTGGAAAACCACCCAATACTGAAAGCTGTAATTCAAACCGATGATGGATCAACACAAGAAGTGTCAGTGAAAAAAATCCTGATGACTTCGGATGACCATGCGTATGTGCTGGTCGATGCGAAAGGTCAGGTGCGGCCTGCGCAAGCTGAGGTCAAGGAGGATCGTAAAGTCGAGTTTCTATTTTTTAGCGCAATCTGGATCGCAGATAACGACGTTTGGACTCTGGATATTCACACCAAAGAACAGAAGCTTCGCATTGGCAAGCTGATTCGCTTGGGTTAATGCTACTTGTTAGGGAAAAATCTAGATGTCTCAACCTCAGCACGCAGAACACCCCGGCGATTGCACATTTCTTGACACCAAGGGGCGGCTCGACCTTTACTTTTGCCGGCAAGGGCTCCCTGTTCCAATAGTGATCGCGCGCAGTGGAAGTGGTGCTAGTGATTTTGAGCACTGGCCGGTAGATAGTGGGCCGCGGTCGACGGTGAAGCTGGAGGTTTTCATCCATGCCGTCAGGCTTGCGGTCCAGCAAGGGCTGTTAGACCAGAAATAGGAAACTCCCGCCCAGCTCTGCATCAAGGTCGATGCGTATGTCCAGCTCTTCCTAAACGGTTGGACCGAAGTCGAGCATCCTTGATGCCGGGTTGATGGTACTGCTGTTCATAGTGCTTTCTCGTAGCTCATTAGCGCCTCGGGGCGATTGCTGCTTTTCTAAAAGCTACCATTTTGGTAGTTTTGGTCGGTATTTCAAACCAGCGACTCACAAGCGCTCAATTAGGCGTCCTTCTGAAAAAACCATAGGAAGACGATCCAGGTCTTAGGCCAAAAGCTTGCTATCGCGCTGGGTGGTCGCGGACACGCTACCTGCTCGATTTGCATTCATAGCGGGGTGTGGCGGTGAAGGTGAGTCGCCTAACGCAATGAGTTATCTGGAGAATCGGTATGTTCGAAACTCACGAGCAAGCACGTGTGCAAAATACTTTTTTTGTGCTTGAGGAAGGCGTACGCCGCTGGAAGTACATTTCGCAAAAGTCGAATGACGAGTGGTTTTTTGTCACATATGAAGTGGCAGGCGAGGAGGGTTCCTCGCAGCAGCAGTTCATGATTTCGAAAGTACAATTCCTCTTGGATTTGGCCTCAAGGGACACGTCTGGACGGTTCATCCGTGAGGTTCAGCTCGTATCCCCGCCTTGGCTGAATCAAAAAGGCAACTGGTTGATGGAGCCAATTCGGGAGATCCAAGAGGCGGACGAGCGGGTCTGCTACGAGCTGATGGATGGACAGGTTTATCCATCAAATTTGCTAGGAACCCGCGTCCCGTTGTGGTCAAAGCGGGCAATGGGTAATGAATAATCTAATCGAAAGGATTCTTGCAGCTCAGTACCGCTCTCTGCTTTTTCCGAAAGACTTCTGCGGAGAGGCAATCTTCGGTTTTGAATGCAATGACGGATGGGGTGATTTGATCCAAGCAACTTTGTGGCTTGTTCAGCGACGTGCCCCGTTGAGCGCGCTCGACGTGGAGGTCACGCAGGTGAAAGAAAAGTTCGGTCAGCTCAGGATCTACCATCGCGGAGGTGACGAGAGCATCGGTGCCGCTTTCGAGATCGCGGAGGTGGTATCAGGTAGTGTTTGTGAGATGTGCGGGATGCCAGGTGGGGTTATAAGTGTTGATGGTTGGCTTCAGGCTCGCTGTAGCCAACATTCAGCGGCGGGAAAAAGAGCTAGGGTTAAAAACGTTAAGAATAACGACAATTACATCGCAAGCTATGTAGAAGCCGTAGACGCGATTTTGTCGTTTTTCGGAGAAGGTGCAGTGCTTTGGGTACAGCAAGAACGCACCGCTTTTGCTGGTCGGCGACCGTGCGAGTTGCTGGCAATGGAGGAGGGGTGCCAGGCGATTTACCTGATGCTCAAACGGCTTGAATATGGGGTTGGCGTTTGACTTCGCAACTGGTTCGAGCGACTTGTGTGGTGATGGCTACCCACCCAAACCTAGAGAATCATTTGCGCGGTGAATTGGAATGGGAATTCAGCCAAGGTCCGGTGGATTTGAGGTATGTGCGAAGTCTCGTATCGTCGCCGAGGTTGAGGTCGATGTTCGTCCGGGCTTTCAGTCATCCCGCACTAGCCGAAGCTGGAGACACGTTTCTGGATTCGCGCACGCTGTTGGCGGACTACCCTCAAAAAACCATGGCTATATCGCTCACGAATTATCAGCTTTTGGAGGGCGCGGTAGAGGTTGTCGATGAATACAGTCCCAACGATCCGTCGTTGATGAAGCTTCAGATCTGGCCATACGAGCCAAGAGATCTAAATGAGTTCGCTATGGCGATTGCGGTGGCGTTGAGTTACACGCCTGCGGAGCTGATGGCAGAATCCAGAATCTCGGCCGCGATAGACGATTTGGTCGGCAAATGGGGGTTCTTTACCGATGAGTTCTGAGGTCGAATCTCTCGGCTAAATCGCCTTGCATCAGGGCCGATCGCGCATAGGACAGGTTCGACGAATCGAATGCCGAGCGCTCCTCGGGGCTGTCATCCTACCGAGCTAAAATTCCTTTCCCTCCGGTGCCATTTTTTCCCAGGCTTCGTCTCGATTGTTCTCGGGAGTTTCTGCTAGCAAGCTCTCCAGGGAAAGCTTCGTAGGCTTCAATGGCGCTACAGAATGGACCTGGCTCGATGAGCCCGTGTGCGGCTTAACCCTTGGGTCTTTAGGTCGTAACTGTGATTTTTTTCGGGTCGTGGGCTTCCTCCCCCTTGCTCATACGAGTTTAGTGTCCCGCCGGGAGAGCAGGGCTTCAAGGGGATGAATGGATGAGCCGCTCGGCCACTTTCCCTTCGGCGAACCATCGGCCAGTGGTGCGAACGCATTAGGACGCTACTGGCACATCCAGATACTCAGGCGGTACCAAAGCGCCCGCGCAGATAAACCTCATTTTCATCTGGAGACGGCTCCAAACCTCGCTTTCCCAAGGCGACGCCTTGAGCAGATCACAATACTCGCGAAGCGATTCTTCGAGCGCAGATAGAAATCGTGTGGCATCGATCACCAAGTTTTCCGCGTCAAACAGTTGAGACGTATCCCTTCGAATTCGCCACCCTCCGGTTGTTTCGCCTTGGTGCATGACTCCGCAACGGACGTGCTTGTAGAAGAGTCTGCCGTGCTCTCGCAGGGATGAAAAATGATCAACACGGTCGAAGAATTGGCTGAAAGCAACTCCGCTGAGACCCGACTTTGCGGAGCCAGTCCAGAAAGCCTCTAGCGTTTCGACCATCAGGCACGCACATGCCATCATCGCAAAGCCATGCTTATGCTCCTTAGACTCGAAGGGCTTGAGATAGCGCTCCTGAAATCGTTGGTACACAAAATCAGCAATGCTTTCCTTGTCCTTTGCCCGTTTGAAAGCTCGGTAATCGGCGACGGTGACTGTGCTCGAAAGCGAAACATCTTGGGGGGCGCGCTTAACCATCATGAGTAGATCCGAGGAGAATTTGTGGTTTTAGAATTTACGTCGGCCAGGAGCCCTGAAGCTGAAGACTTACAGGGCGGTGTTTTGAAGGCCTAGTGGTGTGGTCGACGCGGGGCGTTGCTTCTCATTACCCACTGGTTTAAATCAGATCTGACTCAGCACACGGGCTCGGGCTTTCGTCCATAGAGTGGGAATAGGAACGAATAATAGTGATACTGCTTTCAAAAATAGTGGCAACTTCTTCCCGAACGGAGTGATCGGCTCGCTCGCAATGTGCATCGTGAATAGATAGCGATACACTCGACGTCTACTCAGAGGTAATAGTCCAGCTTGCTCCAAAATAGAAGGTCCAATTTGACCTACCATCCCAGTAACCATAATCCATAGAAGTATTAGCTCGGCGAGCAAAACGGTCGAAATTAAAATGTTGGCCACAATCGTTTTCCAGTCTTGCAGCGCCTCGAAAAATGAGTCGATGTTGCTTCCGAGTGTCACTACAGTGGCAAAAATTGCGGCAATAGCAGTCAACAACCCTATGAATCTCGCGGGGTCGGGAAGTCTTAGGAATGCAGCGAAGCGCGGCCCCATCGTGTCGTCGCTAGCCAAGTTCCGGATTTCCTCGCGCTCCTCCCACAGGAGTCTAATCTCCCGTGCTTTGTCTAAGAGCTTTTCTGGCGTGCATTCATAGCGGGCGCACAGCCACTGTTGCTTTAAGTGCAAGCGTTCGGTAAGCGAGGTGGTAGGGCCTGCTCCGAGGCGCGTTGCGCGCACCTGTGATGATACTTCCCCCATGTGAATCGCGCATATCATCGTGATTATCAATATCGGGAGTAGAGTAGGGATGAAATCAGTAAGCATTACATTAGGAACAGTTACCAAGGCCCATAGAAGAGCTATCAAGACCGTTCCCGTCCAAATCAAACAAACCTTTGCATCTCGCCTCTGCCAAGCAGCTCTGAGCGGAACACGCTCAAATAGTTGAAAGTATTCATCAATATCTATCTCAAGCTGCTTGATATTCATTACTATTGATCTCTGGATTAATTTTGCCTTGGGAAATAGAAGTTCAAGCTAAGATCCGGATCATTTGCGCATACCTCTAAAGCGAAGTCTTTAAGAGTTTTCATGGATTTTTTCACGTAATGATCGCGGGGGTGAGGATCTATGAAGGTTTCGATGTTAGAAGATGTGATTTCTTGAGTTTTTGGATGTACTAAATTATTCCTTAGCTGGAATGTTTCAAGTACGCCTTTCGCCAATAGGTCGCTTGGATGTTCTCCAAACACTGTGAGGAATATTTTTTCAAGTTTCTTAGAAATAGGTAATCTTTCAATTTCTGCTTTGTAATATGGTTCACCCAACCTCCTCACGCCATAGAAATTGAGAAAGCCTTCCATTGCTAGACATGCGTAGAGGTGAGTCGACGTAGCAGCACGATATGAAGCTTGGTGCAAATCAGAGGTTAGGTGAAAGACGAGGCTCTCACAGGTGTGCCCCTTTTTTTGGTGCCGTTTTTCGGATTTGGTAAGTCTCTTAGTCAGGGTGGCGTAGTCGCTATAGTAGTGCCATGCATTCTGATGGTGTGACATGTACGCGCTGTTCCATGCGCCGCTCTCGGCCATGCTGTAAATTTCCGTTTTTTTCATTTTATCTTCATCAAAAATATTCTAGGTAAGCATGATTTATTAGTTTTTAATATATTTCAATATGTAGCAAATATTTTTTTGCAGATGTGAGCGACTAATCTCTAGTCATCTTCGAATGGTGGAAGATCGAAACTTGGTAAAAATTGAAGCGGAGTTTGTTGCAGTCAGTGACGATATCCCCACGGTGCATTGAGTAATCGCGTGACCGGACTTGCTGCTATGGTATGCGTTTGGGAGAATTGGCTAGCCCCCTGCACCCGCTAGCAAACCGTCTATCAACTTGCCAATCAGAACGTCCGGCCGCCACTGATGTCTAGGGAGTGGGCCCAAGGAGGTAACTGATGGCGAGCAGTTTTTTTGCATTATTTGACGACATAGCAACGCTGCTGGACGACATCTCCGTGATGAGCAAGGTGGCGGCAAAGAAGACGGCGAGCGTCCTCACCGATGACTTGGCAGTGAATGCGGAGAAGGTGGTTGAACTCAAGGCGGATCGTGAGTTGCCGGTGGTGTGGGCCGTTCTGAAGGGATCGCTTGTTAACAAGGCCATCCTGGTTCCTTTGGCGCTTGGGCTGAATTACATCTCTCCAGTGATCGTGCACGGGCTTCTGGTCATCGGCGGCATATACCTCTGCTATGAGGGCATCGAGTCTTTGATTGAGAAGCTTACTCCCAAAGATAAAGGGGATGGTGCGCGCAAGGTGAAGGTGCTCAGCGATGAAGAGGCGAAGAGGTATGAAGCCAAGAAGATCAAAGGCGCAATCACTACGGATTTCGTGTTGAGCGCTGAAATCGTAGTCATCACGTTGAATGTTGTATCTGAAGCGCCTTTCCTTCAGCAAGTCGCAACACTGAGTCTGATAGCCCTGTTGGTCACATTTGGTGTTTACGGCCTGGTCGCCGGCATTGTCCGGATCGATGACCTGGGGTTACGCATGAAGAAAGTCACCACCCATGGCGTCTTCGCGCAAGCGGTACGAAGCGTAGGGGGAGGGCTTATTGCTGTCGCACCCAAGCTGATGAAATTGTTGTCATGGATAGGAACAATAGCGATGTTCTTCGTAGGCGGATCGTTCATCGCACAAGCCATGTCAGAGGTACCAAGCTGGTTGATTCCTGCAACCCTGAAACCTCACCTGCAAGGATATCTCCCCGAAGCGGGCATTGGAGTGATTGCCGGCGTCATTGTTGTAACACTTGTGCGCTTGGCACAAAGTCTACGAAAGGAGTCGCGAGCCTAAGATTTATGTTGAAGCGCGATTGTCTTGAGTGCTTCAACATCTGCTTGCATCTCCTCAAACCGTTTCAACATATGATCTGCGAACTCATGGTCCACTTGGTTCGACAACATAGCTTTGCGAACTTCATAACGCATAGAGGTGAGATCTTCCAGCTTCTCATCCAATTGTTTGAGATGTTGTATCGCCTCCCCATAGGTGTCGAATTTTGTGCTGAATTTGTATGCATTTTTAAAATACGTATAAAGTGATTCTGGGCTTCCATGCCCGGTTTTTGCTGCAACAATGGCACAGATACTATGGCGAATACCTTCGTTCCAGATAGCAGCGACGTTGGGATTTTTTGTCGTGTGTTGCATCTCTAGAAGAATTTCAATGGTGATAAATCTATGCCTGAACATCGATAGGCATAATTTGACATTGCCTAATCCAGTTGCAACAACTAACCGGGAAAAATCCCGTGTGAGTGAATCCTCATCAAGCGGGTCTCCATCCTCGGTGAGTAGTATTGACTGAGTTGCACTAGGGTGTAACTGTTTCTCACCAAAAATGGCTAAAAAATCATTTCGTGCTTTCAGATACTTTTCGAATCTATTAGCTTCAGCGATTGAGATAGGGAATTTCCTCAATGGGAGTTCATTATCTCTAGTTTTACCAGTTGGAAGGTATATGGCAAGTTCGTTAATAGAGTCGGTGTTCTTATCTATTGGAATATTGCAAAGCTCTATTGGTCGAAGTCCGCTAATTTTAAACATATGGATAGAAAACATTCGACGTTCATACATATATATCTTTTTTAACTGCTTCGGACTCGCTGTGTCGATTTGTTTGTCGGAAGGAGGCTCTGGTGAAGTTCCATAGCACTTCACAAAGATTGTATCTCTGAGTTGGCTAATATACTCATCTGGAATTGGAATCTTGTCCCCTTTTGGCGCGACTGCTGATGGCATGCTGGCGTGTGTATACGTAGTGCGCCCAGTCTTGGGGTTTCGACCTATGGTGACGTGTATCTGTGCACCGGATGACTCGTCCCCAATAAACGTTGGATCGACATTTAGTATAACATTTGCTTGAATCCAGCGTAAAAAACGAAATATGGTTTGTAGTATAGCAATAGTCTGATTGTTGTTTCTGCGGTTGCCACTTATCCCGTTCTTAAAAGATCTCTCTTTTTCGAGATAAGTAACCAGCTTGCTGATGTCTTCATCGTGTAAATTTAAAAGCTCTATGCGATATTTGTAACAGTGCCTTAGTAGGAATGATAAGTGTGAGGCGTAAGTACGACAGGTTTTAGTTCTGTCGTGGTTTCCTTTCTTCCTGCTTTGTTGTCGCAGCCACTCATTTGCTAATGCGCATGGAGCACCATTTGGCCACGTGAGATGGTAGAGACGACTATGCGTACGGTAGTTCACGAAGGCAGGATCGCGATAACCAACTGTTGATGGAATTTTCACGCCTTCGGTTTCACGAAAAAGTTGCATTAGGATTTACCTCCGTCGATTATCTTGAGGCTCGTAGATTCCTCATATCGAACAGGGTTGGCAAATGTCGTCATCTGTAGCGCCTTTGATTGACTAAGCGCTTGTACTAGTCTTTTTCTAGACAGATCTGGTAAGTTCCGATCCGACTCTGCGATGGCTCTGATTTCACGAAACAAGGAGAAGTAGGCCGTTTCATAGCGATGCATATGTCTCGACATTTCCTCCAAGAGTTGATCTGTGTTGACTGTCTCACAATCTGTTTGATAGTCTATAGTTGATCTATAAGCATCTTCCCGAAGCCGTAATATATGATCCCAGGCAGCGCCTTGACCAAGTAAGTGGATTGGAAGACTAATCGTCGAGCAATATTTTTTTAAGCTGTTGTAGGCGATTGGTTTGAATTTTCCTGGAATTTCTAAAGCACAGAATGCTTTCGTGCTCTCCAGCAGTTTTATTTGCTCTTGGGTCGCAGTAATTTCTCTGTTTTTTACCTGATATAACCATTCAAAGCGCTCAACAACCTGAGAGCTAGTTAGCTTTTTCATCAGCTTTGTTTCCAACTATAATTGCAATTTCTATGTCCATGTCCTGAACGTCCTTGGCTCGTAAGCCAACCATGTAGTGCTGAATGCTGAATTCCCCTGCTGCTAACATTCTCTTGACCGTATCGTGATAGTCATCCGCCGAGACGCCGGAAAGGCTTTTGACATTATGAATTTCACAAACCCTTTTATATAGAGTCGCTGTGCCTGGATTTTTTCCTTCATCCAGACGGTTAGCTCCAAATTCTATCAATCGGGACGCAACAGATTCCGTCTCATAACCCTGTAACTCTTCTCCGCGAAAAGTGTCTTCGTAATATGCCTTCGTATGCTCGGCATCCCCGTGGCCCACATACCAGCCGATAGCATCCAGTACATGGCTAGTCTCGTGACGGTAGATCGTGTGAATGAAGAAGCGCCGTAATTCGTGAATTCGTACGTACCATCGGCGCCCAACGTTATCCACTGGGGTCTCGACAATATCTGAGAACGTATCCATAGCGCGTGCCACACGGTGCTTAAGATGTTTGCCATCCGAAAACGGGAAATATTTAGTGGATGGAAAGTAAAATAGTTCGTCGGCATGAGCACTAGTATCCTGATTAATCTCCTTCAGGTTTTCTCCAAGATGCTGCAATTGACCGATTGCTTGTCCGACGATAGATGGGATAGGCCTCTGGATCAGCGGGTTGACGCCATGGGTACCCCTTTTACCGGCCGAATGCTCAAGCCATAGCCCCTCGTCGAAGGTTGATAGGAGCAGCGAATTCCTTGCCAGGTGGGCCAATTCACTTTCGCGTATTGGTTTGAGCATTCCTATTAGTGTCGCACATGCCCCGATGTAGCCCTCGACAACTTGATGGAATGACATTTCCTTCGGATCTATACTTCTGTGGGCTCTACGCTGTCGGCATTTAATATTCAGGTCTGTCGTTAGAGGTCTTGACTCCATACCTTCGATTTCAGTTGAAAGCCATCTGTCGCATGTTGAGTTGTATAGTTTGTCTAGTGCCTTGGAGCGTGCACTGCGCTCTAAGCTATCATATTGCTTAATTTCCGTTGCGTAGAAAAGACATGCGTTGATAATGTCGTCCCCGTAAAGTACCACCCATTTGCAAGCTTGTTGTAAGAGGTGTAATCCGATACCAAGTCGCAAAGTGTTGTGGTGTTTCGATGTGGTTGTATTGGCTTTGAATGTTAAAAGAACTTCCGGGGTGCTAATTTTTATTGGTGGAAAGAGCTGAGGCAGAAAATTGTGGGAGGCGAAGATTGCAGAAAGAAGATCAATTTGATCCTTGAGAGATTTTTTTGTCGGGCGGTGATTTTTAGCTTCTTCGAGCGTTGTGGTATTCTGGTTGTTATAGTTCGCCCGGGGGCTAGCGTTGATTAGTAGTTTAGGATGTGACAACGCCGGTTCAAACTGTCGAAGAAATACACGTATTTTAGGGTCGTGATGTAACTGTTGGGATTCACATCCGATTAACTCACCAAGCTTAATGCGAGAAAGCGTGCCGTTTACTTTTGTGTCACCACGCTGATGAGCTTTGGTGTACCATTTGTTAGCGGAGAAAAATCGAACTGCGTCTTTCAAAAAATCTTTCGGAAGATCAAACGGGTAATTCAGTAGTGAGGCTAAGTCAGTATTTGAGTGCGTTAAAGTATGAATGCCTTGTATCATGCGGGGAATATATTGGAGTGCTTCAGTCCAGCTGCCGAGCGACAGATCGCTCATAAGGTTAGCCAAGGCGTTATCATCTAGGCGCATGAAACCGTACTTTGTAGGTTCATACTTGCCTTCGTACAGAACTAGCCAAGAACAAACTTGGAGGGAGGCGGCAACATACTCTCCCCAACGTTGGGTTTTTACGCTGTAGCGCATCGGATTGTTGCGCATCATTGCCGCCATTTGCTGCACGGTGTACAGCATTTGTCTATTGCATGGATCGCAAAGATTCGTTCCATCTGGAAGAGCGTGTGTAAAGTAAACAGTCAGTTTCTTATTTCGACCATTATCCTTCACAATCCAAAAGCTGTCGCCCATTGCGCCTTGGAGCAGCCATGGCTTCGCTTCAAGGTCAGCAGCTGGATACATTAGGCTGTTAGCGTTTGCAAGTAAACGTTGTATTTCAGCTGCCTCGTCTACAGGTTTTGCCGTGTATCTGCCCATAGATTCAGTCCTTGTAGAACGCCGTGGCTGTGCGAAATCGCTGCAAGAACTCACCAGCTATTTTACAGGCGCGTTGGTGAACGAGTTTGAATTCCAAACTAGACTCGCCTTGTAGTTCTATATTTGCCGAGAAGTCCGAAGCCGAGTCGGCAGGGTTTTCAGCTACGCATCTCATTAGCCGAGCCAATGCAATGAGCTTGGCTTCCTCTTCTTCCAAATCGTCTAGGGCTGCATGATGCGGCTGGTTGTCTAATAAGCTTTCATAGGCGTACAAAGCTGCCAATGAATCGGGCTTCAGGTTAATGAATAAGACTTTTGAAGGTGGACTCTTATCCTTGCTTCCAAATCGCTCTTCAATCGCTTGGGTGAAGGCGTCTCCCTCTCGTCCTTCAGTCAACATACTTTTGACAAACACGGTGATTTGGTCGAGCGAGGTAAAGTCTGATGCTGGTAGCAGCCAGGGTGTTCCAGCATTTGCGACAATCACCAGTTTCTGGTGGAATCGCCGGATAAGGCGTTCGCACCAGCGCTCGATTATCCATGGCGGTATGTAGGAGCTAAGGATCGCTTGTATTGTATTGCCCAATTTCTTCGCCATTGCCTCAAGGCTGCCTCTGGCTAAAAATTCAAGAATACCTTCAGTGTTCCGTATGTGTGAAAGCGTGAATGTGTTCGGTTTTACATCTGGTGCCTTTTCTCCAAGATGTATTGCGTCATAAAGATTTAAACCTGAACCTCCGTTTAACTTCGTATCAATATCCATGGTGGTTCCCATATTCAACCTATGAGATACCAAAAATAGGTAGCGATACCGTGCGTCATGGGAATTTAGCAGTTTTGTTCTGATTATCTGTGTCGCTTGAATTACATCCTCCATGACCATCTCTGACATGGAGGGGAGGGAAGAAAATTTCCTGCTCTGAGCCCGCCTTTTTTCGACGCTGAAAACTACATTTCCGTTGATGGTGATGCTGTAGAAGCTGTTGCCGTCGTCGTCTATCAATTTGGCTTGTTGAAGCGGCATTGAGTTGAAAACAGGATTCTCCGTAGTGAGCAATACGGCGGCGGCAGAGCAATCCCTTATGGATAATAGTCCCAGCAATCTATTAAGTATTTCGGTCGCCTGCATACGGTCGTCATTCCCGACACCGGCAATCTTGCGTAATACTGGTCCAATTAGTTTTCTGAAATCTTGTGAGGATTTCAATCTTTTAAAAAACCTATACCGTTTCGCTAGACCTGTAAATGAGATGTGAGTTAAGTTTGGGTCGTTATGCAGGTAGTAATTAGCGACCGCCAAGAACCAGTTAATTCCGTTCGGTGATCTTGGGTCGCAGATGCACGGCTTATTTCCAGGCCCAAATTTCCCAGATGCGAGTACTTTTTCTATTTGTTCTTTGCTTATAGAATTTATGAGTTCTTGCCCGTTAGCATGGGCTGCTTTCATTTTGACCCAGTAATCATAACAACCATCGCGAACCGCCGATGACGCGAGTTTTAGTTTTGACTCAATTACATCGATGTATTCCTCGTCAGATAATGCGAAAGTTTGATCAACTAAATATATCTGAGGAAGTGTTTTGTTCTTGAATTCAACTCTCTGCCGGCTCTCACCTAGTACAGTTCGCGCCTCACTATCCTCAAATCCGATTGTCGATCCTCTCATCGACAAAGTGAGGATCGGCACCGTCCAAGGCATGTGCCCGTCAACCTTCAACTGCTGATACAAAGCTCGCGCTGCTGGCCACGATGACTTGCGACTCATAAATGAGGCGGTGGAGTGGTCGGTGTCTGTCAGGTGGAATGTAAAATGGGCGAGGCAGAAAGGCCTCCACTCCTCTTCTGATTTTGGAAGCCTACCTCCCCAGCTCGCCATGAAATTGAATTTGCGCTTCAATCCCTCGATATATCCCAACTGGGATTCAAGGGCTGCGCCTTCGCTCATTTGCACGGTGCTATTGCATAGGACCAAAACGTCTTCGATATGAACGGTCGGTGGGAAGGTGGCCGTAGCAATTCGCCACCCTGATCCCTTCAAAAGGTCGGGCATTCGGAATTGGATTTGCCCTTCTTCGGCAAGGCGATATTGCATCGACAGCGTCCTCCCACTCGGTAGCGTTGAGCCTAGCTACAGGTGATACGGTGTCAAATCTAGGTATCAAGAAAATATCTAGAGACCATCTATATATCTGAAAAATATGGATAAAAATGTAGACCTAAATTTGACATGTCTAGAAAACGGTAATGCTCGACATCAACGGTATTCTCGGACTCGCGGCGCTGATGGGCGGGCTCAAGCATGGCGAGCAGGTTTACAACGACGATTCGGCGCGGACCTACAGTGTGATGATCCTCACGGCCATGGGGGTGTCGATGGTGGTGCCGGAGTTCATTCCGCGGGAAAGCTGGAAAACCTACTCGGCGTTTACCATCGGCGCGATGATGGTGCTGTACGCTTTGTTCCTGCGCATGCAGGTGGGCCCCCACAGTTATTTCTTCAGCTACAGCTACCCGGAAAAGCGCCGCAGGAAAGAGCCGGTGGAAACCGAGCCAAAACCCATCAGCCTGGCCTTTTCAATCGGTGCGCTGGTATTTGGTGTGATCGTGATCGGTGCGCTCGCCGAGATCATGTCCAAGGCCATCGACTTGGGGCTGGAGGGTTCCGGCGCGCCGCCGGTCGTCACGGCGATCCTGGTGGCCGCCATCTCCGCTGCGCCGGAAATTCTCACTGCGCTGCGGGCAGCCCTGGCCAACCGCATGCAGTCGGTGGTCAACATCGCACTGGGTGCGTCGCTGTCCACGGTGATTCTGACCGTGCCGGTGATGGAAGCGATGGCGCTTTACACCGGCCAGCCATTCCAGATGGCAATGACGCCAGTCCAGACGGTGATGATTTTCATCACGTTGATCGTCAGCGCCATCAACCTCAACGATGGCGAAACCAACGCCATCGAGGGCATGACCCACTTCGTGTTGTTTTCGACGTTTGTGACGTTGTCGTTGCTGGGTCTTTAATTTTTCATAGTCTTTGTGGGAGCGAGCTTGCTCGCGATAGCGCCGGGTCAGTCAACATCGATGTTGAATGTTAGGCCGATATCGCGAGCAAGCTCGCTCCCACATGGTGGTGGTTTGATCAGGAGGCTGCTATCAACTCCCGCGCCGCCTGGCTGTGATCGGCGATCAACCCTTTCAGGTCAAGGCCTTCGACCTGTCCGTCAATCACTCGCCACTCACCGGCGATCATCACCCGATCCGCCCGATCAGCGCCGCACAGCAGCAGGGCGGAGATCGGGTCATGGCTGCCGGAGAAGCGCAACTCATCAAGCTTGAACAGCGCCAGGTCGGCCTGTTTGCCCACCGCCAGTTCACCGATGTCGCTGCGTCCCAGCAGTTGCGCCGACCCTCGGGTTGCCCAGCCCAGCACCCGTTCCGGGGTGATCGCTTGGGCGCCGTAGCGCAGGCGTTGGATGTAGAGCGCCTGGCGGGTTTCGAGAATCATGTTCGAAGCGTCGTTGGACGCCGAGCCGTCCACGCCCAGGCCAAGCGGTGCGCCGGCGGCCGTCAATTCAAGCGTCGGGCAAATGCCCGAGGCCAGGCGCATGTTCGAACTCGGGCAGTGGCAGATGCCGGTACCGGCGGCGCCGAGGCGGCTGATTTCATCCGGGTTGAAGTGAATGCCGTGGGCCAACCAGGTGCGAGGGCCGAGCCAACCGACACTGTCCAGGTAGTCCACGGTGCGCAGGCCGAATCGTTGCAGGCAGAAATCTTCTTCATCGAGGGTTTCGGCGAGGTGTGTGTGCAGGCGCACATCGAGCTCTTCGGCGAGTTCGGCGCTGGCGCTCATGATTTCGGTCGTGACCGAAAACGGTGAACACGGCGCCAGGGCGATCTGGATTTGCGCGCCCGCACCGCGTTCGTGGTATCGAGCGATCAGCCGCTGGCTGTCATCAAGAATCACCTGCCCCTGCTGCACGGTCTGCTGCGGCGGCAAGCCTCCGTCGGCCTCGCCCAGGCTCATCGAGCCGCGGGTCAACATCGCGCGCATGCCCAGTTCGCGGACACTTTGCACCTGCACGTCGATGGCGTTTTCCAGCCCTTGCGGAAACAGGTAGTGGTGGTCGGCCGCCGTGGTGCAGCCCGACAGCAGCAGTTCGGCGAGTGCCACTTTGCTGGCCAGGGCGAGTTTTTCCGGTGTGAGTCGCGCCCATACCGGGTAAAGCGTCTTCAGCCATGGGAATAGCGGCTGGTTGACCACAGGCGCCCAGGCGCGGGTCAGGGTCTGATAGAAGTGATGATGGGTGTTGATCAGCCCAGGCAGGATGACGTGCTCGCGGGCATCGAAAATCTTGTCGCAGGGCCGGGCAGGTTGCTGGCCGGCTCCCAGCAGCTCGACGATCACGCCGTCCTGCAGCACGAGGCCACCACGGGCATCAAGCTCGTTGGCGGTAAAAATGGCGAGGGGGTTTTTCAACCAGGTACGGGTCGCAGGCATGATGGCCGGCTCCTCTGAAAATGGGTTCAGGTTAGCCAGCTCAGTGATGCCCTGTCTGCTGATCCAGGGGCGCCGTGGGAGGGCGCGGTTCGGAGTTTACTCAGGTTGCCGGACGCATTTCCAGTGCCCAGTTAAGTTCTACTGTGGGAGCGGGCTTGCTCGCGAAAGCGGCGTATCAGCCGACATCCTGTTACCTGACTGTCTGCTTTCGCGAGCAAGCCCGCTCTCGCAATGAATTCGTGGTGTTTACCAGGGAATCGTCTCGCCTCTGTAATTGACGAAGTGATGTCCGCCCTTGCCGGCGAAGGCATTGACCTGATCGATCAGTCCGCGGGTGCTGGTCTCCACATCGATTTGCGCATCTTCCCCGCCCATATCGGTTTTCACCCAACCCGGATGCAGCGACAGTACGGTCAATGACTGCCCGTCCAATTGGCTGACAAAACTGTTGGTCATCGAATTGAGCGCGGCCTTGCTTGCCTTATACAGCGCCAACTCCGGCGCGTCGGGCATGGTGACGCTGCCCAGCACGGAGCTCATGAAGGCCAGTACGCCGCTGCCTTCGCGGATTTGCCCGACGAAACGCTGAGCCAGGTTGATCGGGGCCACGGCATTGGTGAAAAACAATTGGCCGACCTCAGCCAGCGTTGCGCCGCCCGGGCTTTGGTTCGCGGGGCCCTTGACCCCTGCGTTGACGAAAAGCAGATCAAAGGTTTCGCCTTTGAGCTGCTGGCTCAAGGCGATGACGGCTTGCTGGTCGTCCATGTCGAGCTTCTCGACGTGTACCGGCCCCAGCGCTTTCAAGGACTCTGCACCCTGCGGGTTGCGCACGGTGGCGGTTACGTGCCAGCCATCACTCAGAAGCGTCTTCACCAAGCCAAGGCCCAGGCCCCGGGAGGCGCCGATGATCAATGCTTTTTTTACCGAATTCATGAGTGCTTCCTTGAGAAGAAAAAGTCACGGATTTAATGGACAGCGTTTCTTGAGCCGTTGTTTCAACGCGTGACGCCACGCGTCGGATTTGGCCATGCTGCCCCGTAACGCCTGGTTAAAAAATGAACAAGCGGCTGCGAGCCATGCTGCTCCTGGTGATGCTGGAGCCATGAACGGGTTATCCACAGGTTGCTCCACAGTAATTGTGCGCAAGCGTTATCGTCAGGCATAAGCCCTGTACGGCTGTCTCCTAAAGGTGATAAAGCGCCGCAACCGCTTGTTTTTGGTGTGGATTTGGACAATCTTGATTGCTCTGTACGAAAAATGAACAAACCTCTGGAAGCCGCATGACAGAAGGGTTACAGCGTGATGCGCCCAGGTTATCCACAAGCGGGTGCACAGCGCATGTGGGCAAGTCTGGGACGTACATCATGGGGTTTCGCGCTCCAGGCGTATCTGCCCGCGGCTCAAGTCGGCCAGCCGCGCCTGCAATGTTTCGATGTGTTCTTCGCCCACCGCTAATTGAAGTTCCACACCATTGGCAGTGAAGCGCTCGGCATTCACCACGCCACCGCATTCGGCTGTGCGCAGTTTTACCAGGGCCAGCTCCGCGAACCCGCAAACACACTGCAGCGACACGCGGCTGATCAATTCAACTTTCTCAGCGTTTTGCAGGCATTTGTTTGCTCCGCCGCCGTAGGCCCGGGCCAACCCGCCGGTACCCAATTGGATTCCGCCGTACCAGCGGATGACCAGCACCACGACCTGGTCGCAGGCCTGGGCCTGGATGGCTGCCAGGATCGGACGCCCGGCGGTGCCGCCAGGTTCGCCGTCGTCGCTGCTGCGATACTGCTCACCCAGTTTCCATGCCCAGCAATTGTGGGTGGCATCGTGGTCGCTGTGCTGCTCGATAAAGGCCAGGGCTTCGGCAGGGCTGGTGATGGGGGCGGCGAGGGTAATGAAACGGCTTTTGCGAATCTCTTCTCGGTATTCGCAAAAACCGACGAGGGTATAAGGCATGTAATCCTAGAGATCAGGTGTCAGGCCGCAGCCTTTGAGAATGATACGGATGAGGTTGTCGCCGGCGTCGATCATGTCTTGCTTGGTCAGCTTGCTGCGACCGGTCACGCGACAGATCTGGGTGGCGAAATCTGCGTAATGTTGAGTGCTGCCCCAGAGCAGGAAAATGAGGTGCACCGGATCGACCGGGTCCATTTTGCCCGCATCGATCCAGGCTTGGAAAACAGCCGCCCGGCCCTTGAACCAGGCGCGATAGTCCTGGTTGAAATACTCGCTCAGGCACTCGCCTCCGCTGATCACCTCCATGGCGAAGATCCGCGACGCCTGGGGTTGGCGGCGCGAGAACTCCATCTTGGCGCGAATATACCGGGTCAATGCCTCTGCCGGATCGTCTTCGGCGGTCAGGGAATTGAACGTGCTGTCCCATAGCTCGATGATATTGCTCAGCACCGCCACATAGAGCCCGAGCTTGTTGGTGAAGTAGTAATGCAAGTTCGCCTTGGGCAATCCGGCCTTCAGGGCGATGGTATTCATGCTGGTGCCCTTGAAACCGTGACGGGCGAACTCATCCTCGGCGGCCCTGAGGATGGTCTCTTCGTTCTGTTGACGAATGCGGCCGGTAGGCTTGCCACCATGGGCGGGAACTTCAAAGGTCATGGACATTTCCGGGCTGGGTCTGTGGGGGCGGGCAAATGCGTTCATAGCGCACCGGCGCGGATCCGACAAGTGTTGCGGCGATAAAAGCCATGCGAGGCGGAGAATCAGCGCGTTGCCGCCAGGCTTTCGAGAAAACTTTCCAGCACCAGATGAGGACGACGCCCCTTTCGCGTCACCGACGCCAGGCTCAGGTCGTAGAAACGCGCCAAGGGCTTGAGGGCTCGCAGCCGTCCTTGCTGGACCCAGAGATTGGCATAGTGGTCCGGCAGATAACCGATATAACGCCCGGTCAGGATCAAGAACGCCATGCCTTCGCGATCCGATGCGCTGGCGGTGCAGTTCAACGCCTGGTAATGGGCCTGGATGTCGGCCGGCAAACGGAACGTCGGCGCGATGGCGTCCTGGCTATTAAGGCGAGCGTCCTCGAGTTGCTGGTCATCCACATAAAACAGCGGGTGCCCCACGGCGCAATACAGCAACGAACGCTCACTGTAGAGCGGTTGGTACTCAAGCCCGGAAAGTACACTGGCCTGGGGAACCACACCGACATGCAGGCGACCATCCAGCACGCCTTGCTCGACTTCGTTGGGGGCGATCATGCGAATCTGGATCTGCACGTCCGGCCCGCGTTCTTTCAACTGGGCAAGGGCGTGGGTGATGCGCATGTGGGGCAGGGTGACGAGGTTGTCCGTCAGGCCTATGGTCAGTTCTCCGCGCAGATGCTGGTGAAGACCGTTGACCTCGGTGCGGAAACTTTCCAGCGCACTCAATAGTTGCAGGGCCGATTGATAGACCTCACGGCCTTCTTCGGTCAGTGAAAATCCCGCGCGGCCACGCTGGCACAAGCGCAGCCCAAGGCGTTGTTCCAGATCGTTCATCTGTTGGCTGATGGCCGAGCGACCGATGCCAAGCACCGTTTCGGCGGCGGAAAATCCACCGCATTCCACCACGCTGCGAAAGATCCGCAGCAAGCGAATATCGAAGTCGCTGACCTGGGCCAGCGGATCGGGACGGCGAATGCTCATAGTTTAGTGATCCGCTGACTGAAGGTTAGAAAAGCTGGATTTCACCGACTTTATCGCCGTGGCAACTTAGCCGCAAGAACGCTTCTGATTTCATACCGTTTATGTCTTGCGAGGTTTTGTCGATGAACATGCCCGAACACGCTGTCGGTTCCCTGGCCAGCCAGCTCAAGCTGGATGCCCACTGGATGCCTTACACAGCCAATCGCAATTTCCAACGCGACCCCCGGCTGATCGTCGCGGCCGAAGGCAGTTGGCTGACGGATGACAAGGGGCGCAAGGTCTACGATTCGCTGTCGGGATTGTGGACATGCGGCGCCGGGCACACCCGCAAAGAGATCCAGGAGGCGGTCGCCAAGCAACTGGGCACCCTCGATTATTCGCCGGGATTCCAATATGGGCATCCACTGTCGTTCCAGTTGGCGGAAAAAATCACCAGCCTGACCCCGGGCAATCTCAACCATGTGTTCTTCACCGACTCCGGGTCCGAATGCGCCGATACCGCTGTGAAAATGGTTCGCGCTTACTGGCGCCTCAAGGGGCAGGCCACCAAGACCAAGATGATCGGACGGGCCCGCGGTTATCACGGCGTGAACATCGCCGGCACCAGCCTGGGCGGCGTCAGCGGTAACCGCAAATTGTTCGGCCAGGCCATGATGGACGTCGATCATTTGCCCCACACCCTGCTTGCCGGCAATGCGTTCTCCCGTGGCATGCCGAAGGAGGGGGGGATCGCCTTGGCCGATGAACTGTTGAAGCTGATCGAGTTGCACGACGCTTCGAATATCGCCGCGGTGTTTGTCGAACCTATGGCAGGGTCCGCCGGTGTCCTGGTGCCGCCAGAGGGATACCTCAAGCGCCTGCGGGAAATCTGCGATCAGCACAACATCCTGCTGGTGTTTGACGAAGTGATTACGGGTTTTGGTCGTACCGGCTCGATGTTTGGCGCCGACAGTTTTGGTGTAACGCCGGACCTGATGTGCATCGCCAAGCAAGTCACTAATGGCGCGATTCCCATGGGGGCTGTGATCGCCAGTTCCGAAATCTATCAGACCTTCATGAGCCAGCCGACGCCCGAATATGCCGTGGAATTTCCCCATGGCTATACGTATTCGGCGCATCCGGTGGCGTGCGCAGCAGGCTTGGCGGCCCTGGACCTGTTGCAGAAGGAAAACCTGGTACAGAGCGTGGCCGAGGTCGCGCCGCATTTTGAAAAAGCCTTGCATGGTTTGAAGGGCTCGAAAAACGTCATCGACATTCGCAACTTTGGCCTTGCGGGGGCGATCCAGATCGCACCGCGCGATGGCGACGCGATCGTTCGCCCATTCGAGGCGGGCATGGCACTGTGGAAGGCTGGCTTCTATGTGCGATTCGGTGGTGACACGCTGCAGTTCGGGCCAACGTTCAACAGCAAGCCCCAGGACCTTGATCGACTGTTCGATGCGGTTGGCGAAGTGCTGAACAAAGTCGACTGATTCCTCTTTATATAAGGACGCTCCTCCGGGGCGTCCGCTGTCCGATTCGTCTGGAGTCCCCATGAGTCTCATTCCGCATTTGATCAATGGCGAGTTGTTGAGCGACAACGCGCGCACCGCCGACGTGTTCAACCCATCCACCGGGCAGGCGATCCATAAAGTACCGCTGGCGGATCGCGCAACCATTCAACACGCCATCGACGCTGCCAAGGCGGCTTTCCCGGCCTGGCGCAATACGCCGGCGGCGAAGCGCGCTCAGGTCATGTTTCGTTTCAAGCAGTTGCTGGAGCAGAACGAGTCGCGCATCGCGCAGTTGATCAGCGAAGAACATGGCAAGACTCTGGAAGATGCCGCCGGTGAGCTCAAGCGCGGTATTGAAAACGTCGAGTTTGCCTGTGCCGCGCCGGAAATCCTGAAGGGCGAATACAGTCGCAACGTAGGACCCAATATTGACGCTTGGTCAGACTTCCAGCCTTTGGGGGTTGTGGCGGGTATCACGCCGTTCAACTTCCCGGCGATGGTGCCGTTGTGGATGTACCCACTGGCTATCGTCTGTGGCAACTGCTTCATCCTCAAGCCTTCCGAGCGCGATCCGAGTTCGACACTGCTGATCGCCCAGCTGTTGCTGGAGGCCGGTTTGCCCAAGGGAGTTCTGAGCGTGGTCCACGGTGACAAGGCCGCGGTGGATGCATTGATCGAGGCACCGGAAGTGAAGGCGCTGAGTTTTGTCGGATCGACGCCGATTGCCGAATACATCTATGCCGAGGGTACTCGCCGCGGCAAGCGTGTGCAGGCATTGGGCGGGGCGAAGAACCATGCGGTGCTGATGCCTGATGCTGACCTGGACAATGCCGTCAGCGCGTTGATGGGTGCCGCGTACGGTTCGTGCGGCGAGCGTTGCATGGCGATTTCGGTGGCGGTGTGTGTCGGCGATCAGGTGGCGGATGCGCTGGTGGCCAAGCTGGTGCCGCAGATCAAGGCGCTGAAGATCGGCGCGGGGACTTCGTGTGGGCTGGACATGGGGCCGCTTGTTACTGGTCAGCATCGCGACAAGGTCAGTGGCTATATAGAAGAAGGCGTATCGGCGGGGGCCTCGCTGGTTGTCGACGGTCGCGGCTTGAGTGTGGCAGGGCATGAAGAGGGCTTCTTCCTCGGCGGTTGCCTCTTCGATCGCGTGACGCCCGAGATGCGTATCTATAAGGAAGAGATCTTCGGACCGGTGCTGTGTCTCGTCAGGGTCAATAGCCTCGAAGAGGCGATGCAACTGATCAACGATCACGAGTATGGCAACGGCACCTGTATCTTCACCCGTGACGGCGAAGCTGCGCGGCTGTTCTGTGATGAGATTGAAGTCGGCATGGTAGGCGTCAACGTACCGTTGCCGGTGCCTGTTGCTTATCACAGCTTTGGTGGTTGGAAGCGTTCGCTGTTTGGCGACCTGCATGCCTATGGCCCGGATGGCGTGCGCTTCTATACCCGTCGCAAGGCGATTACCCAGCGCTGGCCGCAGCGTGCCAGCCACGAGGCTTCACAATTCGCATTTCCCAGCCTGTAATTGATAAGTGAAGAAGCCGGCACCTTTGGGTGTCGGCTTCTGCGTTTAAGGGCTTTTTTGACTGATATGACAGAATTATGAAAATAACGGTTGACGGCAGATTCCAGGTGTCTATAATTCGCCCCACTTCCGGCGCAGTCGAAACGGAAAACTCCTTGAGTTTCAATGAGTTAAGTAGGTTTCGATAGGTCAGGCACTTCAGTTCATCGAAGCGTTGAAGGAGTTGATGGAGCGGTGTTGTTTGGCTCTATTGGCGATTCGATCCTCTCGGTCGAAAGCGGTGAAAAAGAGGTGTTGACAGCAGCGAACAACGCTGTAGAATTCGCCTCCCGCTAACGAGAGATCGAAAGCGCAAGTGGTTGAAGTTGTTAAGGATTTCCAAGCGAAACTTTGAAAACTTCTTAAAATAACCGCTTGACAGATACACGGGGCGCTGTAGAATGCGCGCCTCGGTTGAGACGAAAGGCTCAACCCACCGCTCTTTAACAACTGAATCAAGCAATTCGTGTGGGTGCTTGTGGAGTCAGACTGCTAGTCAACAGATTATCAGCATCACAAGTTACTCCGCGAGAAATCAAAGATGTAACCAACGATTGCTGAGCCAAGTTTAGGGTTTTCTCAAAACCCAAAGATGTTTGAACTGAAGAGTTTGATCATGGCTCAGATTGAACGCTGGCGGCAGGCCTAACACATGCAAGTCGAGCGGTAGAGAGGTGCTTGCACCTCTTGAGAGCGGCGGACGGGTGAGTAATGCCTAGGAATCTGCCTGGTAGTGGGGGATAACGCTCGGAAACGGACGCTAATACCGCATACGTCCTACGGGAGAAAGCAGGGGACCTTCGGGCCTTGCGCTATCAGATGAGCCTAGGTCGGATTAGCTAGTTGGTGAGGTAATGGCTCACCAAGGCGACGATCCGTAACTGGTCTGAGAGGATGATCAGTCACACTGGAACTGAGACACGGTCCAGACTCCTACGGGAGGCAGCAGTGGGGAATATTGGACAATGGGCGAAAGCCTGATCCAGCCATGCCGCGTGTGTGAAGAAGGTCTTCGGATTGTAAAGCACTTTAAGTTGGGAGGAAGGGCATTAACCTAATACGTTAGTGTTTTGACGTTACCGACAGAATAAGCACCGGCTAACTCTGTGCCAGCAGCCGCGGTAATACAGAGGGTGCAAGCGTTAATCGGAATTACTGGGCGTAAAGCGCGCGTAGGTGGTTCGTTAAGTTGGATGTGAAATCCCCGGGCTCAACCTGGGAACTGCATTCAAAACTGTCGAGCTAGAGTATGGTAGAGGGTGGTGGAATTTCCTGTGTAGCGGTGAAATGCGTAGATATAGGAAGGAACACCAGTGGCGAAGGCGACCACCTGGACTGATACTGACACTGAGGTGCGAAAGCGTGGGGAGCAAACAGGATTAGATACCCTGGTAGTCCACGCCGTAAACGATGTCAACTAGCCGTTGGGAGCCTTGAGCTCTTAGTGGCGCAGCTAACGCATTAAGTTGACCGCCTGGGGAGTACGGCCGCAAGGTTAAAACTCAAATGAATTGACGGGGGCCCGCACAAGCGGTGGAGCATGTGGTTTAATTCGAAGCAACGCGAAGAACCTTACCAGGCCTTGACATCCAATGAACTTTCCAGAGATGGATTGGTGCCTTCGGGAACATTGAGACAGGTGCTGCATGGCTGTCGTCAGCTCGTGTCGTGAGATGTTGGGTTAAGTCCCGTAACGAGCGCAACCCTTGTCCTTAGTTACCAGCACGTTATGGTGGGCACTCTAAGGAGACTGCCGGTGACAAACCGGAGGAAGGTGGGGATGACGTCAAGTCATCATGGCCCTTACGGCCTGGGCTACACACGTGCTACAATGGTCGGTACAGAGGGTTGCCAAGCCGCGAGGTGGAGCTAATCCCACAAAACCGATCGTAGTCCGGATCGCAGTCTGCAACTCGACTGCGTGAAGTCGGAATCGCTAGTAATCGCGAATCAGAATGTCGCGGTGAATACGTTCCCGGGCCTTGTACACACCGCCCGTCACACCATGGGAGTGGGTTGCACCAGAAGTAGCTAGTCTAACCTTCGGGGGGACGGTTACCACGGTGTGATTCATGACTGGGGTGAAGTCGTAACAAGGTAGCCGTAGGGGAACCTGCGGCTGGATCACCTCCTTAATCGACGACCGCAGCTGCTTCATGAGCTCCCACACGAATTGCTTGATTCATTGAAGAAGACGATAGAAGCAGCTTTAAGCTCCAAGCTGATAGCTCAAAGCTAACAGTTACAAGCTCGAAATTGGGTCTGTAGCTCAGTTGGTTAGAGCGCACCCCTGATAAGGGTGAGGTCGGCAGTTCGAATCTGCCCAGACCCACCAATTTTGTTATGGGGCCATAGCTCAGCTGGGAGAGCGCCTGCCTTGCACGCAGGAGGTCAGCGGTTCGATCCCGCTTGGCTCCACCATAAACTGCTTCTGAAAGCTTAGAAATGAGCATTCCACCGAGACGGTGATGAATGTTGATTTCTAGTCTTTTGATTAGATCGTTCTTTAAAAATTTGGGTATGTGATAGAAAGATAGACTGAACGTTACTTTCACTGGTAACGGATCAGGCTAAGGTAAAATTTGTGAGTTCTCTTAGTTGAGAAATTCGAATTTTCGGCGAATGTCGTCTTCACAGTATAACCAGATTGCTTGGGGTTATATGGTCAAGTGAAGAAGCGCATACGGTGGATGCCTTGGCAGTCAGAGGCGATGAAAGACGTGGTAGCCTGCGAAAAGCTTCGGGGAGTCGGCAAACAGACTTTGATCCGGAGATGTCTGAATGGGGGAACCCAGCCATCATAAGATGGTTATCTTGTACTGAATACATAGGTGCAAGAAGCGAACCAGGGGAACTGAAACATCTAAGTACCCTGAGGAAAAGAAATCAACCGAGATTCCCTTAGTAGTGGCGAGCGAACGGGGACTAGCCCTTAAGCTTCTTTGATTTTAGCGGAACGCTCTGGAAAGTGCGGCCATAGTGGGTGATAGCCCTGTACGCGAAAGGATCTTAGAAGTGAAATCGAGTAGGACGGAGCACGAGAAACTTTGTCTGAATATGGGGGGACCATCCTCCAAGGCTAAATACTACTGACTGACCGATAGTGAACTAGTACCGTGAGGGAAAGGCGAAAAGAACCCCGGAGAGGGGAGTGAAATAGATCCTGAAACCGTATGCGTACAAGCAGTGGGAGCCCACTTTGTTGGGTGACTGCGTACCTTTTGTATAATGGGTCAGCGACTTATTTTCAGTGGCGAGCTTAACCGAATAGGGGAGGCGTAGCGAAAGCGAGTCTTAATAGGGCGTCTAGTCGCTGGGAATAGACCCGAAACCGGGCGATCTATCCATGGGCAGGTTGAAGGTTAGGTAACACTGACTGGAGGACCGAACCGACTACCGTTGAAAAGTTAGCGGATGACCTGTGGATCGGAGTGAAAGGCTAATCAAGCTCGGAGATAGCTGGTTCTCCTCGAAAGCTATTTAGGTAGCGCCTCATGTATCACTGTAGGGGGTAGAGCACTGTTTCGGCTAGGGGGTCATCCCGACTTACCAAACCGATGCAAACTCCGAATACCTACAAGTGCCGAGCATGGGAGACACACGGCGGGTGCTAACGTCCGTCGTGAAAAGGGAAACAACCCAGACCGTCAGCTAAGGTCCCAAAGTTATGGTTAAGTGGGAAACGATGTGGGAAGGCTTAGACAGCTAGGAGGTTGGCTTAGAAGCAGCCACCCTTTAAAGAAAGCGTAATAGCTCACTAGTCGAGTCGGCCTGCGCGGAAGATGTAACGGGGCTCAAACCATACACCGAAGCTACGGGTATCACGCAAGTGATGCGGTAGAGGAGCGTTCTGTAAGCCTGTGAAGGTGAGTTGAGAAGCTTGCTGGAGGTATCAGAAGTGCGAATGCTGACATGAGTAACGACAATGGGTGTGAAAAACACCCACGCCGAAAGACCAAGGTTTCCTGCGCAACGTTAATCGACGCAGGGTTAGTCGGTCCCTAAGGCGAGGCTGAAAAGCGTAGTCGATGGAAAACAGGTTAATATTCCTGTACTTCTGGTTATTGCGATGGAGGGACGGAGAAGGCTAGGCCAGCTTGGCGTTGGTTGTCCAAGTTTAAGGTGGTAGGCTGAAATCTTAGGTAAATCCGGGGTTTCAAGGCCGAGAGCTGATGACGAGTTACCCTTTGGGTGACGAAGTGGTTGATGCCATGCTTCCAAGAAAAGCTTCTAAGCTTCAGGTAACCAGGAACCGTACCCCAAACCGACACAGGTGGTTGGGTAGAGAATACCAAGGCGCTTGAGAGAACTCGGGTGAAGGAACTAGGCAAAATGGCACCGTAACTTCGGGAGAAGGTGCGCCGGTGAGGGTGAAGCACTTGCTGCGTAAGCCCACGCCGGTCGAAGATACCAGGCCGCTGCGACTGTTTATTAAAAACACAGCACTCTGCAAACACGAAAGTGGACGTATAGGGTGTGACGCCTGCCCGGTGCCGGAAGGTTAATTGATGGGGTTAGCTAACGCGAAGCTCTTGATCGAAGCCCCGGTAAACGGCGGCCGTAACTATAACGGTCCTAAGGTAGCGAAATTCCTTGTCGGGTAAGTTCCGACCTGCACGAATGGCGTAACGATGGCGGCGCTGTCTCCACCCGAGACTCAGTGAAATTGAAATCGCTGTGAAGATGCAGTGTATCCGCGGCTAGACGGAAAGACCCCGTGAACCTTTACTATAGCTTTGCACTGGACTTTGAATTTGCTTGTGTAGGATAGGTGGGAGGCTTTGAAGCGTGGACGCCAGTCTGCGTGGAGCCATCCTTGAAATACCACCCTGGCAACTTTGAGGTTCTAACTCAGGTCCGTTATCCGGATCGAGGACAGTGTATGGTGGGTAGTTTGACTGGGGCGGTCTCCTCCTAAAGAGTAACGGAGGAGTACGAAGGTGCGCTCAGACCGGTCGGAAATCGGTCGTAGAGTATAAAGGCAAAAGCGCGCTTGACTGCGAGACAGACACGTCGAGCAGGTACGAAAGTAGGTCTTAGTGATCCGGTGGTTCTGTATGGAAGGGCCATCGCTCAACGGATAAAAGGTACTCCGGGGATAACAGGCTGATACCGCCCAAGAGTTCATATCGACGGCGGTGTTTGGCACCTCGATGTCGGCTCATCACATCCTGGGGCTGAAGCCGGTCCCAAGGGTATGGCTGTTCGCCATTTAAAGTGGTACGCGAGCTGGGTTTAGAACGTCGTGAGACAGTTCGGTCCCTATCTGCCGTGGACGTTTGAGATTTGAGAGGGGCTGCTCCTAGTACGAGAGGACCGGAGTGGACGAACCTCTGGTGTTCCGGTTGTCACGCCAGTGGCATTGCCGGGTAGCTATGTTCGGAAAAGATAACCGCTGAAAGCATCTAAGCGGGAAACTTGCCTCAAGATGAGATCTCACTGGGACCTTGAGTCCCCTGAAGGGCCGTCGAAGACTACGACGTTGATAGGCAGGGTGTGTAAGCGCTGTGAGGCGTTGAGCTAACCTGTACTAATTGCCCGTGAGGCTTGACCATATAACACCCAAGCAATCTGTAGACTCGAAAGAGGCCAGATTGCGGTGTGTGAAGACGAGATGAACCGAAAGTTCGAAACTCACCAAACACCGAAAGCTGTCACATACCCAATTTGCTGAAGCGAGGCCATGAGGCCACGACTCAGTACCCGAATTTCTTGACGACCATAGAGCATTGGAACCACCTGATCCCATCCCGAACTCAGAAGTGAAACGATGCATCGCCGATGGTAGTGTGGGGTTTCCCCATGTGAGAGTAGGTCATCGTCAAGATTAAATTCCGAAACCCCTATCTGCTGACGCAGGTAGGGGTTTTGTTTTGCCTGCAAGAAAGTTCTTACGACAAGCGCAGACAGCTCCCGGCTGTCACAGCCCCCCGACAATGCTAAGGTTCTGCCCTAGCTTTTGCATTTTCAAGGATGCCTTTCATGCCGGACGCAACGTCCCTTAGCCCAGCGTTCATGGTGGTTCACGGGAATCGCCTTGATGAATTGCGCAGCCTGGTGATCAGCCTGATGCGGCGTTATCCGCTGGCCCCTCTTGAAAATGAAATCGCGCTGGTACAGAGCAACGGTATTGCCCAATGGCTTAAACTCGCGCTGGCTGAGCACCCGGAAGACGACGATACCGGCGGTTGCGGCATTGCGGCAGCCATCGACGTGCAGTTGCCAGGTAGCTTCATGTGGCAGCTCTATCGAATGGTGCTCGGGCGTGACGAAATCCCTGCCAAATCCCTCTTGGACAAGGCTCCGCTCACATGGAGGCTGATGCGTCTCCTGCCGCAGCTGATTGAACAGCCACATTTCGAACCCCTGCGACGTTTTCTCACTCATGACGCTGACTTGCGCAAGCGCTACCAACTGTCTGAGCGTCTGGCTGACCTGTTTGACCAGTATCAGGTCTACCGTGCCGACTGGCTCGAGGACTGGGCACAGGGACGACACCAGACGAGGAATGTCCGCGGTGACACCAAGCCGCTCGCGGCGGCCAATTGCTGGCAAGCGGAACTGTGGCGAGCCCTGTTGCTGGATGTAGGTGAGAAGGGCATGGCCCAAAGTCGTGCCGGTGTTCATCAGCGCTATCTGGAGTGCATCAACAGCCTGGAAGCCGCTCCACAAGGCCTGCCTGCGCGAGTAATTGTCTTTGGCATATCGTCATTGCCCGCTCAAGTCCTCGAGGCGCTTGCCGGGCTCTCACGGTTTAGCCAGGTTTTGCTGTGTGTCCACAATCCATGCCGACATCATTGGGCAGATATCGTGGCCGACAAGGACTTGCTTCGCCACCAATACAAACGGCAAGCACGTAAGCGCGGCATGCCTGAAGTCCTCGACTCGCAGACGTTGCACCAGCATGCTCATCCTTTATTGGCGGCCTGGGGAAAACAGGGGCGCGACTATATCAATCTGCTCGACAGTTACGATGATCCCGCGACCTATCGCTCGGTATTCCGTGAAGGGCGAATCGATCTGTTCAGCGACGGCCAACCTGCCACCCTCCTCAGCCAGTTGCAGAATGACATTCTTGAGTTGCGTCCCTTGGACGAAACTCGAGAGCAATGGCCAGAGGTCGATTTCCAGCAAGATGAGTCCATCCGCTTCCATATCGCCCATAGCGCACAACGCGAAGTCGAAATCCTCCATGATCAGCTCCTTGCTCAGTTCAGCAAGGATCCGACCTTGCGTCCCCGCGACATTATTGTCATGGTCCCGGATATCGACAGTTATGCGCCGCATATTCGTGCGGTGTTCGGTCAACTTGATAAATTCGACAGTCGTTTCATTCCATTCACCCTGACCGATCAAGGCCAGCGTGGACGTGACCCTCTTCTGATCGCAGTCGAACATTTGCTCAAACTTCCTGATAGTCGTTTTCCGGTCAGCGAAATCCTCGATTTGCTGGACGTCCCGGCGTTGCGCGAGCGGTTTGGCATTGGCGAGTCCGATTTGCCAACGCTGCACCGTTGGATCGAGGGGGCCGGCATCCGTTGGGGAATGAGTGCCGAACATCGTGCCGGGCTGGGTTTGCCCGCAGAGCTTGAACAGAACAGCTGGCGTTTCGGCCTGCGTCGCATGTTATTAGGATATGCGGTCGGCAATTCGCAGGCTTACGAAGGCATCGAGCCGTATGACGAAATCGGTGGTCTCGATGCGGCGTTGATCGGTCCTTTGGTGGCGTTGCTGGATGCCTTGGAAGTCGCTCATCAGGAGCTCAGCCAGCCAGCATCGCCTCAGGATTGGGGCGCGCGCCTGCATAACCTGATGCAGCTGTTCTTCTTGGCGAGCAATGAACACGACGATTATCTACTGACCCAGCTCGAAGACCTGCGTGAATCCTGGCTGGAAACCTGCGAGTCAGTTGCCCTGCACGATGAACTGCCATTGACGGTCGTAAGGGAGGCCTGGCTGGCCGGGTTGGACCAAGGGCGATTGTCCCAGCGCTTCCTGGCTGGGGCGGTCAACTTTTGTACCTTGATGCCGATGCGAGCAATTCCTTTCAAACTGGTCTGTTTGCTGGGAATGAATGACGGTGATTACCCTCGCGCCCAACCGCCCTTGGACTTCGACCTGATGGGCAGCGATTATCGGCCTGGCGATCGCTCCCGGCGCGAGGATGATCGGTACTTGATGCTGGAGGCGCTTCTTTCCGCACGGGAAAAACTCTACATCAGTTGGGTGGGACGCAGCATTCGTGACAATAGCGAGCGACCGCCCTCCGTTCTCGTTGGCCAGCTACGCGATCATCTTGCCAGTGGCTGGCGGTTGGCAGATGGCAAGGGAAGCCTTCTTGGCGCGCTCACCCAGGAGCATCCTCTTCAACCGTTCAGTGCCCGCTATTTTTACCAGGGCGATCAGCTATTCAGTTATGCCACCGAATGGCGAGTGCTTCATGACGCCCAGGATCACACTCAGATGCCTCAGCGATTGGCTCCCTATGTTCAGGAAGAACCCTTGGGACTTGGTCAGTTGCAGGATTTCCTGCGCAATCCTGTCCGTCATTTTTTCAGCCAGCGACTCAAAGTGTTTTTCGAGACCATCGAAGCTCCCCTGGCCGATGATGAGCCTTTCGTGCTCGATGCGTTGCAGCGTTACAGCTTGAGCGACAGCCTGCTCGAAGCCGCTCTCATTCGTCTCGATCAACCGGACCTTGCATTGCAGGCGCATGCCAAACGGCTTCAGAACAGCGGGTTGTTACCCATGGCTGGTTTTGGTGAAAGCCTGCAGCGTGAGTTGATCGAGCCATTGCCAGACCTGCTTCAACGTTACCAACAACTTCTGGCGCTGTGGCCGACTCCATTGGCGAGCGCCGTACCCATCAGTCTGCAATTGGCAGAAGTCAGTGTCGAAGGTTGGCTCAGTGGTCTGCACCAGCGATCTGATGGTGCGGTCTTGGCGATTACCGCCATCCCCAACAGCATCGGTTCCACCAAGACTCGAAAATGGCATCGCCTGATACGGCCTTGGGTGAACCATCTAGTCGCCTGCGCCAGCGGTCTTTCGATGACGACTGCATTGGTTGCCAGTGATGACAGCTTGCTGTTGGCGCCTTTTGAGGAAGCCGTTTCGCGAAGACTGCTCGGTGATCTGTTGCAAGCCTGGCAGACAGGCATGCGCGAGCCGCTGCCGATCGCGGTGAAGACTGCCTTTGCCTGGCTCGCTCAGAGCGACCCCGGAAAGGCCGAAGCGGCGGCTCGAAAAGCCTATGACGGCGACGGTCTGAATTTCGAAGGCGAGCGGCGGGAAAGCCCGGCCCTGGCCCGACAGTTCGCTGACTTTGACGCGCTCGTTGCAGACGAAACGTTTCCCGACTGGTGCGATGCGCTCTATCGACCGTTATTCGAAGCGCCCTGGCGTTCACTGGTCGAAGAGGACGCGCGTTCATGAGTCGGCAAACTCCGTTGGCCCTGGCCTTCCCGTTGCGTGGCAGTCAGTTGATCGAGGCCAGCGCCGGTACGGGCAAGACTTTCACCATATCTGCTTTGTACTTGCGCCTGGTATTGGGGCACGGCGGATCGGCGGCTGGATTCGGTCGCGAACTGCTTCCCCCGCAGATCCTGGTGGTGACCTTTACTGACGCCGCAACCAAGGAGTTGCGTGATCGTATCCGTACGCGCCTGGCAGAGGCGGCGCGTTTTTTTCGCGACGAAATTCCTGCACCGGACTCGTTGGTAACAGCGTTGCGTGATGAGTTTGACGAAGGGCAATGGCCTGCCTGTGCCAACCGGCTCGACATTGCCGCGCAATGGATGGATGAGGCAGCCGTTTCGACTATCCATGGTTGGTGCCAGCGCATGTTGCGCGAGCATGCTTTTGACAGTGGCAGCTTGTTTACCCAGACCCTGGAAACCGATCACAGCGAGCTGCTCGGCGAGGTGCTGCGCGACTACTGGCGGCTGTTCTGCTACTCGATGCAAGGCGAGGCGTTGGATTGGGTACGTACCCACTGGGGTGGACCTGCGGCGTTGTTGCCACGAGTGAAAGGCCTGTTTTCCAACGGACGCGGCAATGATGATGGGCTTGAGCCCGCCGAGCTTATCGCCGCAGCCCTGCAGGAGCGCAGCGCTGCCTTGCTTGATCTCAAGGCGCCGTGGCGTCAATGGGCGGTGGAATTGCTGGAGATATGCCAGCAAGGCGTGGCGAGTAAAAGCGTCGATGGGCGCAAGATGCAAGCCCGTTATTTTGAGCCGTGGTTCCAGAAGATCACGGCCTGGGTAGAGGATGAAAGCGTTGAGCTTTTGGACATCGGCACGGGATTCACGCGGTTGACACCAGAGGGGATGGCCGAAGCCTGGAAGGGAGAGGTGCCAAATCACCCCGGCCTGGACGCGATGTCAGGGCTCAAGGCGAGCCTGGACGCATTGCCGACACCCGATGCCGCCGTGTTGCAGCATGCCGCGCAATGGGTAGGGGAGCGCTTCGAGGCGGAAAAGCGTCGCCGAGCGGAAATGGGCTTCGACGATATGTTGTTGCGTCTCGACGCGGCTCTACAGGCTGAAGGCGGGGAACGTCTGGCGAGCGTGATTCGTGAGCAGTTTCCGGTCGCTCTGATCGATGAGTTCCAGGACACCGACCCGGTCCAGTACCGGATCTTCGAAAGTATCTATCGCATCAAGGACAACGATCCCGAAACAGGACTGTTCCTGATCGGCGACCCGAAACAGGCCATTTATGCTTTCCGGGGGGCTGACATCTATACCTACCTGCGCGCCCGGGAAGCCACTGCTGGCAGGCTGCATACGCTGGGAACGAACTTTCGTTCCAGCCATGCCATGGTCGGCGCCGTGAACCATATTTTTCAGAACGCGGAAACCCGTCCAAAAGGGCGCGGGGCTTTCCTGTTCCGTGAGCCATCGGGTGAGAATCCGGTGCCGTTCCTGGCAGTGGGATCCCAAGGACGAAAGGAGTCCTTGCTGATCGCAGGACAAACCGTCCCCGCAATGAATATCTGGCACCTGGCCTCGGACCAACCGCTCTCTGGCGCGACGTATCGGCAACACATGGCCGCTGCCTGCGCCAGCGAGATCACTGCGCTGCTCAACGGCGGCCAGTCGGGGCGTGATGGGTTTGTCAGTGACGGGGATACCTTGCGTGGGCTGCTACCGGCGGACATCGCCATTCTGGTTCGAGATGGCAAGGAAGCGCAGGCCGTGCGCGGCGAATTGTCTGCACGAGGCGTACGAAGCGTCTACCTGTCCGACAAGGATTCGGTGTTTGCCGCGCAAGAAGCGCGGGACTTGCTGACCTGGCTGAAGGCGTGCGCCGAGCCGGATGCCGAACGTCCATTGCGAGCGGCGCTGGCCAGCATCACATTGGACTTGCCGATTACGGAGCTGGAGCGACTTAATCAGGATGAGCTGGCATGGGAAAGTCGCGTCATGCAGTTTCGTGGTTATCGGCTGGTCTGGCGTACCCAGGGTGTGCTGCCGATGTTGCGACGCCTGCTGCACGATTTCAAATTGCCCCAGGCCTTGATGACGCGTGGCGACGGGGAGCGGGTGCTGACCAATTTGCTCCATCTGTGCGAACTGTTGCAGCAGGCTGCCGTCGAGCTGGATGGCGAGCAGGCGCTGATTCGATACCTGTCCGAGCATCTGGCGTTGACCGGGCAGGCCGGCGAAGAACAGATCCTTCGCCTGGAAAGCGATGAGCAGTTGGTCAAAGTGGTGACGATCCACAAATCCAAGGGGCTCGAATATCCGTTGGTCTTCCTGCCGTTCATTTGCTCGACGAAACCGGTGGACGGCAGCCGATTGCCTTTGCATTACCACGACGAAGCCGGCCAGGCGCAAATCAGTCTCACGCCGACCCCCGTATTGATCGCCAAGGCCGATGACGAACGCTTGGCCGAAGACCTGCGCCTCCTGTATGTGGCGCTGACTCGCGCCCAACACGCCTGTTGGCTGGGTGTCGCCGATCTCAAGCGTGGCAGCAACAGCCGCTCCATCCTGCACCTGTCGGCGCTGGGTTATCTGCTGGGCGGCGGCGCACCGTTGACGGAGTCGGTGGCGTTGCGGCAATGGCTGGAAGATTTGCAACAAGGCAGCCAAGCGGTGAACTGCCAGGATATGCCCCAGGCCAACGACGAACACTACCTGCCAGCCCAAAACGAAGCGGTGTTGCGCGCACCTTTGTTGCCGGTACGCAAAGCCAGCGAGAACTGGTGGATCGCTTCCTACAGCGCATTGCGCCTGGGCGAAACGCTTAGCGCGGGGGGAGACACCGCACCGGAAAACCCACAGGCGCAGAAACAGTTCGATGATGAGCGTCTTGACCCGGATGCCCCCAGGGAAGTGGTTGCTGTCGGCGGCGACATCCATCGCTTTCCACGTGGTCCGAACCCGGGCACGTTCCTGCACGGTCTTCTGGAGTGGTCGGCCAGGGAAGGATTTACCACCACGCCAGCGGTAATCGAGGATGCTATTGCCCGACGTTGCAACCGCCGAGGCTGGAAAGGCTGGATCACCACGCTTGGCGACTGGTTGCAGCACCTGATCACAACGCCTTTGCATATCGGTGGCGGCCAGGCTCCGGTGTTGTTGACGCAGCTGACTCGCTTCCAGGTCGAAATGGAGTTCTGGTTCGCCAGCCACAAAGTCGATGTGCTCAAGCTTGACGAACTTGTCTGCCGATTCACCCATGGCGGCGTGGCTCGCATCGCCGCGGAGCCGGTGTTGCTCAACGGCATGTTCAAGGGTTTCATCGACTTGACCTTCGAACATGACGGTCGGTACTACGTGGCTGATTACAAGTCCAACTGGCTGGGGGCTGATGACACGGCCTACACCGTGCAGGCGATGGAGCAATCGATCCTGGATAATCGCTACGACTTGCAATACGTCCTGTACCTGTTGGCGCTGCATCGCCAGCTCAAGGCACGCTTGCCCGATTATGACTACGACCGGCATGTCGGCGGAGCGTTGTATATATTCTTGCGTGGCACGCGCGCAGCCAGCCAGGGCGTGTATTTCACCAAGCCCCCGCGAGCCTTGATCGAACAACTCGATCGCCTGTTCCGAGGGGCGCCCGAACCCAAGGCCGAACCGGCGTGGGTACAGGGAGAACTGTTATGAGTCGTTCCTTTGCCGACCTGCTCCCCAGACCGTCCGAAGACGAGAGCCTGGCCAACCTTGCGCCGCTGAGTGAGGCGAGTGATCTGTTGCTGCTGCTCACGCGCTGGGTGGAGCGCGGCTGGCTTCGAGCCCTGGACAAGGCGTTTGTCGCGTTCCTCCATGAGCTGGAGCCCAACGACGATCCGCTGGTACTGCTCGCCGCGGCACTGACCAGTCACCAACTGGGTCATGGGCACGTCTGCCTGGATCTGTTCGAGACACTCAGCGAGCCGGACTTCGCACTGTCGCTCCCTCCCGAGGGCGACGTTCAGACAGGCGCAACGCTGTTGCCGTCCCAGATACTGCAAGCTCTGGACCCCGCCCATTGGTGCAAGGTCCTGGCATCCAGTCGCCTGGTCGCCTTGGCGGTCGACATGACTGAAGAGGCGCAGCAGCGGCCGTTGGTGCTGTCGGGCAAACGCCTCTATCTGCGCCGTTACTGGGCCTATGAACGGCGGATCGATGAAGCATTGCGTCAACGGCTGGCCGGTCATGGCGCAGCGCCCGATGACCTGCGCGAGCGCCTTGCGGGATTGTTCGGAGCGGCCAGTCTCACAGGTCCGATCGATTGGCAGAAGCTGGCCTGCGCGCTGGCGACCCGGAGCGCTTTCAGCATCGTGACGGGCGGCCCGGGCACAGGGAAGACCACCACGGTCGTGCGTCTGCTTGCCTTGTTGCAGGCGCCGGCTGTCGAGGCTGGGAAACCGCTGCGTATTCGCCTGGCCGCGCCCACTGGCAAGGCAGCGGCGCGCTTGACCGAGTCCATCAGCCAGCAGGTCCGGACGCTGGATGTGTCCGATGGCGTGCGCGAGCGCATTCCCTGCGACGTCACCACCGTCCATCGACTGCTGGGCAGCCGCCCTGGTACTCGGCATTTTCGCCATCATCGGGGCAATCGCTTGCCACTGGATGTGCTGGTGGTTGATGAAGCGTCAATGATCGACCTGGAAATGATGGCGAATTTGCTGGATGCACTGCCGCCTCATGCGCGCCTGGTGCTGCTGGGTGACAAGGACCAGTTGGCGTCGGTCGAGGCGGGTGCGGTTCTGGGGGATCTATGTCGGGATGCCGAGGAAGGCTGGTATAGCCCGCAGACCCTGGCCTGGCTCGAGTCCGTCAGCGGCGAGAACCTGGCGGCCAGCGACCTGAAGCAGGACCTCGATGGCGCTCATCCCCTGGCCCAGCAAGTGGTCATGCTCAGGCATTCCCGGCGCTTTGGCGAAGGCAGCGGCATTGGGCAATTGGCCCGCAGCGTGAATCGGCAACAGCCGGAGAAAGCCCGTCAGGTGCTGCAGGGCGGTCAATATGCGGACCTGTTTTTCCTTGGGCTCAAAGGCGAGCATGACGGAGTGCTGGAGCGTTTTCTGCTCGACGGCCGAGTAGATGGCCCGCAAGGGTATCGGCATTACCTGAATCTGCTGCGGCAACGGCGCCCGGACATTTCTCGTCCGTTGGAAGACAGTTGCTGGACGGAGTGGGCCAGGGATGTCCTGGCGGCATTCGACGAGTTCCAGTTGCTTTGTGCCGTGCGCAAAGGCCCGTGGGGTGTCGAGGGGTTGAATCAGCGGATCACGGCTGCGTTGCTCAAGGCTCGTTTGATCGACAGCGATCATCTCTGGTACGAGGGGCGTCCGGTACTGATGACTCGCAACGACTACGGGCTCGGGTTGATGAATGGCGATATCGGCATCGCCCTAAAGCTGCCTGAGCGTGACGGGCCTGATGCGGGCAGACAGGTGTTGAGAGTTGCCTTCCCCCGTAACGATGGCCAAGGTGGCGTGCGTTTTGTCCTGCCCAGTCGCCTGAATGATGTGGAAACCGTGTACGCCATGACGGTGCACAAGTCCCAAGGCTCGGAGTTCGCCCATACGGCGCTCATCCTTCCCGATGTGTTGAACCCCGTGTTGACCAAGGAACTGGTATACACGGCGGTTACCCGGGGCAAGCACTGGTTCAGTCTCATAGAGCCGAGAGCCGGGGTATTCGAGGAGGCCGTCCGCCGCAAGGTCAAGCGCCTGAGTGGGTTGATGTTGGAATGGGAACAAGGTGGCTGATTGCCTAACTTTCACCTTTAATGCTTCGATCGCGGTTCTGCCTGTTTTTTGTCGGAAATCGCCGTAGGGCACTGTCTCGCTGGCTTTTTGACACTGTGTTATCGTTTCGGCTCTTATCTTAATCAGAGATCATCCAGGATGGTGGCAGTTCGGGGGGCAGCGTGCAGCGAGAACTGGAAGCCTCATGTGCTTGCCGGCTTCCTATGGATGCTGTCATTCGCGGTGGTCGCTCAAGAGCAGGCAACCCCCGACCGCGCCGACCAGCGAGCCGAAGCGGTCACACAGGTCGTGCTGGGCATCCTCAGCTATGCCCGTTGGCCTGTGGAGCCGACACAATTGCAGCTCTGTATCGTCGGTCCGACTCAATATACCGATGTGCTTGTCAAAGGTACGACCCAGGCCACGGGCCGACCGGTATCCGTGCAGCGGGTGCTGGCAGATCATCCTGGCATCGCCGACGACTGCAACGCTGTCTACATCGGCAGGCTGACCAATGAGGAACGCTCGCGCCTGTTCACGTCATTGATTGGCAAGCCTGTGTTGAGCATCAGCGAGGGGGGCGATCAATGTACCGTGGGCAGTCTGTTCTGCCTGCGGGTCGGCGATGAACAGGTCTCGTTCGAGGTCAACCTTGATTCGGTTGCGCGCAGTGGCGTGCGAATTCATCCGAGCGTTCTCCAGCTTTCACGTCGCAGGCCGGCCGCCCCATGAGTTCCCCAAAGCCACGAGTTCGGCCCACGTTGGGCTCGGTTATCGGTCGCGGCCATCTGATCGTCGCACTGGTGGCGATCTCCATGGCCAGCATTTCGCTGACGCTGCTCGGCGTGCTCGCGTTGCGGGTCTATGCCGATCACAACCTGCATTTGATCGCCCGTTCAATCAATTACACCGTGGAGGCCGCCGTGGTGTTTGATGACGCGGCCGCCGCCACGGAAGCGCTGGCGCTGATTGCCGCCACCGAAGAAGTAGCCGATGCGCAGATATTCAATGAGCACGGTCGCCTTCTGGCTCACTGGCAGCGACCCGACACCGGCCTCTTGTCGGGTCTGGAATTGCATATCGCGAAGGCATTCCTGGAAAAACCGATCAGCCTTCCCATCGTCCACCAAGGACAGAACATCGGCAGAATCTTGCTGGCCGGACATGGCGGAAGCCTGTTGCGATTTTTGCTCAGCGGCCTCGCGGGCATTGTTTTATGTACGGCGATAAGCGCCTGGGTCGCACTGTATCTGGCGAGGCGCCAGTTGCGGTCGATTACCGGGCCACTGCGCAGCCTGGCTGAAGTGGCTCACGCCGCGCGCTGCGAGCGCGCTCTGGATCGTCGCGTGCCGCCGGCCGACATCGCTGAACTGGACAACCTGGGCAACGACTTCAACGCCTTGCTTGCCGAACTGGAATCCTGGCAGACCCATCTGCAAAGTGAAAACGAAACCTTGGCTCACCAGGCCAGCCACGACAGCCTGACCGGATTGCCTAACCGGGCATTTTTCGAAGGTCGATTGATCCGCGCGTTGCGCAATGCCAGCAAGCTCGACGAGCAGGTGGCCGTCCTGTATCTGGACAGCGACCGCTTCAAGGGCATCAATGACAACTTCGGTCACGCTGCCGGCGACGCGGTGCTGACTGCCGTGGCGACCCGGGTCCGCGCGCAGTTGCGAGAGAATGACCTGGTCGCGCGCCTGGGGGGCGATGAGTTTGCCGTGCTGCTGACGCCCCTGCACAAGGTCGAGGATGCCGAGCGGATCGCTGAGAAAATCATTGCCAGCATGGACATGCCGATTCAGTTGCCCGGCAATGCCTCGGTCTTGACGTCCCTCAGTGTCGGTATCGCGGTTTTTCCCGAACATGGTGCCACGCCCGGCGCCTTGCTGAGTGCCGCCGATGCTGCGATGTACCAGGCCAAGCGCCTCGCCCGAGGCGGCCAACACACGGCAGGGTCGGAGCACCCGGTCGCGGATCTTCAAACCAGGAGCTGATTGCATGCGTTCAAATGCTCGTTTCCCCCTGCTGCGATTCGCAGCATTTTTATTGATCGCCGTTTTTACCCTCGCCGGGTGCCAGACCACACCGCCGAAAGGCCTGACCCCAGCGCAGATCGCCGTCCTCAAGGAGCAGGGTTTCAAGTTGACGGAGGAGGGCTGGGCCTTCGGTCTCTCCGGCAAAGTGCTGTTTGGCAGCGATGTGGAAAGCCTCAATCCTGCCAGTACCGAAATTGTCGAGCGGATCGGCAAGGCCCTGCTGGGCGTAGGTATCGAGCGAGTACGTGTCGACGGTCATACCGACGCATCGGGCTCCCAAGCCTATAACGAACAACTGTCGGTACGCCGGGCCAACAGCGTTGGCAAGGTCTTGACAGGCGTGGGCATGCGAGAAGAAAACGTCCAGCTGCGCGGCCTGGGCAGCAGCCAACCCGTCGCATCCAACGACACGGCCAGCGGCCGCACCGAAAACCGCCGCGTCGCCATCGTGGTCATTGCCGACTAATCGGCAAACACCATCTCCCGGCTGTCGCCCATCAGCAACAGCCGGTTCTGTTCAGTCACCTCGCGAATGTAATCCCACAACAAGGTGATCCGCTTGAGCTTGCGCAGGTCCTCCCGGCAGTACATCCAGAACTGCCGGGTAACCGTGATTTCCTCCGGCAGCACCGGCAACAGGCGTGGGTCCTGGGCCGCCAGGAAGCACGGCAGGATCGCCAGCGACCGCCCCTGTTGGGCCGCGACAAATTGCGCGATCACGCTGGTGCTGCGCAGGTGAGCATGCGCGCCGGGCAGGACGTTGGCGAGGTAGAGCAGCTCGGAACTGAATGCCAGGTCGTCCACATAGCTGATGAACGAGTGCTTGCCCAAGTCCGCCGGACGGTGGATGGGCGGGTGGTTGTCCAGGTATTGCTGGGTGGCGTAGAGCTGCAGGCGGTAGTCGCACAGCTTGCAGCATACGTATGGGCCGTGTTCTGGGCGTTCGAGGGCGATGACGATGTCGGCTTCGCGCTTGGAGAGGCTGATGAAATGGGGCAGCGGCAGAATGTCCACGGAAATGGCCGGGTAGGCATCGACGAAGTGGCTCAGTTGCGGCGTGATGAAAAAACTGCCGAAGCCTTCTGTGCAGCCCATGCGCACATGGCCCGACAGCGCGACGCCGGAGCCTGAGACCTGTTCGCAAGCCATGTGCAGCGTGCTTTCGATCGATTCGGCGTAGCCCAGCAATCGTTGGCCTTCAGCCGTCAGGACAAAACCGTTGGTCCGGGATTTCTCGAACAGCAGCGTACCCAGTGAAGCTTCCAGCGAGCTGATGCGTCGCGACACCGTGGTGTAATCGACCGCCAGGCGCTTGGCGGCCGTGCTGGCCTTGCGGGTACGGGCCACTTCGAGGAAAAACTTGAGGTCATCCCAATTCAGCGACCCCAGGGAGGTGATGTTTTTTTGCATGATGGACCGGACTTTATGTGCGTTCTTATTAGAAGTTTGCACATCTATACTCCAAAAACCGTCTTATCACCAAGGTGTCCGTTCACCTTGGCCGTTGCTGAACCAGTGCTCTCTTATAAGAACAATCCCGGAGGCCAGCATGAACGTTTCCCTTACGCCCAGCGACACTGCCCTGCAAACCGTCAGACTGTTGATCGATGGCGAGTGGGTTGAATCCCAATCCAACGAATGGCATGACATCGTCAACCCGGCCACCCAGCAGGTATTGGCGAAGGTTCCGTTCGCCACGGCCTCGGAAGTCGATGCCGCCATCGCCGCCGCCCAGCGTGCTTTCCAGACCTGGAAACTGACGCCCATCGGTGCGCGGATGCGCATCATGCTCAAGCTCCAGGCATTGATTCGCGAGCATTCCAAGCGCATCGCCGCGGTGCTCAGTGCCGAACAGGGCAAGACCATCGCCGACGCCGAGGGCGATATTTTCCGTGGCCTGGAAGTGGTCGAGCATGCCTGTTCCATCGGCACCCTGCAGATGGGCGAGTTTGCCGAAAACGTCGCCGGGGGCGTGGATACCTACACGCTGCGCCAGCCGATCGGGGTGTGCGCGGGCATCACGCCGTTCAACTTCCCGGCGATGATTCCGCTGTGGATGTTCCCGATGGCTATCGCCTGCGGCAACACCTTTGTGCTCAAGCCGTCGGAGCAGGATCCGCTGTCGACCATGCTCCTGGTAGAACTGGCCATCGAGGCCGGCGTGCCGGCGGGTGTCCTCAACGTGGTGCACGGCGGCAAGGATGTGGTGGATGCGCTCTGCACCCACAAGGACATCAAGGCCGTTTCCTTTGTCGGTTCGACGGCGGTCGGTACCCATGTTTATGACTTGGCAGGCCGCCACGGCAAGCGCGTGCAATCGATGATGGGTGCCAAGAACCACGCGGTGGTGTTGCCTGATGCCAATCGTGAGCAGACCCTCAACGCCTTGGTCGGTGCGGGTTTCGGCGCGGCGGGGCAACGTTGCATGGCCACCTCCGTGGTGGTGATGGTGGGCGCAGCCAAGCAATGGTTGCCGGAGCTCAAGGCCCTGGCACAGAAACTCAAGGTCAACGCCGGCAGCGAGCCTGGCACGGACGTTGGGCCGGTGATTTCCAAGCGGGCCAAGGCGCGAATCCTTGAGTTGATCGAAAGTGGCGTGCAGCAAGGTGCGAAGCTGGAACTCGATGGCCGTGGCATCAGCGTGCCGGGCTTCGAGCAGGGCAATTTTGTCGGCCCGACCCTGTTTTCCGGCGTGACGACTGATATGCGCATCTACACCGAAGAGATCTTCGGCCCGGTGCTGGTGGTGCTGGAAGTCGACACCCTCGACCAGGCCATCGCCTTGGTCAACGCCAACCCATTCGGCAACGGCACCGGCCTGTTCACCCAGAGCGGTGCGGCGGCGCGCAAATTCCAGAGCGAAATCGACGTCGGGCAGGTGGGTATCAACATTCCGATCCCGGTGCCGGTACCGTTCTTCAGTTTCACCGGTTCCCGTGGTTCGAAACTCGGCGACCTCGGCCCTTACGGCAAACAAGTGGTGCAGTTCTACACTCAGACCAAGACCGTGACCGCGCGCTGGTTCGACGACGACAGCGTCAATGACGGTGTGAACACCACCATCAATCTGCGTTGAGGAGCCGGACATGAACATTGCATTTATCGGCCTGGGCAACATGGGCGCACCCATGGCGCGCAACCTGCTCAAGGCCGGCCATTCGCTGAACCTGTTCGACTTGAACCAGGCGGTGCTGGCTGAACTGGCGGCGTTGGGCGGCACCATCAGCGCCTCGCCCCGCGACGCGGCCCAGGGCGCGGCGCTGGTGATTACCATGTTGCCCGCCGCTGCCCATGTGCGCAGCGTCTGGCTGGGCGAGGACGGTGTGCTTGCCGGCATCGCCGCCGGTACGCCGGCTGTGGATTGCAGCACCATCGACCCCCAGACCGCCCGCGACGTCGCGGCTGCCGCGGCGAAGCAAGGGGTGGCGATGGCCGATGCGCCTGTTTCGGGCGGTACCGGCGGCGCGGCGGCGGGCACGCTGACCTTCATGGTTGGCGCTACGGACGAGCTGTTCGCCACCCTGCAACCGGTGCTGGCGCAAATGGGCCGCAACATCGTGCACTGCGGCGAAGTCGGCACCGGGCAGATCGCCAAGATTTGCAACAACCTGCTGCTGGGGATTTCCATGGTTGGTGTCAGTGAGGCCATGGCCTTGGGCGATGCCTTGGGGATCGACACCCAGGTGCTGGCCGGCATCATCAATAGTTCAACCGGGCGATGCTGGAGCTCTGATACCTACAACCCTTGGCCCGGCGTGATCGAAACGGCGCCGGCATCCCGTGGCTATACCGGCGGTTTCGGCGCGGACTTGATGCTCAAGGACCTGGGCCTCGCCACCGAAGCGGCGCGTCAGGCTCGTCAGCCGGTGATATTAGGGGCGGTGGCGCAGCAGCTGTATCAGGCGATGAGCCAGCGGGGCGAGGGTGGCCAGGACTTCTCGGCAATTGTGAACAGCTATCGCAAGCCGCAGTAAACCTGTGATATCGAGAGGCTTTTGTGGCGAGGGAGCTTGCTCCCGCTGGGCTGCGTAGCAGCCCTGTTTGTTGGCGGTTGCTGCGCAACCGAGCGGGAGCAAGCTCCCTCGCCACAGGGCAGTGCTGAAGCGGTGACGCTTCCACGGTTGTTTTCCGAGAGACCATGTCGGGTGGTCTCTCGGTTTTTTGTCTCAGGCAAACACGAAATATTTGCGCACGGTCTCGACCACTTCCCAAGTACCTTTCATGCCCGGCTCGACGACGAAGATGTCACCGGCCCGCAGATGGATCGGTGCCATGCCGTCCGGGGTGATCACGCAGTAGCCTTCCTGGAAATGGCAGTATTCCCACTTCACGTAATCCACACGCCATTTGCCGGGCGTGCAGATCCAGGTACCCATGATCTTGCTGCCGTCCTCGCTGGTGTAGGCGTTGAGGTTGACGGTATGCGGATCGCCTTCAAGCTTTTCCCATTTGCAGGCGTCGAGTACGGGCAGCGGATGGGTGTCGCGCAGGACGGTGATGGGTGCGGTCATGTGAGCTCCGGAAAAGGGGCAAGAAAGAACCTGCACCCTAGCGCGGAGCAAGAGTAGGCAGATGCCTGTGCTCGACACCGGGCTGTCCAGAAGCGCGCATCAATCAGCCAGATGCCGAGCCAGGGTCTTGGCATAGGCAGGCAAAGCTTCGAAGTTGCGGGCGCAGAGCAGCAACGCCCGGTGGGCCCATGCCTCTTGCAGCGGGACACAGTGATACCCAGGCTCGGGCGGGCGCCGGTCGATGGCCGCCTTCGGCACGATGGCGATGCCCGCACCGTGCGCAACCATGCGAATCACCCCGTCGAAACCGTCGGCGCGAATGCGGATCTGCATGCGTGAGCCGATGTGCAGGGCCTGTTCTTCCAGGTGGATCGCCAGGGCACTGGAGGCGTTCAGGCCGACATAGTCGTGCCCGAAGGTCTCGCTGAAACGCACGGCTCGGTTGTCAGCCAGTGGGTGTCCGGCCGGTAGGATCAATACCAGCGGGTCGTCGCGAAAAGGCCAGGCCTGTAGGCCATCGGTGTCAACGGCGTCGGAAATAATCCCGAGATCCGCCGCGCCTTGGCGCAGGGCATGGGTGATGCGTGAACTGGGCAGTTCCTGCAAGTCGATATCCAGGTTCGGATGGGTCTTGAGAAAATCGGCCAGCGGTTCCGGCAGGTACTCGGTCATGGCGCTGGTGTTGCACAGCAGTCGCACCCGGCCCTTGACGCCTCTGGCGTATTCGGCCAAGTCTTGTTGCAGATGTTCGGTGTGCTGCAAAAGGATTCGGGCATGCTGGGCCAGGGCTTTGCCGGCCGGTGTCGGGGTCACGCCACGTCGCCCGCGTTCGAGCAAATCGATGCCCAGGGACGCCTCCATGGTGCGGACTCGAGCGCTTGCCGCGGCCAGGGACAAATGGCTGCGGGCTGCACCGGCGGTGATATTGCCGGCGTCGAGGATATTCAGGTAGAGGCGCAGGTCGGTGAGGTCGAAGTGCATGAGGGCCTGTCTCAAGTTTTACGGTGTTTGGTATGCCGTCTTCGCGAGCAGGCTCGCTCCCACAAGGAATTGCGTTTCAACTGTGGGATCGAGCCTGCTCGCGAAGGCGCCAGGAGCGTCAACAGAGTCTCAGCCTCTTGCTGAAAGAGAGGCACCCTCAGTGTATGACACATTTCCAAACCAACGCCCCGGGCGCACGATAACCCCATGGACACCCTCATCGCGTTCTACCAAAACCTCGGCCCGGCCCTTTCCCTTCTGGTCATCGGTACCTTCCTGCTGGCCGGCACGATCAAGGGCGTGATCGGCCTCGGCCTGCCGACGATCGCCATGGGCTTGCTCGGGTTGGCTATGGCTCCGACGCAGGCTGCGGCGTTGCTGATCATTCCGGCGACCCTGACCAACGTCTGGCAATTGGCGTTGGGCGGGCATTTACGGGGGCTTGTCCTGCGCCTGTGGCCGTTGCTGCTGGCGATTTTCATTGGCACCGGATTCGGTACGCTGTGGATCGGCATGGTGGGCGGGGCCTGGGCAATAAGGGGACTGGGCGCCGCGCTGATGGTGTACGCATTGAGCGGATTGTTTTTACCGACGTTGCGGGTCGGTGCCGTGCAGGAAGGCTGGCTTGCTCCGCTTTGCGGGTTGCTCACCGGTGTGATCACCTCAGCCACCGGCGTGTTCGTCATTCCGGCGGTGCCGTATCTCCAGGCGTTGGGCTTGAACAGAGATGAGCTGGTACAAGCCCTGGGCCTGTCATTCACCGTTTCAACACTGGCCTTGGCGGCCGGTCTGTTGTGGCGAGGCGCCTTGGGCGGCGGCGAGTTGAGTGCATCGCTGCTGGCGCTGATACCGGCGTTGCTGGGAATGTGGCTCGGGCAATGGCTGCGCCAGCGGATCAGCGCCGTGCTGTTCAAACGGGTATTTTTCATTGGCCTCGGTGTGCTCGGCGGCCATCTGCTGGTCAGCGGTTAGCCGAGGACCGGCTGAGCATGTCGACGCGACGAGTCTCGAAATCGCGCTCCAGGTAATCCATGCGCTGTTCGAAAAACTGCTTCATGTGCGGCAGGTTCGAATGCACGTCCAGATCAGCCTGGGACGCCCAGATTTCGTAGAAGATGAACAGCGTCGGGTCCTGCTGGTCCCGCAGCATGTGGTATTCAATGCAGCCGGGTTCGGCGCGACTGGGTTCGACGTAGGCGCGGAACAACGCTTCGAAGGCTTCGGCTTTTTCCGGGCGGGTCTTGGCGTGCAGGATGAAACCGTGCAAATCACTCATCAGGGTAGGCTCCTGGACTGAAAGTGCGGAGGATTCTAAGGCAACAATCAGGCGCTTATTCGTGCGTCTTGATCAAAACAGTTTTGTCGTTGCGGTGCTTATTCCGCGCGCAGCTCATCGGTACCCTGCCGCCATCATTTTTAATCTTCCCCTTGGCGACGCCCCAGCGGCCACGCCTTGGAACCGATGAGGCTCCCGATGAAAAAAGTCCTGCTGCTCAATGGCGGTAAACAGTTCGCCCATTCCGACGGTCGCTATAACGCGACCCTTCACGACACCGCACTGAGCGTCCTGGACCGTGGCGGTCTTGATGTGAAAACCACTTTCATTGACGGTGGCTACGACATCAAGGAAGAGGTCGCCAAGTTCCTCTGGGCCGACGTCATCATCTACCAGATGCCCGGCTGGTGGATGGGGGCCCCGTGGACCGTGAAAAAATACATCGACGAAGTCTTCACTGAAGGCCATGGCAGCCTCTATGCCAGCGACGGCCGCACTCGCTCCGATGCGTCGCAAAAATACGGCAGCGGTGGTTTGGTGCAGGGCAAGCAATACATGTTGTCGCTGACCTGGAACGCCCCGCAGCAAGCGTTCGATGACCCGACGGATTTCTTCGAAGCCAAGGGCGTGGACGCCGTGTATTTTCCCTTCCACAAGGCCAACCAGTTCCTCGGCATGACCGGCCTGCCAACGTTCCTGTGCGTGGACGTGATGAAGCGCCCGAACATCGAGGAAGATGTGGCGCGGTATGAGCGGCATTTGGCCGAGGTGTTCGGCCTTTCGCGGTAATCCGTTAGTATCAGGGTTCACCTGAAACGAAGGTGTAACCGTGGCGAGGGAGCTTGCTCCCGCTGAGGTGCGAAGCGCCTCCCAAAAGCGGTCGCTCCGCGCCCAGCGGGAGCAAGCTCCCTCGCCACAAAAGCATCCTTCACATTGGGTGTGCATTCCACCGAGAGGATGTCTGTGAAAGCCAGATCCGACGAGTTGCAGATTTTCGTCTGCGTGATCGAATGCGGGTCGATCTCCGCCGCCGCCGAGCAGGTCGGGCAAACGCCTTCGGCGGTCAGTCGCACCTTGTCGCGGCTGGAAGCCAAGCTCGACACCACGTTGATCAACCGCACCACACGGCGCATGGACCTGACCGAAGAGGGAAAGTATTTCTTCGAGCAGGCCAAGGGCATTCTTGACCAGATGGACGCGCTGGAAGAGCGCTTGTCGTCCCGCCAGAAGAACCCAGCCGGGCGCTTGCGGATCAACGCCGCATCGCCTTTCATGCTCCACGCCATCGTTCCTCACATCGACGAGTTCCGCACGCTCTACCCGGACATCCAGTTGGAGCTCAACAGCAACGACTTGATCATCGATCTGCTCGAACAGAGCACCGACGTCGCCATCCGCATCGGCACCCTCACGGACTCGACGCTTCACGCCCGCTCGCTGGGTTGCAGCCCGTTGCACATCCTCGCCAGTCCGACTTACTTGAAAGCGCATGGCACGCCCGCGAGCGTCGCTGAACTGGCGGAACATTCGCTGTTGGGGTTTGCCCTGAACGATGGCCTCAATCAATGGCCGCTGCGCCACACCCATGGCGACCGCTGGCCGATCCAGCCGGCCATCAGCGCGTCCAGTGGCGAAACCGTACGGCACCTGGCGCTGCAAGGGCAGGGCATTGCCTGCCTGTCGGATTTCATGACCCGTGATGACATTCGTGCCGGTCGGCTCAAGGTGTTGCTGGTCGATTCCAATAGCGGCTATCGCCAGCCGATCAATGCGGTGTACTACCGCAACTCCCAATTGGCCTTGCGGATCCAGTGTTTCCTGGACTTCATTCAAGGCAAGCTCGCCGAATACGCTTCACGAGATTTCAAAGGCTGATTCGTGACTTCAAGGCAAGAGTGATTTGGGCAATGTGGGCTGTTTCGGCAAGGAATGGCCCTCGATACTCGTCCCATCACTTAGCTTGCCAAGGAGTTATCCATGAACGTATTCGTCACCGGGGCTGCCGGTTTTATCGGCGGTTCCATTGCCACTGGCCTCGTGCGGGCCGGGCATCACGTCACCGGCCTGGTGCGCAGTGTCGAGCAAGCCAACGAGTTGACCGCGTTGGGCATCACGCCGGTCATTGGCACCCTTGAAGACAGCGCAATGCTGGCCGAGCAGGCCCGTGCCGCCGACGCGGTGATCAATGCCGCCAGCAGCGACCATCATGGTGCGGCCGAGGCGTTGGTCGAAGCCCTCAAGGGATCGAACAAGGTTCTGCTGCACACCAGCGGTTCGAGCATTGTCGGCGATGCCTCGGGCGGTCGCGCCAGCGATGACATCTACCACGAAGACAACCTGCCACAACCCACCGCCGACAAGGCTGCACGTGTCGCCATCGACAATCTGATCCTTGAAGCGGCCAAGCACGGGGTGAACTCGGCGGTCATCTGCAACACCTTGATCTACGGCCACAGCCTGGGTGTCAAGCGTGACAGCGTGCAACTGCCGCGCCTGCTCAAGCAGGCCCGTAAGAGTGGCGTGGTGCGGCATGTCGGGCATGGGCAGAACATCTGGTCCAACGTGCACATCGAGGATGTGGTCGAGCTGTACACGTTGGCGCTCACCCGTAACCGGCCCGGCACGTTCTACTTCGTTGAAAGCGGCGAAGCGTCGTTTATCGAGATGACCACCGCGATGGCCCGGGCGCTGAATCTCGATGCGCCACAGGGTTGGCCGCTGGCGGAGGCCGAGGCCGAGTGGGGGTATGAAATGGCCAACTATGGGCTGGGCTCCAACAGTCGTGTGCGCGGCACGAATGCCCGTGAATTGCTCGGCTGGACGCCGAAGCGGACGTCGGTGGTGGCGTGGATTCTTGATGAGATGGTGTGAGTCACACCGGAACTGGAGAGATCCACAGTAAAACATGAGACCTGTGGGAGCGGGCTTGCTCGCGAAAGCGGTGTATCAGGCAGCATTTTCGCCGATTGAAACACCGAATTCGCGAGCAAGCCCGCTCCCACAGGTTTTTGTTGGGTGTAGCTTTAGTCGTGCTGCACACCCGCGCGCTTGAGCATTCGCTTGCACCGCTCGGACAGGTGGAACACGCGCAGATGTTTGCCGGCCTTGCTGTAGCGCTCGCGCAGGGTCATCAGCGCGGCGACGGCGGAGTAGTCGACGAAGCGCAAGTGACGGCAATCGACCGTTACCAGGGCTGGGTCGCTGGTTGGGTCGAACTGGTTGAGGAACTGGGTTGTCGAGGCGAAGAACAACGTGCCGTGCAAGTGATAAAGCTTGCTGCCGTCCGCTTCCAGGTGCGCATCGGCGTACAGTTCGCGGGCTTGTTGCCAGGCGAAATTGAGCGCCGCGATGATGATCCCGCAAAGCACTGCGATGGCCAGGTCGGTGAATACCGTAATGATCGTCACTGCAACGATGACCAGCACATCGTTCGCCGGTACTTTGTTGACCACCCGCAGCGAGGCCCAGGCGAAGGTCTGTTGCGACACGACGAACATCACGCCCACCAGCGCCGCCAGCGGAATGCGCTCGATCAGCGGCGACAGGAACAACACGAACAGCAACACCATCACCCCGGCCACCACACCTGACAACCGCCCGCGTCCGCCTGAACTGAGGTTGATCATCGTCTGGCCGATCATCGCGCAACCGCCCATGCCGCCCAGCATCCCGGAGGCCATGTTGGCCGCACCCAGCGCCACGCACTCACGATCGGGATAGCCGCGACTCTCGGTAATTTCGTCGGTCAGGTTCAGGGTCAGCAGGGTTTCCAGCAAACCGACCATCGCCATGATCACTGCATAGGGCGCGACGATTTGCAGGGTTTCCAGGTTCCAGGGAATGTCCGGCAGGGCGAAAACTGGCAAGCCGCCAGCGATGTGCGCCATGTCGCCCAGCGTCCGGGTCGGCAGGCCAAGCAGATAGACCGCCAGGCCGACGCCGAGGATTGCCACCAGGGCCGGCGGCACACTGCGGGTCAGGCGCGGCAGCAGGTAGACGATGGCCATGGTCAGCGCCACCAGGCCCGCCATCAGGTACAGCGGGGCGCCGCTCAGCCAGGCGCCGTCACGCTTGAAATGCTCCAGCTGCGCCAGCGCAATCACGATGGCCAAGCCATTGACGAAGCCGAGCATCACCGGGTGCGGCACCATGCGCACCAGCTTGCCCAGCCGCAACAGCCCGAACGCCATCATGATCAGTCCGCCCAGCAGCACGGTCGCCAACAGGTATTGCACACCGTGCTGGACCACCAGCGCGACGATCACCACCGCCATCGACCCCGCCGCGCCCGACACCATCCCGGGCCGACCGCCGAACAACGCAGTCAGCGTGCAAATGATGAATGCGCCGTACAGCCCCATCAGCGGGTTGAGGTGGGCCACCAGGGCGAAGGCGATGCATTCGGGGAGCAAGGCGAAAGAGGTGGTGAGGCCGGCGAGGGCGTCGGCGCGAAGACGTGCTGGTTTCATGGTTTACCTGACTGGGCGCCGACGGAGAGTCGGCTGCCGGGGAAGCGGTGTAAAAACAGGTGCGGATGGTACGGAATTGAGTGCGGGGCGGCCAGCCGTTGGTCGATTGGGTTGATGAACTTGGGTCTGCTGCGCAGCCCAGCGGGAGCAAGCTCCCTCGCCACAAGAACGATGAAAGTCTTGCGCTGGATTTTCATCAGCGCCATGTCGCGATGTCCGTCAGCGACATCTTTTGTCTGTGCGCGAAAATTACTTTCAGTCGGTTTGAAAAATCCAGGTCGAAATGATTTATGAGTTTCACAACACATCGACGTCACCCCATTCGAGGAGTCACGCATGGCACCTGCTTTCGGATATTGGCTACTGGTCTACGCGGCCATCGCCATCATTGCGCTGATCGTCCTGATCGCGCGCTACCGGCTCAATCCGTTCATCGTGATTACCCTGGTGTCCATTGGCCTGGCGCTGCTGGCCGGGATGCCGCCCTCGGGTGTGGTGGGCGCTTACGAGGCAGGTGTCGGCAAGACCCTGGGACACATCGCGCTGGTGGTGGCCTTGGGCACGATGCTCGGCAAGATGATGGCCGAGTCCGGCGGGGCGGAGCGAATGGCGCAGACGTTGATCGAACGCTTCGGCGAGCGCAACGCCCACTGGGCAATGGTGTGCATTGCCTTCCTGGTTGGGCTGCCACTGTTCTTCGAAGTCGGTTTCGTGCTGCTGGTGCCTATCGCGTTCACCATCGCCCGGCACGTGGGCGTGTCGATCCTGATGGTGGGGCTGCCGATGGTCGCCGGGCTATCGGTGGTCCATGCCCTGGTGCCGCCGCATCCGGCGGCGATGCTGGCGGTGCAGGCGTTCCAGGCCTCGGTGGGGCAGACCTTGCTGTACGCGATCCTGATCGGTATTCCCACTGCGATCATCGCCGGCCCGCTGTACGCCAAATTCATCGTGCCGCGCATCCAGCTGCCCGCTGAGAACCCGCTGGAACGGCAATTTCTCGACCGCGAGCCACGGGCCAATCTGCCAGGCTTCGGCATAACCCTGGGGACGATCCTGCTGCCGGTGATACTCATGCTGATCGGCGGCTGGGCCAACCTGATCTCCACACCGGGCAGCGCGTTCAACCAGTTCCTGCTGTTCATCGGCAACTCGGTGATCGCTTTGTTGCTGGCGACCATCCTCAGCTTCTGGACTCTCGGCCTGGCCCAGGGCTTCAATCGCGAATCGATCCTCAAGTTCACCAATGAATGCCTGGCGCCGACCGCCAGCATCACCTTGCTGGTCGGCGCCGGTGGCGGCTTGAACCGGATTTTGGTGGACGCCGGGGTGACCCAGCAAATCGTCGGCCTGGCTCAGGAATTCCAACTGTCACCGCTGGTCATGGGCTGGTTGTTCGCCGCGTTGATGCGCGTTGCCACCGGTTCGGCCACGGTAGCGATGACCACCGCCTCGGGCATCGTCGCGCCTGTGGCGATTGGCCTGGGTTATCCCCATCCCGAGTTGCTGGTGCTGGCGACCGGGGCCGGGTCGGTTATCTTTTCCCACGTCAACGACGGCGGCTTCTGGCTGATCAAGGAATACTTCAATATGACCGTCGCGCAAACCTTCAAGACCTGGACCGTGCTTGAAACGCTGATCTCAGTGGTCGCATTCGCCTTGACGCTCGGGCTTGCGCGTGTGCTTTGACCGACATTGCAAGGAACCGTCATGGACATCCTCTACCAGATCCGCTCCCGCCAGGATTCCTTCAGCGCCGGCGAAGGAAGAATCGCCCGGCTGATGCTCGACGACGTAGGCTTTGCCGCCTCCGCCAGCCTGGAAGAGTTGGCCCTGCGCGCCGAAGTCAGCAGCGCCACGCTGTCGCGCTTTGCCCGCACCGTCGGCTGTCGCGACCTGCGGGACCTGCGCCTGCAACTGGCCCAGGCCAGCGGTGTCGGCAGCCGTTTTCTCGACCCGACCGGTGCGCCGGAACAGTCGGCTTTTTATGGTCAGATCGTCGGCGATATCGAGTCGACGTTGCGCCAGCATCTGTCGGGCTTCGAAGAGTCGCGATTCGGCGATGCCGTGCGGATGATCGGCAAGGCACGGATGATCCACGCATTCGGCCTCGGTGGCTGGTCGGCGCTGTGCGGCGAGGAGTTGCAAGTGCGGCTGGTGCGTTTTGGCTACCCGATCGCCGCCTGCCGCGACCCGGTGATGATGCGCATCACCGCCACCTCGTTGAGCGACCAACATCTGGTCATCGCCTGTTCCCTGACCGGCATCACGCCGGAGCTATTGAGTGCTGTTGAACTGGCCCGCAGCTACGGCACCCCGATCCTGGCCATCACCCGCGCCGACTCGCCACTGGCCCAACTGGCAGATTGTGTGCTGCCCCTGCAAGGCGCCGAAACCCCTTTTATCTACAAACCCACGGCCGCGCGCTACGGCATGTTGCTGGCCATCGACGTGCTCGCCACCGAGCTGGCGCTGGCTCATCCCGAAGACAATCAAGAGCGCCTGCGGCGGGTCAAACTCGCACTGGACGATTACCGTGGCGGCGACGATCACCTGCCGCTGGGAGACTGAGATGCTGTACGACACACTTATCCGCAATGCGCTGATCATCGATGGCAGCAACACCCCCGGCTACCGCGCCGACGTAGCGATCCACGGCGGTCGCATCGAGCGCATTGGTGAGTTGCGCGAAACTCGCGCGCGGGAAGAAATCGACGCCGCCGGCCGCGTGCTGGCGCCGGGCTTCATCGATGTGCACACCCACGATGACACGGTGGTCATCCGCCAACCGCAAATGCTGCCCAAGCTCAGCCAGGGCGTGACCACGGTGATCGTTGGCAATTGCGGCATCAGCGCATCCCCTGTCAGCCTTCGGGGTGATCCGCCGGACCCGATGAACCTGCTCGGCCCGGCCCGGGCATTTGCTTACCCACGCTTTGCCGATTATCGCGGTGCGGTAGAAGCGGCGACACCGGCCGTCAATGTGGCCGCGTTGGTCGGTCATACGGCGTTGCGTAGCAATCACATGGATGATTTGTTGCGCACAGCCTCGGTAGGAGAAATCACTGCCATGCGCCGGCAACTGCGCGAAAGCCTGGAGGACGGTGCGCTGGGCCTGTCCACCGGCCTGGCTTACGCCAACGCCTTCTGCGCAGCCACTGATGAAGTCATGCAACTGAGCGAGGAGTTGGCAGCGTTCGGTGCTGTCTACGCCACCCATCTGCGCAGCGAATTCGAACCGGTGCTCGAAGCCATGGACGAGGCTTTCCAGATTGGTCGACATGCGCAGAGCCCGGTGATCATTTCCCACCTCAAATGTGCTGGCGCCGGTAATTGGGGGCGTAGTCCACAGGTGCTCGCCGCGTTGGAAAGCGCGGCTCAAAACCACCCTGTCGGTTGCGATTGTTATCCCTACGCCGCGAGTTCTTCGACCCTGGACCTCAAGCAAGTGACCGATGCCCATCGCATCACCATTACCTGGTCGACGCCGCATCCGCACATGGGCGGTCGAGACCTGACGGACATCGCGGCTGAATGGGACGTGTCGCTCCTCGAAGCTGCACGTCGCCTACAGCCAGCGGGTGCGGTGTACTACGGCATGGACGAAAGCGACGTAAGACGAATCCTCGCGCACCCATTATCGATGGTTGGCTCCGACGGCCTACCCGAAGACCCTTTTCCCCACCCTCGTCTGTGGGGCGCTTTTCCGAGGGTGCTGGGCCATTTCAGCCGAGACATCGGGCTTTTTCCTTTGCACACCGCCGTGCACAAAATGACCGGCCTTTCAGCGGCGCGCTTCGGCCTGAAGGCGCGAGGTGAAATCCGTGAAGGGCACTGGGCGGACCTGGTGTTGTTCAATCCACAAACCGTTCGCGACGTTGCTGATTTCAACACGCCACAACGGGCTGCCGAGGGCATCGATGGGGTGTGGGTCAATGGCGTCCTGAGTTATCGCGAGGGACAAGCGAACGGCAAAAGAGAAGGGCGTTTCCTGGCGCGTGAAGGCGATCTGCGCCGGGGTTTTCAATGTGTTCAGTAGCGTTTGAAGGCATGTAGGTGCTTGGGATTGCTTTAATTGGCGCCACAATAATGGCACTGCGACACTAAAGAACCTGAATTAAAAGCCGAAGCAGTGGGTTCAACCCATCTAGACTGGGTCTTTTCAGCCAGGGAGCAACCCATGAGCTTCGGTAAAATCACTCCAATCCTGCGGATCTTCGATGAAGCCAAGGCGTTGGCGTTCTATGTCGACTTCCTGGGCTTTACCGTCGACTGGCAACACCGCTTCGGTGACAACTTCCCGCTTTATCTGCAAGTCTCCCGTGGTGATTGCGTATTGCACCTGTCCGAGCATCACGGTGATTGCACGCCGGGCTCGGCGCTGCGAATCGAGACCGACGAGCTGGAAGCCTTCCAGCAGCAATTGCTCGCCAAGCAATACCGCTACGCCCACCCACAAATCCAGGCCATGCCCTGGGGTAGCCAGGACATGGCGATCAGTGATCCGTTTGGGAATCGGTTGGTGTTTACCAATGCGATCAGTGTGTGACAGGCGCAAGAATGCTGCTGCATGGGCTGTTTGCCCGCCTCCAGAAAAGAAGCGGGCAAACGCGTTTCGTCAAACCCTGAAGTGGCTGACCATCTGCTGCAATTGACCACCCAACCGCGCCAGTTCAACGCTGGACGCCGCGGTTTCATCGCTGGCGGCGGCGGTCTGTTCGGACACGTCGCGCACGTTGATGATGCTGCGGCTGATCTCCTCGGCCACGGCGCTTTGCTGTTCGGCGGCCGCGGCGATCTGCTGGTTCATCGACTGGATGTTCGACACCGTGCGGGTGATGTTTTCCAGTGACACACCGGCCTTGCGGGTCAGGGCCACGCTGCTGTCGGTGAGGTTGCGGCTGTTGTTCATCACGGCGGCCACTTGCTGGGTGCCGTTCTGCAGGCCGGCCACCAAGCCTTCGATTTCCTCGGTGGATTTCTGCGTACGCTGGGCCAGGCCGCGGACTTCATCGGCGACCACCGCGAAGCCACGTCCGGCTTCACCGGCGCGGGCGGCTTCGATGGCGGCGTTGAGTGCCAGCAGGTTGGTCTGTTCGGCCACGGCCTTGATCACGTCCATCACTGCACCGATCTTGTCGCTTTCCTGTTGCAGCACGCTCATGGCGTCAGTGGAACGCACCACTTCGCTGGCCAGGCGTTCGATCTGGGCGATGGCTTCGTTGACCACTTGATCACCGGCCCGCGCTTCGCCGTCGGCGGCGGCTGCTGCTTGGGAGGCTTCTTCGGCATTGCGCGCCACTTCCTGGACCGTGGCGGTCATCTCATGCATGGCGGTCGCGACCTGGTCGGTCTCGACTTTCTGGCTGTTGACCCCGGCGCTGGTCTGCTCGGTGACCGCCGACAGTTCTTCGGCGGCGCTGGCGATCTGGGTCACGCCGTCGCGGATGCCACTGATCAGGTCGCGCAGGGTCACGCCCATGCGGGCGATGCCCTGTTGCAGCACGCCAAGTTCATCGCGACGGGTGACGATGACGTTTTGCGACAGGTCGCCACCGGCGATGCGTTCGACCACGGCGAGGGTTTCACGCAGCGGGCGGGTGATCTGGCGGGTGATGACCACGGCCGCGATGATGCCCACCAACAAAGCCAACAACGTGCTGACCAATTGCAGCGTGCGGGCCTGGGCGCTTTCAGCGTCGCGACGGTCGAGCTGGATCTGGTACAGCTGCTCGCTCAGGGAAACGATGGTCGCGCCCTGGTCGGTCATTTCCTTGCGCGCCTGCGCCACATCGGCCATGGCCATCTTGAAGGCCTGCACGGCGCTGCGGTATTGGGTCAGGGTCGTTTCCAGCTGACGCAGTTCATCCTGCCGAGCGTTGGCGAAATGTTCGTTGAGCGGCTTGAGCGAAGCGATGGCGGCGTCGAGTTGGGCGAAGGCCTTGCGTTCGGTATCGGCATTGCTGTTGGCGGTGTAGCCGCGGACTTCATAGCGGGCCAGCATGAATGCCTGCTTGGCCTGGGTGATGGCCTGGAATTGCGCAAAGCGCTCGTCGCTGAGGGCCATCTGCTTTACGTCGGAATCGATGCTTTCGATCAGCTTGTAGGCCGTCTCGGCGTTCGCGCCCATGACGTCCCGGGCACTGTTGCCGGTGCGGTAGGCACTGCGCATTTTGTTCAGCGATGTCTGGTAGGCGCTGATGGTCGCGCTCTGCTCCTTGAGCAGCTTGACGTTCTCGGGGCTCTTGAAGCTGCTGAGCAACGCGTTTTGTTGCGCCACGAAACCATCGAGGGTGGTTTGCACATTCTGTGCGGCGGTCTCGTCACCGTTGGTCAGCATGTATTGCAGGCGAGTGACCCGCAGTTTGGTCAGGCCAGCGTTGAGCTGGGTGATGTCGCTCATCCAATTGCTGCGGTCGATCAAACCGCCCAGGCTGGTCCAACTGGTCAGGGCCAGGACGCAAGTCAGTACCAGCACCAGGCCAAAGCCCAGGCCCAATTTCATATTGACGCTAATGTTGCCAAACCAGCTATTCATCAAATTCCTCCAGGAACGTTGCGCTGCTTGATCATCGGTTGGCTGGAAGATTGTTGTTTTTAAGAGCCAGCAAAAACGTGTAACAGGGCTGTATCGGCGGCCACCCATGAATCTGAAAATTTTTTTTGTATAGGCAATCCCGGGTTGTCGCCGAGCGCGCCAAGCTTTTTTTCACATTGGTTTCACTGCCTGCCTACGTCTACGTCTTTACCGTCTCGCCAACGAAATGACTGGTTGGGTGCCGTCGGGGCGGCTTGATGTGGAACTGAGACTGAGCCTTTTTGGCGTGACGCGCTCGATTGATACGAGCTGGCTTGTCCGCTATCGAAACGCGGCGGTGATCCTGGCTTCGGCAATGCTGGTGATTCCGCTGACCCTTTGGCTGCTGGGGCCGGCAGCGGTGCCGGATCTGGCCCATGGCAATATTGTTGGCGCCCGGGCGCTGGCTGATGGCTGGGCCAAGGGGGAGATGATCGTGCTGGTGCGCCACGTCGAACGATGTGATCACTCCAAGGCCGTGTGCCTGGGGGATCCTTCGGGAATCACCGACCGTGCCCGCGCCGTTGCAGTGGGCCTCGGCGCGCGGTACGAGCAACTCGGCCTGGAGAATGCGGACATTTATAACAGTCCGCTGGTTCGAGCGACCCAGACGGCTGGGTACATGTTCAACAAGGTGAGCACCGGCGACGATTGGCTGAGCCATTGCCGCCATGACCTGCTGCGCAATGCCCTGGTCCACAAGGTGCCTGGGCGCAACCTGATCCTGGTCACTCACAGCGAATGCATGCAGGCGATGGAAACCGAGCTGCGGCGACCTGTTTCGGCGTTTGGCTATGGCGCTTCGTTGTTTGTATCCGTCGCCCAGCCACAAGCTCCTCGGCTGCTGGGTTTTATCGAGGCGTCCGACTGGCGCTCAATGAAGTTTCAGTAACCTTTCCCACGATTAGGACCGCTCATGCTGACGTCTGCTCGCGTTCGTTTTTACCGGCTCAACCTCGGAATACCCCTGGTCTGTGCGGCGGTGGTGTTCCTGCTGTTCGACATGACCCGCATCGACATCGCCTTCAGCGATCTTTTCTACGACCCGCTGCACCAAGTCTTTCCGCTGGGGCATGTACGGCTGTTCGAACAAATCACCCATAAGTGGGCCAGGGTCATTCCGAACTGGACTGGCGAGGCGGCCATTATCGGGGCGCTGTTGTCGTTCGTCTGGCCGCTGTTCCGGCCGGAAAAGCGCCCAGGGCTGCTTCGTGTCCTGGATAAGATCCGGCTGACCAAACCGCTATGGTTTGCCCACAGGCACCGTCGCGATTTTCTCTATGTTGTCTTCGCCTTTTCCCTCAGCACAGGCGTCATCCATTACCTCAAGGGCCACACCAGCGTTTACTGCCCGGTGGAAACCACCCAATACGCGGGGAAGATCGAGCACAAGGAGTGGTTCCAGAATTTCGATTTACTGAAAGTCGCGGGGGACGGTCGTTGCTGGCCCGGTGGCCATGCTTCCGGTGGTTTCACGATGCTGGCGCTGTACTTCGTTGCCCGGCGCTATCGCTGGCGTCACTCCAAAGCCCTGATGTACGGCGCGCTGGCCTTGGGATTTGTCTACGGCACGACGCGAGTCCTACAGGGTTGGCACTACATGTCCCACACGTTCTGGGCGGGAATCTTCGTCTGGTTGAGCTGTTGGCTGATGGCAATGTTTTTTTACGGGCGCGCAGTCTTGGAACAACCCTTGTTGAAGACCGCGTCGCCCAAGGTCAAACCTAGCTTGACCGTGCTGGGCGATGCGCAGCCTGCTCCATGAATCGCGGGCAAAAAAAAGCCCGCGGGAGAGCGGGCTAAAACCTTAGTTTCTTGAATGAGCGAGGGGACTGTACCGGATCGCGTTAACCCATGGGGTGAAGAAAAGTTCATGCGGGCTCAGCTTGATGCGTTCCTGATAGAGCTTTGTCAACGAGGTGATTTCGGACGTGTCCTGTGAGACAAGTCTCTTTTTTGAATAGAAAAATGCCCGCTCTCTGAACCGAAGGCGATAAGCAAGGTCTGGTATGCGCGAAGCAGGTCGATTTCGATTTGGCCTGCGCCGCAATCTTGCTGTCGCTTTCGTATCGAGGGATCGAACATGTCCGTGTCTGCCTTAAGGACGAGGCTTGTCGTCGCGTCGCTGTGTTTTTTTGCGATGGACCTTGCCATGGCCGCGCCAACCCCCGGCGACACGGACCTGATCCGCGAACGTCAGAATCGCTTGCTCGAAGAGCAGCGCCGACGCCTCGAAGAACTCAAGGACCTGCCAGGCAAAGAAGCAAGGCCGGTCCAGCCGACAAAACCCGCCGATACCCGTTGTTTCCCCATCAAGACCATCGAGCTCAAGGGCGCCGACGCCTTGTCCGAACGCGAGCGCCAACGCTTGCTCGAGCCCTATCTCAACCAATGCCTGGGCGTGCCGCAGCTTAACGAGTTGCTCAAGACCATTACCGATGCGTACCTGGAAAAGGGCCTGGTCACGAGCCGTGCCTATTTGCCGCAACAGGATTTGTCCAGCGGTCACCTGCAAGTGTTGGTGGTCGAGGGGCGACTTGAAGGCCTGAAGGGCGCCGAGGACAGCGGACTCTCCAAGCGGGAGCTGGCGATGAGCTTTCCCGGCAAGCCGGGCGATCTGCTCAATCTGCGGGAGATCGAGCAAATGGTCGATCAACTGAACCGTCTGCCATCCAACAGTGCCCGCATGGAGCTGACGCCGGGGCAGAACATCGGCGGCAGTGAAGTGCTGGTCCAGAACACCCCACAGAAACCTTGGCGCGCCGGCCTGTCACGGCATAACGACGGGCAGAAGAGCACGGGCGAGCAGCAGTGGGGAGCCTCCCTGGACTGGGACAGTCCTTTGGGCTTGGCCGATCAGCTAGCCTTGCGCGGTGGTCACGATGCCATAAGCGACCATCAGAAAACTTCACGCAACGCCATGCTCTATTACAACCTGCCCTTTGGTTGGTGGAACCTGAGCTACACCTACAGCCAAAGCGAGTACCGCGCGCTGGGCCAGGCCAACGGATTCAACTTCAAGCAGAGCGGCGACAGCCAGAACCATCAGGTGCTCCTGGAGCGGGTGGTGCACCGTGACGCGGTGAGCAAAACCTCCCTGAACACGGGCCTGGCGTACCTGCGCACCAACAATTTCATCGAAGACAGCAAGCTCGCCGAGAGCAGCAATCGCATCAGCGAGGCGCAGTTCGGCATCAACCATGGGCGACGGATCGGCAATGCCTTCGTCAACCTCGACCTTGGCATGCAACAAGGTATCGGCGCCCTCGATGCCCAAGGCGATCACGAGCCGGGGCCTGGGCTGCCGGATGCACGCTATCGCAAATACACCGCCACCCTCAGCTATCTGCAAGCCTTCCAAGTGTGGGGCGAGTCCTTCAGCTTCAGCAGCCTGATGACCGGCCAGCGCAGCGAAGACGCGTTGTTCAGCCCGCAGCGCATGAGCCTCGGCGGGTTGTCTTCGATTCGCGGCTACAAGGACCAGACGCTGGCCGGCGACAGCGGTGGCTACTGGCGCAACGACCTGCGCTGGAGCCGCCCGGTGACGCTGCAATGGCTGCGCCCGGTGTTCGCCGAGTACGGCACCAGCCTTGGTTACGACCAAGGCGTGATTCGCGGCGATCGCTACAACGGTAGCGAGCATGGGCGCATGTCGAGCAACTCCCTGGAGTTGTTCGCCCGCGGTGAACACCTGAGCGCCAGCGTCACTTTCGCCCATTCCCTGGAACGTCCAGACGCCCTGACCGAGCGCGAAGCGCCGATCTACTTCCGCCTCGACCTATCCATCTAATTCGCTGCAACGAGACCCGATCATGGACGACCGCCAATACGCCTTCCTGGCCCGCCAGCCCGGTGCTGCCCTGAAAACCCGTGATGCCTTCTGGGGCATGCCCAAGCGTGGCCTGGCGTTCCTGCTCGCCAACGTCATGTTCTGGCAACCGCTGTGGGCCCAGGCCGACGGCATCGTCGTCAGCGCGCCGGGCACCAGTCTTGGCAAGGCGGGCAACGGCGTGCCCATCGTCAACATCGCCAAGCCCAACGGCAGCGGCCTGTCCCACAACAAATTCAGCGACTACAACGTTGGAAAAAACGGCGTCATCCTCAACAACGCCACCAACCCCGCCCAACCCACGCAACTGGGCGGGATCATCCTCGGCAACCCGAACCTCAAGGGCACGGCGGCCAAAGTCATTCTCAACGAGGTCAACGGCGGCAACCCCAGCCAGTTGCGCGGCTACACCGAAGTGGCGGGACAGTCGGCCCATGTCATCGTCGCGAACCCGTATGGCATCACCTGTAACGGCTGCGGCTTCATCAATACGCCAAAAGCGACCCTGACCACGGGCAAGCCGATCATCGAAAACGGCCAGTTGAGCCGCTATCAAGTGGATCAGGGCAGCGTGGCCATTGAAGGCGCGGGCCTCAACGCGAACAACGTCGACCGTTTCGAAATCATCACCCGCAGCGCCAAGATCAACGCCGAGATCCAGGCCAAGAACCTGACGATCGTGGCCGGACGCAATGACGTCAACGCCAACACGCTGAACGCCACGGCCCGTGCAGACGACGGCAGCGCCAAACCCGAACTGGCGATCGACTCCTCGGCGTTGGGCGGCATGTACGCCGGCGCGATCAAGCTGGTGGGCACCGAAGCGGGTGTCGGGGTGAAGCTGGATGGCAAGATGGTTGCCAGTGGCGGGGATATCCAGCTCGATGCGAATGGGCATTTGAGTCTGGCGCAGACAGCGGCTGCCGGCGCCATCGACATCGAGGCCAAGAGCCTGGAGACCCGTGGCCAGGTGTATGCCGGTAGCCGGCTCGAAGTCAAAACCCAGGGTGACCTGACCAGCCAGCAGAACCTGGTGGCGCGCGACAGCATTCACCTGGACAGCGGCGGCACGCTGACCAACAACGGCATTATCGAGGCCGGGGTCAACGCCGATAACAGCCGCAATACCACGGGGGATGTCACCCTCACCGCCAAGCAGTTGAACAACGCTGGCAAAACCGTCATCGCCAGTCGCGACCTGAATGTCACGTCCACCGCTGCGCTGAATAACCAGGGCGGCACGCTCAGTGGGCAGGGCAAGACCACCGTCACCGGCAACGTTGTGGATAACCGCAATAAAGGCCGGATCCTGGGTAACACCGAACTGCACCTGAGCGCCGATCAAGTCCTCAACAGCCAGGGCGGCCTGATCAATAGCCAGGGCCTGCTGACGGCCAGCCTGGGCCATTTGGAAAACAATGCAGGTGAACTGTCGAGCCTGAACAGCGCGACCCTGGTCCTCGGCAGCCTGGACAACCTGACCGGCCTGGTCATGGCCGGCAAGAACCTCGACATCACTAACACCGGCGCGATCAACAACCGGGGCGGCGAGCTATCCAGCCAAGGCGTCATGACCGTGCGCACCGCCAGCCTGGACAACAGCAACAAAGGCACCGTGGCCGCCAATGGCAAGTTGCTGGTCAGCGCCACCGGCGCGGTCAACAACGCCGAAAAAGGCCTGCTCGCTAGCCGTGCTGCCGAGGTCGAGTTCGATGCTGCCAGTCTGAATAACGCCAAGGGCACGCTGCAAGGCGAGGGCCTGGTCACCGTGGATGTATCCGGCGACATCGATAACCAGGGCGGCAGCATCATCGCCAAGGACGCCAAGCTGAGTGTCTTTGCCACCAACCTGGACAACCGTGGCGGCGTGCTGTCCAGCGTCAAGGCCGCGCTGGAAGCACGCACCACCGGCGTGCTGAAAAACGGCTACGACGTGAACCGCCGGGGCGGCACGATCCAGGCCCAAGGACTCAGCATCCAAGCCTTGGCTGGGCTGTTCAACGACGGCGGACGCATCGCTGCGCAAGCCGGCGATGTCGTGGTCACCAACGCAGCGGCGGATATCAACAATCGCAACGGCGGGATATACGCCACGGGCAAGGTCTGGGTCACTGGCCGGGGCATGGACAACAGCGGCGACGGGCAGGTCAGCGCCAGTCGCATCGACTTTGACCTTTCGGGGGCGCTGAACAACAACGCCGGCATTATTGAAAGCCAGGACAGCCTGGACATTCTGGCCGCCAGTTTGAGCAACCAGAAAGGCCAACTGCGCACCCTGGGCCAGAACAGCACCACGGCATTCAAAATCGGGGGGCTGTTCGATAACAGCGACGGCACCCTCGAAACCGCCAGTAATGATGTGGGCTTCATCACCGGCAGCGTCCAGAACGTGGGTGGCAAGCTGCTGCACACCGGCCTGGGACTGTTTGGTATCAGCCAGGCCAACCTGGGCCAGGCGGGTGGGCAACTGGTGACCTACGGTAACCTGACGGTGACGGCTGACCGCTGGACCAACAGCACCGCGATCCAGGCCGGCCATCTGGTGGTTCATGTCGATCAGCTGACCCAGACGGCCACCGGCCAGTTGCTCAGCGCCAATAGCATGGAAGGCCGTGGCAGCAACTGGCGCGTGGACGGCCTGATCGGCAGCGACGGGGCGATCGATCTGCAGCTGACCGGTGCCTATACAGGCAATGGCCGCTTGAGCAGTCTCGGCACCTTGGGCCTCAAGGCGGCACTGATCAACCTGGAGCAAAACGGCAGTATCGCGGGCGGCGGCAACACAACCGTCGTGGTCGATGGCGTCCTCAACAGCTACGGTCGCCTGACCTCGGCGGCGGATATGAGCGTCACGGCCGCCACGCTCAACAACTACGGCACGCTGGGCAGTGCCGGCGCGCTCGGCGTATCCACCGGCGACTTGCTCAACGAACATGGATTGATCTTCAGCGGCGGCAATACCAGCCTGCGCGTCAACAGCCTGACCAACCGCTATGCCGACATCTACAGCCTGGGTGATCTGAGCATCGATCGCGACGGCCTCGGCACCCGTGCCAGCCGCATCCTCAACAGCTCCGGCACGCTGCAAAGCGACGGCAACATGCGCCTGGCGGCCAGCACGATCGACAACATCCGCGAGGTCTTGACCACCCACGATGCAGGCATCTACACCGCCTCGATCAGGGAAGTGACATGCATCGAAGGGTACAACGCCGGGGATTGCAGCGGTGGCAAGGAAAACCACGTCTGGCAGATCGTCCAGCGCGACAAGTTCGAAGTCACCGCGGCCAGCGCCGCCTCCAGCATCACCACCGGCGGCAACCTGAATATCCAGGGCGACACCCTGACCAACCGGAGCAGCAGCATCGGCGTCGGCGGCGCATTGACCGCCAACCTCGTCAGCCTGGACAACATCGGCATCGAGACCGGCGAAATCGAAACCTCGCGCACCTTCAGGTCCGAGCGCACGCGCCACCCGAGTGGCTGGCGCGCCGCTGCCAACGACTTTACCAACAAATACTGGTTGCAGAGCCCGGGCTACAACGCCAACGACCTGGGCGGCCTTGAAGCAGCGATGAGCCGCTTCATCGGCATGACCGAACGTGAGCTACCGCAGTTCCACACTCAAACAACCACCACCGATAACCAGACCTATGCCGCGATTATCCAGGCCGGTGGCGCCGTCGACATTCCTACCCAGGGCGACCTCAACAGCGGCGTCGTGCGTGGCGGCTACAACTACGTCGGCGCCGGCCCGCGTACCGACACCCAGGCCGACAACGCCTTCTCGACCCGCATCAGCGTCAATCGGCAACTCCCGCCGAGCCTGACCCAGCAGCAGGTCGATCCACTGGCCCTGCCGGGCTTCGACTTGCCCACCGGGCAAAACGGCCTGTTCCGCATGGGCGGCGACGGCGCCACCACGCCAACCCAAGGCACGGGGCTGACGCAAGTGCGTGGCCTGCCGGATCGCTCGTTCCAGGCCAACCCGCAAAAATACCTGATCGAGACCAACCCGGCGTTGACCGACATGCGTCGCTTCATGAGCTCGGATTACCTGCTGTCGAATCTGGGCTACGACCCGGACACCGCCGCCAAGCGCCTGGGCGATGGGTTCTACGAACAACGCCTGATCCAGCAAGCCGTGATCGCCCGAACCGGCCAGCGCTTCCTCGACGGCCAGACCTCCGACGACGGCATGTTCAAGTACCTGATGAACAACGCCATCGCCAGCAAGGACGCTCTCAACCTGTCCCTGGGCGTGAGCCTGACCGCCGAACAGGTTGCGGCCCTGACCCATGACATCGTCTGGATGGAAACTCGGACGGTGAATAACGAGCAGGTGCTGGTGCCGGTGCTGTATCTGGCCCAGGTCAATCATCGTCTGGCGGCGAATGGGGCGTTGATCCAAGGCTCGGACGTCAGCCTGATTGCTGGCAAGAACCTGAACAATGCGGGCACCTTGCGTGCGTCCAGCAATTTGAGGGCGACGGCGGGCGACAGCTTGGTCAACAGTGGGTTGATGGAAGCGGGTGGTCGGCTGGATGCGTTGGCGGGTAATAACCTGACTAACAGGGCGGGTGGGGTTATTGCTGGGCGGGATGTCAGTGTTGTTGCTCTGACTGGCGACGTGACTAACGAGCGTACCGTTACCACTCACGAAAGCAGCAGCGGCTACCGCACCGAACGCACCGACTTCATCGACAGCGCCGCCCGCATCGAAGCGGGAAACAACCTGGGCGTCAGTGCCGGGCGTGACATTAACAACGTCGGCGGTGTGCTGAAAAGCGGAGCCGACACCACGCTCAATGCCTCGCGCGATGTCAATCTCGTTGCCGCCGAACGTATCACCAGCGGCACTCGCGGTCGGCATCGTGACCAGGACATCAAACAATACGGCTCCAGCCTCGACAGCGGCCGCGACCTGAGCGCCAATGCCGGCCGCAACCTCACCGTCGTCGCCAGCCAGATCGATGCCAAGCGTGACGTCACTCTCGCCGCCAAAGAAAACCTGACCCTCGCCTCGGCAGCGGATGAGCAGCACTCCTACGACAAGTCCAAGAAGGTCACCAGCCAAGAGGATCATGTCATCCAAATGGCTTCGACGGTCAAGGCGGGACGCAACGTTGCCTTGAGCGCGGGGCAGGACCTGGCGCTGATTTCCAGCAAGGTCAACGCTGCAAACGAGGCCTATTTCGTGGCGGGCGGCAGGCTTGAGCTGCTGGCTGCGCAAAACAGCCACTATTCGCTGTACGACATGAAGAAGAAAGGGGGCTGGGGAAGCAAGAAGACTCAGCGGGATGAGGTGACCAAGGTTACGCATGTGGGCAGCCAGATCATCACGGGCGGTGACCTGGTATTGCTCAGCGGGAGCGACCAGCGTTATCAGGCGGCCAAGCTGAGCAGCGGCAATGACCTGACGTTACAGAGCGGCGGTTCGATTACCTTCGAGGGCGTCAAGGATCTGAGCCAGGAAAGCCATACAAAGAGCGATTCAAGTCTGGCTTGGAACTCGATGAAGGGGAAAGGCCATACCGACGAAACCTTGATTCAGAGCCAATTGCAAGCTCAGGGGAACGTGGCCATCAAAGCGGCCGATGGCTTGAACATCGATATCAAGCATATCAACGAGAAAACAGTCAGCCAGACCATCGATGTCATGGTCAAGGCTGACCCCAAGTTGGCGTGGCTCAAGGAGGCCGAGCAGCGAGGGGATGTGGATTGGCGGTTGATCAAGGAAACTCACGAGTCGTTTAAGTACAGCCACTCGAGCCTGGGGCAGGGCGCGATGTTGGCAATCATTATCATCGTTACCGTGCTGACGGCGGGTACTGCAACCGCCGCTACAGTCGGCGCCGGTGCTGGCAGCGCCGCTGCTGGGGCGGCAACTGCCGCAGGTGCTTCAGCTGCCACGGCTGCGACCGTAGGCGCTGCTGCATCGGCCGCCGCCACGGCGAGTTTTTCGGCAGCAGTTGCGCAAACGGCGGTCAGTACGATCAACAACAAGGGTGACCTGGGGGCGACCTTCAAGGACGTCTTTTCGTCAGATAACCTGAAAAACTACGTAATCGCCGGGATCACGGCCGGTTTTGCCAAGGGCGTCATCGACCCCGCACTCGGCGGCAATACAGTGCCGTTCAACAACCTCACCAAGGGTTTTGATTTAAATACGCTTCAAGGAGTGGGTGGTTTTGCGCTGCACGCCGGGGCTCAGGGTGTTGCGGGAGGCATCATCAAAACCGCTATCAATGGAGGTAGCCTCGGTCAGAACCTCCGTGATGGGCTGGTCTATCAGGCAAGTACCGTCGCAGCGGCGACAACGTTCAATTTTGTCGGTGGTTATGCACAGGACCATTGGCAAACCGCGAAGAATGCAGGCGATACCACAGGCATGGCCATGTGGGCCGAAGGGGGCGTCGCTCGTACTGCCATGCATGCATTGGCGGGAGGAGCGATTTCCAGCGCTACCGGCGGCGACTTCAAGACCGGGGCCATCGCGGCGGGTGCCAGCCAGGCCATGGCTGGAGAACTCAATGCCATTTTCGATACACAGCCTGATTTGCGACAAGCGGTTTCTCAGATCGTCGGTTTGACGGCAGCCGGTCTTGCTGGCGGCGATGTCGAGAAAGCCTCTTGGGTCGCATTGATGGCTGACGAATACAATCGCCAGCTTCACCAGAAAGAGACCGTTGCACTTGAGAAACTACAAAAGGAAACACCTGAAAAATCCTATGAACTGAAAGCGGCTGCGTGTGCTCTGGTTCATTGCTCCGCCTCGGTTCCGGTGGACGATCCAAACTACCAGGCGGTCAAAGCGCTTGAGGCGGATGGCAAGGGATTCTCAGGTGCTCAAAGCGCGCTGATTGCGACCGGTGCCTATGACGAATATTCGAAATGGGACCAAGCCAACGATGACTTGCTGCTAAACGACAAGGAGCTCAGACAGTCGTCCCAGGCAAGCCGCGCGGTACTCGGCGCGATAGGGGCAGCGGCAGGGTTCGGCGGCGCGATCCTCTCCACGCCCGCTTGTATCACCGGAGCCGGTTGCGCTATACCTGCGTTCTCCGGTCTGGGCGGCGCCGCGTCGTTTGTCGATGGGTGGCAGGCCACAGGGCAGTTGTTCGCTCCTTACGATTACACGCAAGGAAGCAAGGTACTCGCATCGTTCGACAGCGCGACTTATCCTGGCGACGTAAACCCCCTCCGCGACTATGGAACCGAGGCCGCTAAGGCGGCGATGGAAATCGCGCTGCTCAAGGGGGCTGGGAAGTACCTTGATGGGAGTGGGGCGTCGGTACTGGTTTCGGGGGTTAAAGCAACAGGTCCGATTGTACCTGACGTAATTAGTCCCACTTATCGAGAGCTTCAGGGGTTAAACAAAGGATTTCAAGCGCATCACACCTTGCCTCAATATTTGGGAAAGATGCTTGGGTATACGAAAAATGACATGCTGGATCACCCAGCGACTTTAATTACCCAGTACTCTCATACGGGAAAGGTGAATCCTGATGCAATGCATAAAGCTATCAGTAAATATTTACCTCCCATGGTGGGTGGTAAGCCGGCTACGTATACTTCTGGGCAGATAAGCTCCGGGTTGCAGAAAGCCTATGGCGATATAGGGCGGCCCGAATTGTTTGACTCAATCAAGCATTTGATTAAATAGGTATGCAAGCATGACTGATAAACAAATATATGAATTAACCATTGATGATCTTGCTTGTTCTGGCGTTTGGTACTTCCCTATGGATGAGTCTGCGGAAGATGAGCTGACAGTCCGACCTCTCCTTGACAAGGAGACTTGTAGTGACGCTCAAATAATCGTTCGCGCTAGTTTTGTTGGGCTGGATGGTTCTAGTTATTTAGGCTATCTGTACTGGGATGGTAGTGGAGAGGTTGAGTATTTAAAACCTGTAATTCTTCTTGAGGATGGCTCGTTTGTTACATTTTGGAATGGGATGGTTGAGCCTTCTTGGGCAGACTACTCTGCAAATGCTCAAGCGCTGAGGAGCAGACTCCCTTTTTTGTATGTTTCAGATTCTGTTCTCGACCTGCCTAAAATTTCAGGAAAGCTTGAAGGGCTATATTATTTAGATGGGGATTGCATTTCCTGGATAAGTTGATGGTGCAAAAGGGGGAGCAAAAGGAGGGGCAGGTGTTGAGGAGGCGTTTTTCAGGACGGTGACTCCGCTACGGGCCTTCTGAGTACGCAATTAGCTAAGGATACCAAGTCGTACCTTACAGATATTCAAGATTTGAGAGGTAGGCAGTTCACTCCCCAACAACTCGAAATTTTGAAAGCAGATCTTCGGGGAAACGCTTGCTCGCGTCTCTCCAAAGAAGATGTCGAGTTAAACCGAGTTGATTTTGAAAGGAAACTGCCGAAACTCAGAAAGGAATGGGAGCGGGAAAGGGGGCAGATTTATTTAAAGGAAAGGTGAAGGCCATCGCTCTGTTGGTTAAATAAATCTGTCCCCTTTTTTCAGCCAGCAAATACTGGAGGATGCATTCAGTGCCGTTAATAGCCGCTTTGTTAAATCCGCCCGCAATGCCGGACAAGAAATCGCACAAGTTCATCACTGGAATTTTGGCAAAACGGATTTCCCAACACAGATCGTTGACCCACGACACTTGGTGCCCGTACCTTCACGCGAGGCCCACCTTTTGATACACCAGGAAACTAGCGAGACCACCAACATTTGGGTTGGGCCCATCTCACCTTTGCACAGAATAGAAATTCCTGAATGGTCCACTCCTCTGGCGCCAAAACGGTAAGAACATGAACTTTGAAAACGCGCTTAAAGCTCTCAGTCTGTCGGATGCAGTGGTAGCGTGTGCGGCCGGAAGAATCAAGTCACCAATTTGCACTCTAGAGGCGCCTGCTCAATGGTTTGGTTTTCCACCTGCGCTGGTTCCAATCTGGAGTGACGGCTCTCGTCCTACCTATATTGGATATTGGAAGCACTGGTTTGTGGAGCGGGAGCCTTGTTTTGTAAAGATGTTCGTAAGCTCCGATCGCATGACGACTGAGATCGCCAGAACGCCTTCACAATTGTTTGGAGTAATCGCGATGATGGCGATCAGTTTGAATGATGAGGTGACGTTAGATCTTGAACAGTTTGCGGCGAGGGTAGGGCTTGAAAGCTTATCGGAGCTGGATGCGGTCTCTCTGAAAACAGGTGACGACCCAAAGGGGTTTCCCAAGGCAGAGCTGTTTAGAACATTGACCCCTCTTGACTGTAATTCTTATGACGGCAATCCATATATGGGAGACTTTCCCAGTGAGTTTGCCAGGGGGAACTGGTGGGAAACTAGCTGTTCCTTTGAGGTTCTCAATAAGAATATGCGAATACCAGAGAGCGCGAGCTTGCCTGGCTGGTTTGATCCTGTTCAGGTAAGAACGACGCTATTCGAAAGTTTTATGTCGGCGGGTCGCTTGGACTATGCCTGGCTGACATTGAACTCGACTGGCTGGTTAATTGCTGATGCAAGACGGGCGATTATAGAACTGCAAGCTCGCACCTGCGATGAGGTTTTCGGTTGTGTTGCTGCGTCTTGGCTATCGTTTGCTGATGATAGTGCTGGAGGTTATTGAATGTGCTAGTGCTCTGAGAAAGAAAAAAGGGGGCAGTAAGGCGCAAAGGGAGCGGGCTTATTGGGTTTTCTCAGTTTATAAATAAATCTGCCAGCTTTTTGCGCTATGAGCAGAAAATTTATTTGGTAAATAACTATGATGAATTCAATAGAAATAAAAGGCGTCTTATAGACGAAATAACATCCGCTGAGCTTTTTGAGGGGGATTATGGTGACTGTATTTTTAATGTTGATGCCATACTGAGCGGTGTTGAATGGACCGAAAAAGTGTGCCTACTGATTATCTTGAGTTTCTTGAAAATTTTGGATTCGGTGAGCTAGACGCTGCTTTTTACGTTGATGATGGTCCGGAAAAATATTCAACTATATGCGGTCGGGAAGTTGAGGGTTATGAAGGAGTTTATGTAATCGGTGGGAGTTCGAGCGACGTGCTATATGCTTTTGACGCAAAGAATAATTGGCAAGTTGTAGAGGTTAGCTCAGAGCTGGATGGGTTTGAGGTGTTAGCATCGAACTTTTCTGACTTTGTCTTAGAGAAGCTTAAGTGTATAACGTCCATGGTTGAGCGACGCGCGGCACGCTAATGGTTACTTTGTGATCTAATAGGTTGGGACCAACGATACAGCCTCAGTGGAGATGGGACCTTCTGTGCCTCAACTAAAAAAAGGGCAGATTTATTTTGTTAGGTGCAGAGGGGCAGCCCCATTGCTTTTCTTGGTTTATAAATAGATCTGTCCCCTTTTTTGCCTTTTTTTGCAAACATCACCTCAGTGATCATCCATCAGTGGCCATGGCGCGACTTCCAGGACATGAACTCTGATGGTCGTAACCCATAGCGTGCGAGAACCCCTTCGTGCAGTCGACGGAGTTCTTCGACGATCAATGCTTGCACCTCCGGTTGCTCTCTTTCCGGAACATATTCCGCTACCGCGCGTTGAATACATGACAATGGGTCAAGCTCTGGGTGAGTGACGATTTCCCGAATGGTCTTCTTGATGAGCTCTCGCCATGCCAGGCGTAAAGGGTCCGGCTCCGCAAGGTCTTGCTTGATTGCCAGATATTCCAGTGTTGAGCGTTCGTAGGCCCAGATATACAGGTCGCGAAGCAGCTCTACCCGAGTCATTTCGTACACGCCCAATGTGGCTCGGCTGTAGGCCTGCTCCGGTACATCCAGAAAGGTCAGCGGACAAAGATTGGCACGGAACAAGGGGAGATTCGCTGCCAGTCGGGAGGTGCGTTTATTGATGTCGCCAAAGGGCTGCAAGTAGGGCAGGTGCACCATCATGAAGAAAGACTGCTCGAACGGATCAGCGATCTGATTGGCTTTGCCAAGCAGGACGTCCAGTGCATCTTCAATTTGCTGTGGCGTTGAGAGCGGGCGATAGGTGCTTTTTCCGATGTCGACGGCGTGCTGGCGAATTCGGCCCTCGTCTGCTGGGTTGGGCAGCAGGTTTTCGGCCAAGGCGCTATGCAGGTTCATCAATGTGTAGCGGTTGAACTCGGCACTCTCGATGTTCTCGACCAAAAGCTCGATAGCTGTCTTATGGTTCAAGATCATCTGCGTTTCTATAGCGGCCTTGCCCTGTGCTGCCTTACCTTGCTCGATGAGTTGTCGCGTGTCGAGCCGTGAGTAGGTGTTTCCTTCCAGATGGCTTGATGCCCATGACAGATCAATCAACAAGCGATTCAGGACCGCCCGGCTGTAAGTGCCTGCTGGCTCCGTCGCATCTGCGGTTTTGCCCATCCTGTGCAATTGGCGCCGCAACGACTCAGGTAAGTACCCTGTCTCGTTAGGACGATAGGCGTCCAGAAAGTCACGTTGGTAGCCTACCGGCTTGCGCGCTTCTGTGGGCTGGTTGATATAGGCGAGTATGTCCCGGCTGTCTGCAGATAATGGAATGAAGTCAGGGAAGGCATCGGTGTCAGTGTTCAGGGCGTGGGTTTCAGCTTTGCGCCCTAATGCGAAATAACGTCGTGCCCTGCCTTCTCCCTGTGCAGTGATTTGGTTGCTTTCGACCAGGTTTGCAAGGATGCGCTGCGCCGTTCGCCGGGCGATTTCAGGGTGCTTGGTCAAAAGCTCTGAGAGGCTCGCCCCGCTCCTGGATGCCAGGATACTGTTCAGTATGTCGGTGGTCGAAGGCATGGTTATGTTGGCGCTGTTAGAGAAGATTTGGCGCGATTATGGCGCAGTTCTCAGAATCGCGCCATTTTTGGTTGAAAATGTGGCGCAGTTCTTGACGAACTGCGCCACAACTCATCGGAGTAGATAGATGTAGTTGCTGCCGACGGTGGGGGCTGCGTTATGGCCATAGTCGCCCGTCTTCACTTACTCCGCCGCCTGCGCCCGTAATCGCCTGCCAATCACATCCATCACATCACACCCGTCGCGCAACGCGATTGTCAGCACTTTGCAAAAGTCGGAAAGCACCAGCGTGTCGGAACTGATCTCCGAGCGGAACGCGATATTTTCCAGCAGTTGGGTCACGGTGCGGATGCGGTAGTCAGCGGTTTCGAAGAGGACATCCAGCGGGGCTTCGGTGTCGATCAGCAGGGTGGCGGGGGTGCAGTCGATGCCGGTGATGGGCATGTATCGGTTCATGGGTAGGACCTCATTCAGTTGAAAGAGCTACCTCGTTTCCGGGTCGCCAAACCCGAGTCGCCATTGGGGCGACGACGAACTATAGGCCGTCCCGCTCAAGTGCCACAAGACACCGCTTTCCGAGCTTCGTGTAGGAGCGTTGGCGTTCCAGCAGTGGTATTTCCCTACATCGCTTTGCCGCTATCAACAAGGTCGAAACCAGCCGTCCATTGGGCACATTGGCATCGCTAGAGAGGTGACCGTGGCGAGGGAGCTTGCTCCCGTTCGGTTGCGTAGCGACCGCAAAATCGTAAGGCTGCTTCGCCCGAAGCATCGGACCGGCCCAACGGGAGCAAGCTCCCTCACCACAGCGTGAAAAGGCCAAAGATTTATTGCGTGGCCTCATCAAACCACCGTCGGATCCTGATCCGTCATGCCTATCAGCCTCAGCTCCACGTACCCTGGCGCAGTTGGATCAGCCAGATCCGCACCATTGTCAGGCCCAGCTTGCGCGGCACTGCCCGGCGCGCTGAATACCAGGTTATTGTCGTCAAGTCGGGCGACGAAGTCGCCATCGATCATGAGTTCGAAGCGTTGTCCTTCGGCATTGGCTTCGAAGCTTTTCAGATAGGTGCGGGTGTGGTCGGCATTGCTCCGGATCGCCAGCGTGCCGTCGTAGCCGTCGCCTATGCCAGTGAAGCCCAGGGTGCTGAGGTCGATGCGGTCCTCGCTGGGGTTGAAGTCGAGTATGCGGTCGCTGCTGCTGGTTCCAGCGGTTCGGAAGCTGTCGGCTACGCTGGTGTACTTGAACACATCGTGTCCCGCGCCGCCGGAAAGCAGGTCGCGGCCAAGGTTGCCCTGTAGCACATCGTCTCCTGCCAGGCCGCGCAGGATTTCGTCTGTCTCCAAGCCTTTCAACAGGTCGCTGCCAGAGGAACCGACCAATCTGGCGCTGCCGTCCGTGCTGCCGAACGTGGTGTCCAGGCTGCCGTCGGCGTTTAGCTGAACGACGGCAAAATCGCTGCCGCCGTTGGCAAAAGCAGTTCCGCCCAGCAGCATCTTGCCGTCGGGCAGCAGCGTGATTTCGGTGGAGGCGGCCCAAACACCGGGCAGGTCGATGCGAGCCAGGCCCTGGTCGCCGAAGCTGACGTCTGGGCTGCCATCGGCGTTGAACCTCATTACGGTGAAGTCATCGAAGGCGGTCGTGGCGGACATCACTATCTTGCCGTCGTCCTGCACTGCCACGCCGCCGCGATAGCTGCCAAAGCTCGTCAGTGCGAGGACGCCGTTATCGCCGAAGCCGGTGTCGAGTTCCCCGCTCGCGGTGTACTTGAACAAGCTGTTGTGGAAAGCGGGTGCGCCGTGGACCAGCATGCTGCCATCTGCCAGCGTGGTAATGCCTTGCACGGACTGAAGCGTGCCAGGCGCAGGCAACGTCATCACACCGTCGATGCCAAATGACATGTCGCGCGTGCCATCGGCGAGCAACTGGGCCACCTTCAGCGACTGGCCGTCCACTGCGGCGACCTGTACACCGCCATCGGCGTTGGCCTCCACGATCGGCCCATAGCCGAACCCACTGGACAGGCTGGCCGCAGCGTTGCTGTTGAATACCGTATCGGCTTTGCCGTCGGGGCCCCAACGCTGGACGATGGGCGAGTCGTCGTGACCTTCATGAACGGCTACGACCGCGCCGTCGGCCTGGACTCGCAGGGTGTAGGTTTTTTCAAGGGGGATTTGTTTATGAATCTCCTCTCGTCCAGCGTTGCCGTACGTAGTATCCAGACTCCCGTCGGGGCGAAGGCGAGCGAGAGAAAAGTCCATGCCGTAATCAGGGTCGAGGGGGTGATCAGTGAAGCCGGCGATCAGTATCGAACCGTCGGGCTGTATGACCACGTCCTGGGCGTTCTCGGCTTGCCCGGAAATATCGACGATCATGATGCCAGGGGCGCTGTAACTGGTGGGCATGATTTCAATCCTTTAAAACTTGGCAAAGCATTGACTCTAGCCTAGGGTCTGCGGTGCGCCAGGAGCCCTGGATAAGCGGTCATAGCGGCTTGCACGGCGTCTTCATAGTTTTTCTTGCGCCCTGTTTCATCTCTCAACTTGTCTTTCGCGCCCCTGACTTTCGGACTGATAAACCGTGCCAACCCCTACTCGCAATGCGCTGATCGCCCAACTCGCCGCCAACCCCGATGACATCACCACACGCGCATCGCTCTATCGCGACCTGCTCGATACCGGGGAGGCGACACTGGAAGGTTTGCGCGTCGCGGCGGGGCTGGGCGATCCGGCGGCTAATGGGGTGATGGCTCAACTGAGCACCACGGCCCTGACAAATCGCCCCGGCCCGTTGCTGCCGCAACTGCATGGCCTGCCGGTGGATCATCTGGAATTGGACAATGCCGAGCCAGAATGGTGTGACGCCCTGGCCGGGTTGCCCCTGCGCACGTTGGTGCTCAACAGCCCCAGGTTCATCTGCGGCCCGCAGATGTGGCAGCGTTTGCCTGCCAATGCCCTCGAAGCCTTGGAAGTCAGTAATTTTTCCCGCGACGATAACGCCCAGTGCCTACCGCCGACCACGCGGTTGCGCCGGCTGAAGTTGCAAACCTACGGCGAAGATTTTGATGACCGTTTTCTCCATCAACTGAGCGACAGCCCGTTGCAGGAATTGTCGTTGAACCGTTGCGACGACATCACCGACGACGGCCTTAAAGCACTGTCACGCCTCAAGCTGCGCTCACTGACGTTGCAACGCGTGGGTGAGCTGACGTCCCGCGGCATGGCGCAGTTGGCCAGTCATCCCCTCGAACGGTTGTCGCTCAGTGACTGCGGCGCGATCCTCGAAGATCCTGCCTGGCTTCGCGACCTGACCGGGTTGCGCTCGTTGAGTCTGGATGGCTGTTATGCAGGCGAGAGTGTTTTGCAGGCGATTCGGGGTTTGCCGCTGGATAAGCTTTCGCTCCATTCAGCGTTCATCTGCGAAGACGACCTTGAAATCCTGGAGGGAATGCCGCTCACGGAGCTGAACCTCAAGTGCCTGCGGCAGGTGATCGAGCGGCTCGATGTGCTGCATGGGTTTCCTTTGAAGCGCTTGGGATTGTCTGATGTGCAAGGTGTCTGCGCGGATACGTTGGGTGATCTGCATGGCCTGGACTTGGAGTCCCTGGAGTTGTCGTTGAACGACATCACCTGGAAGGAACTGAAGCAACTGGCCGGCCTGCCGCTGAAGCGGCTCGATCTGAGTTTTTGCCGGGGCATCGATGGCAAGGTGTTGCGCAAGCTCGTCCAGTTGGGCTTGCCGTTGGAGCAGCTTGAAATAAGCGGCCTGGACCTGCGCGATGCCGACCTGGACTGTTTGCGCGACCTGCCCTTGCAACGCCTGGGCTTGCTTGACAGTCCATGGCTGACTGACGCCGGTGTGGCCCATCTCGCGCGTATGCCGTTGCGGGACCTGGCGCTGGGTGCTGATCCAGGGGAATCGCGGATCACGTCGGCCGTGGTGCCCGTATTCGAGCAATTGCCGCTGCAGAAGCTGTGGTTGCCCAATTGCTCGGGGATCGATGCGAACGGTTGGGATCGCTTGGCCAGGTTGCCAGCCCGTGTGACAGGCCCGGGAATCTGACGCGCTGATAGGAATAGGCAATGCCCCAAGGCAAACCGGCATAGGTGGGCCATTTTTCGATCGTTACCATGGCCTCCTGTCTACCCATTTGGAGTTCACCATGCACGACAGGAAAACCCTCTTCATCACCGGCGTGAGCAGTGGCTTGGGCAACGCCCTGGCGCAAGAGGCGCTTGCAGCGGGCCACCGCGTCATCGGCACCGTGCGCAGTGAGGCGGCGTTGCAGGCCTTCGAAGCGCTTTCCTCGGAGCGTGCTCACGGCGTGATCCTGGATGTCACCGAGTTCGACCGAATCGATAGCGCAGTGGCAGCGGCAGAGGCCAGCCACGGCCCGGTCGATGTCTTGGTCAACAACGCCGGCTACGGTCACGAAGGCATCTTCGAAGAATCGCCGCTGGAGGAAATGCGTCGCCAGTTCGACGTTAACGTGTTTGGCGCGGTCGCGGTGACCAAGGCGTTCGTGCCGTATTTTCGCCAGCGCCGTGCCGGTCATATCCTCAACATCACGTCCATGGGCGGCACCATTACGATGCCGGGTATTTCCTATTACTGCGCGAGCAAGTTTGCCCTCGAAGGCCTCTCCGATACGTTGAGCAAGGAGCTGCTACCGTTCAACATCTTCGTGACGGCCGTGGCGCCCGGATCGTTCCGCACCGATTGGGCAGGTCGTTCGATGCAGCGCACGGCGAGGAGCATTGCCGACTACGACGCCAGTTTTGATCCGATACGCAAAGCGCGCGTGGAAAAAAGCGGCAAGCAGCTGGGCGATCCTCGCAAAGCGGCGCAGGCGATGTTGCAGATCATAGCCAGCCCGACGCCGCCCGCGCATTTGCTGTTGGGCAGCGATGCACTGAACCTGGTGCGCGACAAACTCAGTCGGGCAGCCTGCGAGATTGATCAATGGGAAGCGCTGACCCGTTCGACCGACGGTTGAACGGCCAGCAAAAGGGGGCGTCGATGACTCAGGCCGCTGCGTGCATGGTGCAGTTGATGGAACAGCTTGCGCCTGTCGAGGGCTACAACCTCAGCGCACTGGACGACATTCGTTTCCTTCGCTCGGACCGGCCGCTGACGCGCACGCCGGTTCTGTACGAGCCCGGTATCGTGATCCTGTGCCAGGGGCGCAAGCGCGGTTATCTGGGCGATGAAGTCTATGTGTACGACGCCCAGCATTACTTGGTGGTATCCGTTCCGGTTCCGTTCACCATGGAGACCGACGCCAGCGCCGAGGAGCCCATGCTGGCGATCTACATGCGCCTCGATTTGCAACTGGCCAGCGAGCTGATGTTGCAAGTGGATGAGACCCTTGGCCCCAGCGATGCCCAACCCAAAGGCATGTACGCCTCGCCCATGGACGATCAGCTGCGCAGCTCGACGCTGCGTTTTCTGGAAGCCATGAGTCATCCGGGCGACGCGCTAATGCTCGGACCGTCGCTGATCCGGGAAATCTACTACCGGATCCTCACCGGCGAGCAGGGCGGCTCGATGCGCGCCGCCCTCGGTCGCCAGGGGCATTTCGGCAAGATTACCCGGGCGATCCGCAAGATCCACGGCAGCTACCACGAGCATCTGGATGTCGAAACGCTCGCCCAGGAAGCAGGCATGAGCGTGCCCAACTTTCACCTGCACTTTCGCAGCGTGACAGACTCTTCGCCCATGCAGTATTTGAAATCGACGCGCCTGCACCAGGCGCGGTTATTGATGCTGCGCAACACCATGAGCGCCTCGACGGCAGCGTTCAACGTCGGCTACGAAAGCGCCTCGCAATTCAGCCGCGAGTTCAAGCGGATGTTCGGCAGGACGCCCCAGGCCGAGATTGAATGGATGAAGGCGACCTATGCATTGCCTGCGCCTGTTGGTCCGTCTGTTTATGTTTCGTCGCATTAGGACGGGGTGAAATCGCGCCGGTTAGTACGCGTCAATCAGGTGCGTTCAAGGAGCGGTTCATGGCGACAGTATCGGCATGGCTTGGGTTGGGGCCGAGCCGCTCGAAGTGTTTAGGAAACTCGTCTCGTTTCACAGCGGCTTGCTCTTTGGAGGCGGTCAAAAGCGCCTTGCGCAGAGTATCGGCGTCGTAGTCGCAGCAATAGCCTGGCGTACACGGTTGCTGTCTCCAGGACTCTTCCAGGGAACCTCCGTCCACCGGATCGAAGCCCGCTTGGTTGACCAGGGACATCACCGTTTCCTTCGCCTTGGGATCGTCGCCAGCCACTGCCGCTGCCAAGCGACCCGGGGTGCCTTGGGCACTGCCCAACTCTGCCAAGGTATAAGCCAGGATATTGTTGAAAGCCTTGATGACGGGGCGCCCAATCTGCTTCGAAACCCAAACGCTTTCCGTCATCCCTTGATCAATTTCAGCAATGTTGGGGTCACGTAGGCCAGGGTAGTAATTACTCGTGTCCACCACCGGGACGCTGCCCGGTACAGCGGCAAACAGATCAGCAGGCAGTGCGCTCAACGCCGGTAGCGGTATGGAGAGCACGATCACATCCGCGCCCTCGACTGCGCCGCGAATGTCCACCGGTTCGGCTCCAATCTCTTCGGCGAATGCGCGAACGCCGTTGATGCCTCGAGAGTTCGCAACACGTATGTCATGGCCCGCTGTCTTGAATTTGCGAGCGAGGGTGCCCCCGATATTACCGGTTCCGATGACGCCGATTTTCATGGCTGAGCCTCCTGGGTCATTTGTCTTGCACCGATTCTAGGAGGCTGATGTGATAATGGTAAGTACCTACCAAAAGGTGTGTAACTCACCATCGAGGAAGAAATGGAACGGGAGTGGGATTGCGGCGATCCGCAAAATCGTCGGAAATGGGCCGAGGCAACGACCGAAACGCTTCGCGTGCTGGAAGGGAAGTGGAAGATCATTATCTTGTGCCAGCTTTTCGCGGCGAAGGGCGCGCTGCGTTTCTCGGATCTGGAGAAGCTGATAGAAGGGATCAACCAGAAGATGCTGATCCAACAGCTAAAACAGTTGGAAAAGGACGGCATTGTGCTGCGGACGGTGTATCCGCAAGTGCCACCGAAGGTGGAATACAGGCTCACGCCCATGGGGCATGCACTCGGGCCGTCTATCCAGGCGTTGATCGAATGGGCAGAGATGAGGCGCGATCACACCTGAGATGACTGTCGAGGCGCAATGGCCCGGCGCGGGCGAAGCAACTTCAGCAATCCTTTAGCTTCGCCCAGAACTCCTCCGCCGATGGGCTAATGGCACCCGTTGGACGAGTGAGGTGAATATCCAGCGGGATATCCCAGCTTTCGTCGAGGGCTCGTACCAGGCGTCCGTCGGCGACCTCTTGCTCGGTCAGGCTGCTTGGCAGCCAGGCCACCCCTTTGTTTTCCAGCGCCATGGACATGAGCACCGCGGCGAGGTGGCTGCTGAACAGCGGCTTGAGGTGCAGGAACTCTTCCTTGCCCTGGAGTCGATGAGCGACGATGCGCCCCAGCCCGGACTCCTGGGTATACGCCAGGTACGGCAGCGTTGCGGGCGCATTGCCAAAGTTTGCGGAAGCGCTCGCCAGTGGGACGAGTACATCCTCGCCGACCTTCTTGCCCATGAACTGATCCGGGGCCAACAGCGGCGGGACATCCGGATGGCGATGGCAAAGCAGGAACTGCACCTGGCCCTGGATCAGCATCTGCTCACAGGCCGCCATGCTATCGGAATGCAGTCGCACCGCCTCGATGGGGGCACCGTTCTCCGTGCTTCTCAGCCACTTCGGAAAAAACGTGAACGACAGCGAATGGGTGGCCGCGAATTGCAGCGTCTTGATCGCCATGCCTGCCACTTCCTGGGCTTCGCTGCGCATGCGATACAAGCGTCTAGCCGTCTCTTGGGCACTGGGCAAAATCTGCTTCCCAGCCTCGGTCAGCGTGGCACCTTGTGGCGTGCGAACGAACAGTTCCACACCCATCCAGTTTTCCAGTGCACGGACTCTGCGGCTGAATGCCGGTTGAGTCACGTGGCGCGCTTCAGCGGCGCGAACAAAGCTGCCGTACTCCGCCAATGCTGAAAAATCTTCTAGCCAAACGAGTTCCAAGGGCAATGCCTCCTGTGCATGGGGCGCGGCATTATTAGCATTGGGCGGGTGTCATCGCAAAGCATAACGTGGGGCCATCAACAACAAGAGGAACCCGCCATGCGCATCGTCGACATCCGTGAAAAAACCGTTTCCATTGCCTCGCCAATTGCCAACGCCTACATCGACTTTTCCAAGATGACCTGCTCGGTCGTCGCTGTCGTCACGGATGTGATTCGCGAGGGTAAACCGGTCATCGGCTACGGTTTCAACTCCAACGGTCGTTATGGTCAAGGTGCTTTGATGCGTGACCGTTTCCTCGCGCGCATCACCGAAGCCGACCCTGAGTCGCTGATCGATAAAGAAAACAATAACCTTGATCCGTTCGCCATCTGGAAAACCCTGATGACCAACGAAAAACCGGGTGGCCATGGTGAACGCTCCGTTGCAGTTGGCACCATTGATATGGCGGTGTGGGATGCCGTAGCCAAGATTGAAGGCAAACCTCTGTATCGCCTGCTGGCCGACCGTTATCGCGACGGTGTGGCAGATGACAAGGTATGGGTCTATGCAGCAGGTGGTTATTACTACCCTGGCAAAGACCAGACCAAGCTCAAAGCGGAAATGCAGAGCTATCTGGATCGTGGCTACGACGTTGTCAAAATGAAGATCGGTGCGGTTCCTCTGGACGAAGATATCCGTCGCATCGAAGCGGTACTTGAAGTGGTAGGTGATGGTCGTCGACTGGCGGTCGATGCCAACGGTCGTTTCGATCTGAAGACCGGTATTGCATACGCGGAGGCCATCAAAAAATACAACCTCTTCTGGTACGAAGAAGTGGGCGATCCGCTGGACTATGCACTCCAGGCTGAGCTTGCAAATCACTATGAACTGCCCATGGCCACCGGGGAAAACCTGTTCTCCCATCAGGACGCCCGTAATCTTCTGCGTCACGGTGGTATGCGCCCTGATCGCGATTACCTGCAGTTCGACTGCGCGCTGTCCTACGGCCTGGTCGAGTACATGCGCACCCTGAAAGTGATGGAGGAGATGGGCTGGTCTTCGCGTCGCGTCGTTCCGCACGGGGGCCATCAGATGTCCCTGAATATCGCCGCGGGCCTGCACCTGGGCGGTAACGAATCCTATCCCGACGTGTTCCAGCCGTTCGGAGGATTTGCCGACGGGATTCGCGTGGAAAACGGCTACGTGGGCCTGCCGGACATTCCGGGTGTCGGCTTCGAAGCCAAGTCCGCCTTGTACGCCGTCATGCGCGAATTGGGCGAGGGCTGACAGGCCCGAACGCGGCCTCTTCGCCTGAGGCCGCCGTTATCAGGCGTCAACCGTTGGCGCCACACCACACGCCCATCACAACAATAAAATGAGGTGCTCCCGTGGAAATCTCCAAGTCCCGCTGGTATAGCCAGCTGTACGTCCAGGTGCTGATCGGCATCGTGGTCGGTGCCGCAATCGGTCACTTCGAACCGCAATTCGGCGCCAAGCTCCAACCTTTCGCAGATGGCTTTATCAGGCTGATCAAAATGCTGTTGGCCCCCATTATTTTTGGCACCGTGGTAGTCGGTATCGCCAAGATGGGCAGCATCAAGGAGGTCGGTCGGATTGGCGTCAAGGCGCTGGTCTATTTCGAGATCCTTTCGACCATCGCCCTGGTCATCGGCCTTGTCGTGGTCAATGTTGTAAAGCCTGGCGTTGGGATGAACATCAATGTCGACATGCTCGATGGCAGCGCTATCGCCAAGTACAGCCAAGCCGCCACGGAGCAGGGGGGCACCATTGATTTCTTCATGAACATCATCCCGCAAACCTTCATCGGGGCGTTCTCCAATGGCGTCATGCTGCAAGTCATCCTGCTTTCTGTCTTGATGGGCGTGGCCCTGGTTCAAATGGGGGAAACCAGCAAACCGCTGATCAATACCATCGATCTGTTCCTGCAAGGGCTGTTCAAGATTGTTGCCATGGTCATGCGCCTGGCTCCGATTGGCGCTGGCGCGGGGATGGCGTTCACGATCGGCAAATATGGCATCGGTACGCTGCTGTCCCTCGGCCAATTGTTGATTGCGCTCTACGTCACCACCCTGGTCTTTATCGTGATCGTGCTGGGCACGGTGGCTCGATGGTCAGGCATGCCCCTGTTGCAGTTTCTCCGTTACTTCAAGGACGAGATTCTGATCACGCTCGGGACGTGCTCAACCGAGGCCGTGCTGCCGCGAATGATGGTCAAGCTTGAAAAGCTGGGCTGCAAGAAATCGGTGGTGGGAATGGTGCTGCCGACGGGCTACACCTTCAACGCGGATGGCACCTGCATCTACCTGACCATGGCCGCGATCTTCATTGCCCAGGCAACCAATACGCCACTGACGTTTATGGACCAGATGATCCTGTTGGGCGTTTTCCTGCTCACGTCGAAAGGTTCGGCTGGCGTGGCGGGGGCCGGATTCATCACCCTCGCGGCAACGCTCACTACCATCCACTCCATTCCGCTGGTAGGCCTTGTCCTGCTCTTGGGCATCGACCGATTCCTCAACGAAGCGCGAGCCGTGACGAATTTGATCGGGAACGGTATCGGCACGATCGCCATTGCCAAGTGGGACAATTCTTTCGATGTGGAAGCGTGTGAGCGGGAGATTGCGGCGATGAAAAATGAGAAAGCGGCGCGTAGGGTGTTGGCTGCGCAGAAGTGATTGGTATTGCTTGCTTGATGGTGCTGGGAGCTTGGTTTGACTGGATTCCAGGCACAAAAAAAGACGTCCGAGGACGTCTTTTTTTGTTGGATTGGTGGAGCCGGGGGGATTTGAACCCCCGTCCGCCAGTACTCCGCTGTCGGTACTACATGCGTAGCCGTGTCTATTAAGTTAACCCTCAGCGACCCGACGGGCAGGGTGCTTTGGGCGAGTTGTGTAAGTTTTAGCCGCTTCGTCCACAACGTACTGCACGGCGATTCCGTTCTATATGACAATCACTTTGGGTTTACGGACATCCCCTGGTGATTGCTGGACCCGAAGGTACCAGAAGGGAAGGGCTAAGGCTGCTTACGCAGCGAGAGCGTATTCCCCGTAGGTTTCGTCATTGGCAACTATAGGAAGTTGCAACAGTGGATTTACGAGTTCTGTTACCAACTCGGCATGCACCTAAAGTTTCGCAACCGGCGTCGAATCCTAAACGGCCCCGAACCTGGCGTTCCGTGAATCTGTTGGAGCGGCAGGCATGTGCAGTGTACGCCAATCCGCGTCTGAGGCCAACCCGAAGGTTGGCCGGGCGCGACATTACTGCTGATCGCCTTTGGTGTTGTTCTGCAATTTCTGAATGGCTTGAGTGGTCAGCGAGATGCATTCCTTCGTGCCCTGCTCGGTACCTTTGGCCTGGGCAGCGGAGGCCTGCTGGATAGTGGCATCGATGTCAGATTTCATGCTTTCACTCATTTCCTCGGTGCTGACCTTGGCGTCCTTGATTTTTTGCAGGTTGACTTGGCAAAGGTCTGCCTGGCTATTTGCAAACACCGGAGAGGCCAACATCGCAGCGGAAATGAACAAGCCAGCAAGTGCGGTGCGCTTCATGTGTATCTCCTTGAACGTATGGTCTCGGTGCTGTCGGATGTCACGGACAGGCCGAGTTGGGGTAGGGCCCAGCGGAGCCGGGCCTATTCAAGTGACTACAGCGAAGTGCAGGAATTCGATTTTTCTTCGAATCCCGTCGCAGAGTCCTCGCCCTTGTTGGGTTTGGGCCGGGTGACGCGGTCGACCAGATACACCAACCCGTGGTAGTCGATTTCCCCATGACGTGTCAGACCGATCTCGCATGTGCGGCTGGTGGAAATCCCTTCGCTGCAATGCTGTACCGCCCCTTTCAGCGAGCGCAACGAATGGGCGTTCAGCTCCGGCGTGGTGAAGCCTTTGTCACCGGCAAAACCACAGCAATGAATGCCTTCCGGGATGACCACGTTATTGCTGCACTTGCGCACCAGATCGATCAGCGCCTGGCTTTCTCCTAGGTGTTGCGTGCTGCAGGTGACATGAACTGCGATGGGCGCTTCCTGAGGCGTGAAGTCGAGGCGATCCATCAGGTGCGTGCGGATGAAGCGCACCGGGTCATACAGGTCCAGGCGCACGTCGCCGAGGTCCTGGACCAATCGCAGTGTGCAAGGGCTTGTGTCGCAGTAAATCGGATCGAGTCCGCCGCGACTGGCGTGCAGCAGCGCGCCGATCAGTTCCTGGCGCTTATGCTCGGCTTGTTCGGCATAGCCTTTGGACGCGAAAGGCTGGCCGCAGCAAAGGCTGTCTACGTTGTCCGGAAAAACGACTTGATAGCCGGCCTTTTCCAGCAGGCCTCGGGTTTTGTCATGCAGCGACATCTGTTCCCTGTCGCCCGCGGCAGGGCCCATGACCCGCGACACACAGGCCGCCAGATAAACCACCCTGGGTCGTTCATCCGACACGGCGGGACTGAAGCGAATGGCCCTTTCCGGCTGCGGCATGGCGTTGGTCCACTGTGGAACTTGCCCTTTGGATAGCCGCGTCAGGCCTGCCGACAAACGTGCCAGGCGCGGTGCCCCCAAGAGCATTCGCGCACCATTGGCGACATGCAGCGTAAAGCGCGCCCCTTGCAGTGCGGTAGCGAAATTGCCGGCAAGCCAATCAGCGGTTTTCGTACGCGTTGCACTGCGGCCACGGAGCTTTTTCACCAGTTCGCCGGTGTTGATTCCTACAGGGCAACGTTGGGCGCAAAGCCCGGTGGCGGCGCAGGTGTCGATGCCCTGGTATTGATAAGCCGTTTCCAGCTCCGAGGTATCGGTGCCGGCGCGTTTTTTCGCCTGGATGTCTCGCCAGATCACAATGCGCTGACGCGGGCTCAGGGTCAGGTCCTTGGACGGACAGACCGGCTCGCAGAAGCCGCACTCGATGCACTTGTCCACAATCTCATCGGCGGCAGGCAAGGGCTTGAGGTGCTTGAGGTGAATCTGTGGATCCTCGCTGAGCACCACATCCGGGTTGAGAATGCCATTGGGATCGAGCAGGCGCTTGAGCTGCCACATCAATTGATAGGCGTCGCTGCCCCATTCCAGCTCGACGAACGGCGCCATGTTGCGGCCGGTGCCGTGTTCGGCTTTGAGCGAGCCACCGAATTCCACCGCCACCAATTGCGCTACGTCATCCATGAACGCTTGGTAGCGTGCGACTTCGTCGGCGCTGTTGAAGCCTTGGGTGAAGACGAAGTGCAGATTGCCTTCCAGCGCGTGTCCGAAAAGGATCGCTTCGTCGTAGTGATGCTTGTCGAACAGCGCGATCAGGCGGTTCACACCGATCGCCAGTTGCTCGACCGGGAAGGTCACGTCTTCGATGATCACGGTGGTTCCGGTCTTGCGGACCGCGCCCACGGCTGGGAAGGTGTCCTTGCGGATCGCCCAGAGCCGGGCGTTTTCCCGTGGGTCTTCAGTGAAATCGACCTGCTTTTCCACCGGGAAACCTGCCAGCGAGGCCATGATCAGGGCCAGTTGCTCTTGCAATAACGATGACGAAGCCGCGCGGGATTCGATCAGCAAGGCGCAGGCATTGTTCGACAGATGCTGTACGAAATCTGGCATGCCCGGCTTGTCCTGCACCGAGCGCAGGCTGCGACGGTCCAGCAGCTCGACCGCGGAGACCGGCTGGCTTTTCAGCACTGTGACGGCGTTGCAGCAGGTTTCGACGTCAGGGAAGACGATCAGCGCCGACGCCTTGTTCGGGTGATCGATGACCGTGTTGTAGGTCACCGCGCTGATGAAACCGAGGGTTCCTTCGGAGCCCACCAGCAAGTGGCTCAAGATATCCACAGGCTCGTCGAAGTCCACCAGGGCGTTGAGTGACAGGCCGGTGGTATTTTTCAGACGGTATTTGTGGCGAATTCGGGTGGCCAGTTCCGTGTTGGCGCGGGTTTCGCGACCCAGGATCGCCAGTTGCTCCAACAGTTCACCATGGCTTGTGCGAAAAGCCGCCACGCTGGCGGCGTCTTCGGTGTCCAGGCGCGTGCCGTCAGCCAGGACCAGGCGGATGCCGGCGAGGGTGTGATAAGTATTCTGCGCCGTGCCGCAGCACATGCCGCTGGCGTTGTTGGCGACGATACCGCCTATCTTGCAGGCATTGATCGACGCCGGGTCCGGGCCGATCTTGCGTCCGAATGGGGCTAGCCAGGCGTTGGCCTGGGCGCCGATGACGCCGGGTTGCAAGCGAATCTGGTGGCCTTGCTCGCGAATTTCCCGGCCGTTCCAGTTATCTCCAAGCACGATCAGCACCGAATCGCTGATGGCTTGGCCTGACAAGCTGGTACCGGCGGCGCGGAACGTGACCGGAACCTGGTCGCGTTGGGCCAGTTTCAGCAGGGCGATGACTTCATCTTCGGATTCGACGCGCACCACCAGTTTCGGAATCAGCCGATAGAAACTGGCGTCGGTGCCGAAGGCCAGGGTGGACAAGGGATCGTCAAAGCGTCGTTTTTGCGGGATCAGTTGGTATGCGTCGCGCAGGAAAGGGGCCGGAAGCGTCATTGGTCCTCCAGGATCAGTACCACCAGGTCCTTCGGACCATGGGCGCCGTAAGCCAGGACTTGCTCGATATCGGCGGTTTTCGATGGGCCGGACACCAGCAGGGCATTGGTTGGCATGCCCTGGGCCCACGCGAATTCCTGTTGTACTTCATAGAAGTTGTCGCGGATCTCGCTGGCCTTGAGCAGGGCGAAATGCACCGGTGGGACGAGGCTCATCAGGCGCGGTTCTTCCCGCGTCGGCCAGAGAATCAGGCTGCCGGTGGCGGCGATGGCGCCGAGGGTGCCGGTCAGGCTGGCCGGGGTGTGGTTGAACAGTTCGGCTTTCCATTCTTCTACAGGCCGGTCGTAGGTCTTTAGAGCAGGCAGGTCCGGATTATTCGACCAGAACTGTACGATTTTTTGTCCGTGAGGCGTTGTCGGCGCGATCAGCAGGCTCGGCAGTTGACGGTCCCGCAGCAACTGCGCCAACAGTGCCGGCCAGGCTTCGCCGGAGGTCAGGTGGATCTCGGTGTGCACCGCTTCCATTTGCTTGCGCAATTGCGGGATGCGTTCTTCAGGCGCATAGCGGTAGGTCTGCGTCACCAGTTCAACGTCATAGGTGTCGGCAACCGGCGTGGTGCCGGTCAGGCTTTTACGCAGCTTGGCGAGGATATTTTCCTTGGCGCTCATCAGCGGTCTCCCTGCGGGTTCAGGTGGTCGCGGGCCAGGTCATGCAGTGAGCGGGCGGCGGGTTTCGGGGCGCTGTGGTTCTGCGTCCACGGGCCGACATTTTGCGGTGCCAGGGCGCGCAGGCGTGTGGCAAGGAAAGCAAACAATCGGTACAGCCGTGGCGAGCTGTTTAGCCGGGCCCAGGCATTCCAGATGAACCGTTCCTTGGCCGAGTATTTACTGCCCTGGCCGCGCATGATCGGGTTGGGACTGTCCGGCGCCTTGACGTTTTCCTCCCGCAGCCGCCGCAGCAGGGCTGGGATCGGAATCTTCACCGGGCATACTTCGCCGCAGGCTCCGCACAGCGAAGATGCGCTCGGGTGATCCGGCACCTTCGCCAGGCCGACCATGTGCGGTGTGATGATTTTTCCGATAGGCCCTGGGTAAACCTCCCCGTAGGCATGGCCACCGATTCGGGTATAGACCGGGCAATGGTTCATACAGGCGCCGCAGCGGATGCAATTCAGGGTCTGGCGCAGTTCGCTGTCGGCAAACGCCTGGCTGCGACCGTTATCGAGCAAGACCAGGTGGACTTCCTGGGGACCGTCCAGTTCGTCAGGCTTGCGCGGCCCGGAGATCATGTTGACGTAGGTGGTGATCGGTTGGCCGAGGGCCGAGCGGGTCAGCAGCGAGAGCAGCGGCACCACATCGCGCAGGTTTTCCACGACCTTTTCGATGCCAGTCACGGCAATGTGCACCGGCGGCACCGTGGTGGACATCCGCCCGTTACCCTCGTTCTCCACCAGCAGCAGGGTGCCGGTTTCGGCGACGGCAAAGTTGACGCCGGAAACGCCAATGTCAGCTTCGAAGAATTTCTGCCGCAAGACCTTGCGACCGATCTGAATGAGTTGGTCAACGTCCTTGGTGTACTCCACGCCGAGTTTGTCGTGGAACAAGGACGCGACCTGACCGGCATTCTTGTGGATCGCCGGCATAATGATGTGTGAAGGCTTCTCGTGATCGAGCTGGACGATGTATTCCCCCATGTCGGATTCGAGACATTCAATGTCCCGAGCCTCGAGGAAATGGTTCATCTCCATCTCTTCGCTGACCATCGATTTGCCCTTGATCACTTGCCGCGCCTCGTGAGCGCGGATGATCGAAAGGACGATGCCGTTGGCTTCGTCCACCGTTTCCGCCCAGTGTACTTTCACACCGTTGCGGGTCAGGTTGCTTTCAAGTTGCTCGAGCAGGTCGGGCAGCTTGGATAACGCACGGGCGCGGACAGCGTTGCCCAGCACTCGCAAATGTTCTCTTTCGTGGGCATCGCTGAAAGACGTTGCCCGTTTGGTCATCAGTGAATCCATCGCGCTGCGAAAGTTATTTCGCAGTTGCGTGTCGTCCAGCGCCTTGTGGGCGCGGGCGCGAAAATCATTCCCCACTTCAACGGTCGGGATCAGCGTCGGCGTGCTCATGCGGCACCTCCGGTTCGCTGCCAGAGGAAGCTCGCCAGGTGTTGGCCGCGCAACGCTTCCTGCTGTTTTTCCAGGGCGCCATTGATATTCATCAAGCACCCACAATCGGCGCTGACCACCTGATGCGCGCCGGATTCCTTCAGTGCCCGGGTCTTGTCGGCCACCATCGCGCCGGAAATTTCCGGCATGCGAACGCTGAACGTCCCACCAAAACCACAGCACTCACTTTCATGACTGTGTTCGACGCGTTCCACATTGCGCAACTGCGCCAACAACGCACGGCCATGCAGGTGGGTATTCATTTCCCGGCGTGCCGAGCAGGACGTATGCAGCGCAACCTTCACCGGCGTGCCGCCGTCGTTCAATTGCACCTTGCAGACGAACAACAGGAACTCGGCCAGCTCATAGGTCCTGGCAGCCAGCGCCTGGACCTGCTTGAGCGTTTGCGGCTCGTCCTTGAACAAGTCGGCGTAATGTTCACGCAGCATGCCGGCGCACGAGCCCGACGGCACGACCACCGGATAATCCCCGGCAAACAACGCCAGTTGCGCCCGCGCCACCGTCCGCGCCTGCTCGGTGTATCCGGACGTGTACGCCGGCTGCCCGCAGCACGTTTGCCCTTGCGGATACTCCACTCGGATCCCTTCGCGTTCGAGCAGATGAATCGCATCCATCCCGGCCTCGGGATAGAACAGGTCCACCACGCATGTCCCGAACAGGTAGACCCGAGGAGGTTTCTCGCTGGGGTACTGCCGAGGTTCGGGCAGGGGCGGGGCGACACGGGTCGCGTTCGGTACGGCGTTGTAAAAAAGCTCGCTCATCAGGCGTGTCTCCGGGTGGTCCCGGTTATCCGTCCGCTGAGGCTGCTGAATATAGTGAGGAAATCTTTCAGCAGCCTTGCAGACCCGGTTGTGAATAGCAGACGCCGAATCACGGTTCGGCGTCGGTTTTTTCAGTGTTTCGTGTAGTACTTAGTGAACCAGCATGCCGGTGAACCAGTAGGCCTGGGCCAGCGTGATCAGGCCAACGATCGTTGCAAAGAATAGGCTGTGTTTCAGGGTGAAACGGAACAGATCCGATTCCTTGCCTACCAGCCCGGTCGCCGCGCAGGCCACGGCGATCGATTGTGGCGAAATCATCTTGCCGGTCACGCCGCCGCTGGTATTGGCCGCCACCAGCAAGGTGTCGTTGACGCCGATCTGGTGCGCGGTGGTGGCTTGCAGCGAGCTGAACAGCGCGTTGGACGACGTATCGGAGCCGGTCAGGAACACGCCCAGCCAACCCAGGAACGGCGAGAAGAACGGGAACGCCGCGCCAGTGCCGGCCAATACCAGGGCCATGGTCGAGGACATGCCGGAGTAGTTGGTGACAAACGCGAACGCCAGCACCATGCCGATGGACAGGATGGGCCAGCGCAACTCGAAAAGGGTCTCTTTGAAAGTGGTAAGACCAGTTCTGACGTTGATTTTCAATACCAGCATCGAGATCAGCGCTGAGAAGAAAATCGCCGTACCGGTGGCGGAAATCGGATCAAGCTTGAACACGGCCGGGATGGCGGTCGGGTTGACCACGATAGGTGCGGACTTGATGACCAATTGATCCAGGTGCGGAATAGCGAAGTTGAACACCCAGGCGTACATCGAGCCACCCGCGGCGAACATCGCCTTGAAGGGTTTCAAGGTCCAGATCGTGACCAGCACGGTGAGAATCAGGAAAGGCGACCAGGCCTTGATGATTTCCCCCAGGCTGTAGGGCGACGCCACGGTGCTGCGCGGCTGGCCGAAACCACCGGCGCTGGCGGTGACTGTTGCGCTGGAGGTGGCGCCCGCAATCTGGGCGCCTGCGGTGCGCTTGGGCTGCCAGACTTTCAGGAACAGCGTCAAGGAAATCAGGCTGGCGAGGGCGGACGTGATGTCCGGCAGTTCCGGGCCGATGAAGTTCGACGTGAAATACTGGGTGATGGCGAAGCTCAAGCCTGCCACCAGCGCCGCCGGCCAGGTTTCCCGCACGCCACGCAGGCCGTCCATCATGAACACCAGCCAGAACGGCACGAATAGCGACAACAACGGCAGTTGGCGACCGGTCATGGCGCCGATCTTGAACGCGTCGATCCCGGTGACCTGCCCGGCCACGATGATCGGGATACCCAGCGCGCCAAAGGCGACCGGTGCCGTGTTGGCGATCAGGCACAGGCCAGCGGCATACAAGGGGTTGAAGCCCAGGCCGACCAGCAGGGCCGCGGTGATTGCCACGGGTGCGCCGAAACCGGCGGCACCTTCGAGGAATGCGCCGAAGCAAAAGCCGATCAACAGCACTTGCAGGCGTTGGTCATCGGTAATCGACAGCACCGAGCTGCGGATGACCTCGAACTGGCCGCTCTTGACCGTGAGTTTGTAGAGGAACACTGCGGCGACGATGATCCAGGCGATGGGCCACAAACCGTAGGCAAAACCATAGCCGGCGGCGGCAAAAGCCATATCTGCAGGCATGTTGAACGCGAAGATCGCCACGGCAATCGCCAGGGCCAGGGTGATACTACCGGCCACGTGTCCCTTCAGGCGAAACACCGCCAGGGCCAGGAAGAAAAACACGATGGGAATGACGGCCGCGAGTGCGGACAAGCCTAGGCTGCCGAGCGGGCTGTAAAGCTGTTGCCAGGTTTGCATATTGGGTGAGCCCCTAATTGTTGTTGGTCAGGCACTGGTCAGCGTTTTTGGTTAATTGGTAATACCAATTTACAAGCGCTGTCGGCTAGGGTAAAAGCCTTGGTTGTCGTGTGTCAATTTGCCGCCCTGAAACTTTCGTCGAATAAGCGGTGCAGATCACATCTAATCTGCAGGCATTGGCGGTTTTTGGTGGGTGTGGACAAGGCCCGGATGGGCCAGAATAGAGAGCCCGGCGAGCCGTCGGGATCGTGGAGAATTGAGTTATGGGGTTTGATCAGATTCGTCAGCGCCGTTTGTCTGACGATATTGTCGAGCGGCTTGAAGGCATGATCCTCGAGGGCACGCTGAAGTCAGGTGAGCGCCTGCCGGCCGAGCGGACCCTGGCCGAGCAGTTCGGCGTATCACGCCCTTCGCTGCGTGAAGCGATCCAGAAGCTGACGGCCAAAGGCTTGCTGATCAGTCGCCAGGGCGGCGGCAACTATGTGGTGGAGTCGCTGGGCTCGACCTTCAGTGATCCGCTGCTGCAGCTCTTGGAAAGCAATCCCGAAGCACAGCGCGACTTATTGGAGTTTCGTCATACCTTGGAAGCATCCTGCGCTTATTACGCAGCACTGCGCGCTACGGAAGTCGACCGCGAGCGACTGACGACCGCGTTCGAAGCGTTGCAGGATTGTTATTCGCGCCACGAAGAAGTGAGTCGGGCGGAGGAGGGTGCGGCGGATGCACGTTTCCACCTGGCGATCGCCGAGGCCAGCCATAACGCTGTCTTGCTGCACACCATTCGCGGACTGTTCGACCTGCTCAAGCGCAACGTGGTGACCAATATCGGTGGCATGTACAAGCAGCGCAGCGAGACGCGCGACATGCTGATCAGTCAGCATCGCGAGCTGTATCAAGCCATCATGGACGGGCACGCCGAGCTGGCGCGGGAAGTCTCCAGCCGACATATCCTGTATGTGCAGGAAGTCCTGGAAGAGGTGCGGCAGGAAGTGCAGCGGATGGCGCGGGCGGAGCGGCGCAAGGGGATCTGATCATGATTGTTGAATCTGTGGGAGCGAGCCTGCTCGCGAAGACGGTCTGTCAGACCCATCTACAGCGGATGTGACGACGCCATCGCGAGCAAGCTCGCTCCCACAAAGATCGAGGGCTTAGTCTTCCTTGCCCTTGTTGCGCACCGCGCGCTGCAACTCGCGACCGGCGTCGCGTTCGCGTTCGGTATCGCGCTTGTCGTATTCCTTCTTGCCCTTGCCCAGGGCAATTTCACACTTGATCAAGTGCTTGCTCCAGTACAGCGACGTGCAGACGCACGCATAACCCTTCTGCTGCACGGAAGCAAAGAGCTTCTCCAGCTCGCGCTTGTTCAGCAGCAGCTTGCGCGACCGCACTGGGTCGGCAATGACATGGGTGCTGGCGGTGGTCAGCGGCGTGATATGACTGCCGAGCAGCCACGCTTCGCCGTCCTTGAGCAAGACATAACTGTCGACCAGTTGCGCCTTGCCGGCACGCAAACTCTTTACTTCCCAGCCGGCCAGGACCATGCCAGCCTCGAAACGTTGTTCGATGAAGTAATCGTGTCGCGCCTTTTTGTTTTGCGCGATGGTCCCTGTGGGGTGTTTCTTCTGTTTAGCCATAGGGGCGGCATTATAGGCAGTTGCGTGCGTGTCGGCTACGGTGAAGCGGTGTGCTTGAGCAGGTTGCGTGAATCCCGGACAATGCGGCCTCTTTTTTGAACGCTTGGGCGTGATCACGATGTCGACAGACAAGGTTTCTGTCCACGGCAGTTGGGCTAGCCGCTGGGTCTTCATACTCGCCGCGACCGGTTCGGCCGTGGGCCTGGGTAGTATCTGGAAGTTTCCGTACATGGTCGGCGTCTATGGCGGCGGAGCTTTCGTATTGATGTTCCTGGCGTGCATCGTCCTCATCGGCGCGCCGGTGATGCTGGCGGAAACGTTGATTGGTCGTCGCGCCCGACAGAGCCCGGCCAACGCCTTGAAGGTGTTGGCGGTAGAGGCTGGGCACTCGCCGAAGTGGTCATGGGGCGCGTTCGCCGGGATGATCACGGCGTTGCTGATCCTGTCCTTCTACAGCGTGGTGGGTGGCTGGTCGCTGGACTACATCATCGACATGGGGCGTGGGGATTTCCAAGGTGCGACGCCCGATGAGGTGGGGGCCTACTTCGGCAATGTGATCGCCGATCCGTGGAGGCTGACGCTTTGGCACACACTTTTCCTGGTGCTCTCTGCCGTGGTGATTGCCCGAGGCGTGGTCGCCGGGCTTGAGCGCAGCCTGCGGATCATGATGCCACTCCTGTTCGTGATGATCCTGGTGTTGCTGGGCTACAGCATGACCACGGGCCACTTCATGGAAGGCGTGCATTTCATGTTCGACTTCAAGCCGGAGAAAGTCATGGATGGCTTGTTGCCGGCCATGGGCCACGCATTTTTTTCCCTCAGCGTGGGAGTCGGCTCGATCATGATCTATGGCGCCTACATGCCGAAGAATGCGTCTCTGACCAAGACCGTTGTCGGGGTCGCGTTGCTGGACACCTTTGTATCGTTGTTGGCTGGGGTGGCATTGTTCCCGATTGTGTTTGCCGCCGGCCTGAACCCCAGCGAAGGGCCGGGATTGATGTTCGTCAGCCTGCCTTTTGCCTTCGGCAGCATGGCGTTCGGCCAAGTCATGGGGGTGGTGTTTTTTGTCCTGGTGGCTATCGCAGCCTGGAGTTCAGCCATTTCCCTGCTTGAGCCGATGGTGGCTTATCTTGTGGAACGAACCCGCCTGAGCCGCGCCTGGGTCACCTTCTGGCTGGCCTTTACTTGCTGGTTCGTGGGGCTGGGCACGGTTTTTTCCTTCAATATATGGAAGCAGGCAAAGTTTTTCGTGAACGAAGACGGCCTGTTCCACCTCTACCAGTGGGGAGCTGCCGGGGGACTGGATTTCTTCGGAGTGATTGATTTCTTTACATCGCGGATCATGCTGCCCTTGGGAGGTTTGTGTTTCGTGGTGTTTGCAGGGTGGGTCATGGGGCGCGAAGCCGTACGTGACGAGTTGTCGCTGCGCAGTCCGGTGCTGTTCGCCCTGAGCCTGTTCTTGATGCGCTATGTGGCGCCCATCGGCATTCTTGTAGTGTTTGCCGCCCAGCTGTGGAAGTGACGCTTGCATGACGACACATATTCAACGCTCGGCCTTGCTGCCTTATCCGGCGCAGGCGCTCTATGACCTGGTCAACGACGTGGCGAGTTATCCGCAGTTCCTGCCGTGGTGCTCGTCCGCCGAGGTGCTCGAAAGCTCCGAAACCCATATGCGCGCCAGTCTCAATGTCGCCAAGGGTGGATTGAGCCAGCATTTCGTCACTCGCAATACCTTGGTGCCTGGACAATCCATCGAGATGAACCTCGAAGAAGGCCCTTTCAATCAGCTTCATGGCGTATGGGTGTTCAAGCCGCTTGGCGAGAAGGCCTGCAAGATCAGCCTGGACCTGTCATTTGATTATGCCGGGCCACTGGTACGTGCGACGCTGGGCCCGCTGTTCAATCAGGCGGCCAATACCCTGGTTGACGCGTTTTGCCAGCGGGCCAAGCAAAACGCCGAGCTCAAGCGTTGATCGAGATAGAAGTGGTGTATGCCGCTACCGATCGCCAGGTCTTGCGCTCATTCAAGGTCGACGAAGGAACGTCTGTTCGCGCCGCATTGATCGTGTCGGGCGTTGCCGAGGAGTTTCCGGAGCTGGACCTGACCACTTGCCCTGTCGGGATTTTTGGCAAAGTGGTTGCCGATCCGGACCGGCAGGTGGTCCAGCCGGCGGATCGGCTTGAGATTTATCGACCTTTGCTGGCTGATCCGAAGGAAATTCGGCGCCTGCGTGCGGCCAAGGCCGCCCAGGCGCGTCAGGCGGATCAATAGCCGGACTGAATTGCAGGCATGAAAAAACCCGGCATGCCGGGTTTTTTCTTGTCGCGATTTATTGCGGTGACGTATCCAGTGGCTCCGGAGTCGGCACAGGCACGGTCTCGACTTTGTCCACGTCTTTCTGGATCTGATCCAGCAGCGAACCTGGCTTGGCCGGTTTTTCCGGTTTTGGCTGTTCGGCGTTCTGGGTCGGGTCGGTCACGGTCGTGCCGCTGTCCTTGCCCATGATGGCTTCATCGCGGCTTACGCCCGGCATGAAATCACCCGACAGGCTGACAAGCTGATCATTGGCATTGAAGATAACGCTGATGCGTTCTTGTTGCCGCTCACCGCCACCTGGCTGCAAGCTGTACAGGTAATCCCAGCGATCGGCATGGAACGTGTCGGTCAGCAGGGGGTTGCCCATGATAAACCGTACTTGCCGACGGGTCATTCCCGGGCGTAACTGGTCTATCATGTCCTGCGTGACGACATTGCCCTGCTGGATGTCGATTTTGTAAACCCCGGGGAATGAACAACCGGCGAGTGCGAGCAGTCCCACGAAGGTGAAACTGGTTAGCAAGAGCTTGGTGTTTTGCATCGGTGGGCGACTTCCACTATCTTGGCTGGGACAACGTAAACGCCGATCATACCCGCAATAAGAGAAGCTGCGAAGCAGCATCGCGAGAAAGCTGACCATGGTTGAAAATAGCGAACTACGCAAAGCCGGCCTCAAAGTGACCCTGCCAAGGGTCAAGATTCTGCAAATGCTCGATTCCGCAGAGCAACGCCACATGAGTGCCGAAGACGTCTACAAGGCGCTCATGGAAGCTGGCGAGGACGTCGGTCTGGCCACGGTTTACCGTGTTCTGACTCAGTTCGAAGCTGCGGGGCTGGTGGCTCGTCATAATTTTGATGGCGGTCATGCTGTCTTTGAATTGGCTGACGGTGAACACCATGACCATATGGTGGATGTGGAAACCCGTGAAGTTATCGAGTTCGTCAGTCCTGAAATCGAGAAGCTGCAAAAAGCGATTGCTGAGGAGTATGGTTTCGAGCTGATCGATCACCATCTCGTCTTGCACGTGCGCAAGCGCAAATAAGCTCGTCGCGGGATTTAAATACTCCCAAAACGAAAGAAGGCGACCCTCGGGTCGCCTTCTTGCTTTGCGGTGTCCTTTAGATTTTTGCCGCGATCACCATTTTCTTGGCGTGCGCCAAGGACTCCTTGGTCAGGTCGATGCCCCCCAGCATCCGCGCCACTTCTTCCACGCGTTCATGCTTGTTGAGCTTGGACACGGCGGTGCGAGTAGCGTCTTCACCGCGCACCTTGTGCACAAACAGGTGCTGGTGTCCCTGGGCTGCGACCTGGGGCAGGTGGGTAACGGTCAGGACCTGGCCGCGTTCGCCCAGCCTGCGGAGCAATTGGCCGACAATTTCCGCTGTCGGACCGCCGATCCCTACGTCCACTTCGTCAAATACCAATGTAGGTACTCGTGAGGTTTGTGCGGTGATGACCTGGATAGCCAGGCTGATGCGTGACAGCTCGCCCCCGGACGCCACTTTGGCCAGCGCCTTGAGCGGCTGCCCGGGGTTGGCGCTGACCAGCAGCTCGACCTGTTCCAGTCCGTTGGGCAGGAGTTCGTCGCCGGCGTTGGGGTGCAGCTCGATGGTAAAACGCCCGCCTGGCATGCCCAGCCGCTGGATTTCCTGCTCCACGGCATTGGCCAGCCCTGTCGCGGCCTGGCGGCGCAGTTGGCTGAGCTCAGTGGCTTTTTCCTGATAATGACGCGCGTAGGACGCCAGTTCGTCGCCGAGGCGCTCGATGGATTCATCATTGGCGTTCAGGGTTTCAAGTTCTTCCAGCAGGCGTTGCTGCAGCTCGACGACATCGGTCGGCTGGACGCGGTGCTTGCGGGCGAGCGTGTAAATGGTATCCAGGCGTTCTTCGAGGTATTGCAGGCGTGCCGGGTCGGCGTCGAAATGATCGAGGAACCGGTTCAGCTCGCCGACGGCTTCCTCGACCTGTATCTGTGCGCTGGTCAGCAGGTTCGTTGCTTCGTTCAGGGCGCCTACGGAGTTGCTGACGCTGGATAGCCGGTTCAGGCTCGCTGTCAGGGCGTTGAGCACATTGCCTGAATCGCTTTCGCTGCACTGTTCAACGACCTGGCGGCAAATACCCAGCAGCGCCTCGGCGTTGGTCAGGTTCTTGTGTTCCTGTTCCAATTCCTCCAGCTCGTTTTCACCCAGGGCCAGGTTCTCCAGCTCTTCCAGCTGGTAGCTCAACAACTGGTGACGAGCGCGCTGTTCGTCGCCAGAGTTGGAGAGGCGATCCAGTTCCTGCCGGGTTTGCCGCCAGCGCTGGGCGGCCAGTTGAACCTGGCGCGCCAGGTCTGTGGCGCCTGCGTATTCGTCGAGCAGTCGGCGATGGGTATCGGTCTTGAGCAGGGATTGATGTTCATGCTGGCTGTGAATATCAATCAGCAGCTCACCCAGGGCCTTGAGGTCGCCCAATGGGCAGGGCGTGCCATTGATATAGCCTCGGGAGCGGCCCTCGGCGGTGATGACCCGGCGCAGGATGCACAGGCCATCGGTGTCCAGGTCGCGTTCGGCCAGCCACGTGCTGGCTTCGGGAATATCGATCAGGTCGAAGGTTGCCAGGATGTCGGCCTTGTCCGCTCCGGGACGCACCACGCCGCTATCGGCACGGTCGCCCAGCGTCAGGCCCAGGGCGTCGAGCATGATCGACTTGCCCGCGCCGGTTTCACCGGTAATCACGCTCATGCCCCGATCGAGTTCGAGGTCGAGATGTTCGACGATGGCGTAGTTGTGTACGGACAGGTGCACCAGCATAAGGCCGCTCCCAGGCTTTAGGTCTGGTTATTTATACAGTGTTTTGTTTCGGCCTGACAATGCCTGCGCTTAGCTCGATTTGCTTGGGACGGCGAAATTCTTAGTGCTTCAAGGAATGACCATGCTGCTGCCTTTTGTAGGGTTAATTCGTCAGATGACCCTTGAAGCTTGAAAACCCGGCCCCATATACCGGGGCAGAAGCGCGAGTCGAGCTCGCGGACGAAGTTGAAAGGAGAAATCTATGGCTGACGAACAGACGCAGGACACGCAAAATCTAGACGCCAATCAGGCTCCCCAGGACTCGGGTGAAGACCTGTCGGCACGTGTACAAGTGCTCGAGGAGCAACTGGCCGGTGCGCAGGATCAGGCGTTGCGTGTAGCCGCCGACCTGCAGAACGTTCGCCGTCGCGCCGAGCAAGACGTAGAGAAGGCCCACAAGTTTGCCTTGGAACGTTTCGCCGGCGACCTGCTGCCGATCATCGACAGCCTGGAGCGCGGTCTGGAACTGTCCAACCCGGACGACGAGAACATCCGTCCGATGCGTGAAGGCATCGAGCTGACCCTGAAAATGTTCCAGGACACCCTCAAGCGCTATCAGCTTGAAGCGATCGATCCACACGGCGAACCCTTCAACGCCGAACATCACCAGGCGATGGCGATGCAGGAAAGTGCGGATGTCGAGCCAAACAGCGTGCTGAAGGTTTTCCAGAAGGGCTACCTGCTCAACGGCCGTTTGCTGCGCCCGGCCATGGTTGTGGTCAGCAAGGCGCCAGCTCCGGTTTCGCCTTCTATTGATGAGCAGGCTTGAAATCGGGCGCAACGGCCCCATTAAGAAGTCAAGCGTTTAAGTACTACCGCAGTTAGCCACCACTGCTGCGGCAACAAAATTCAAGTTCCGGGAGAGTTAACATGGGCAAGATTATCGGCATCGACCTGGGGACCACCAACTCGTGCGTCTCCGTGCTGGAAAACGGCAAGGCCAAGGTTATTGAAAACGCTGAAGGCGCGCGCACCACGCCGTCGATCATCGCATACGCCAACGACGGCGAGATCCTGGTGGGCCAGTCCGCCAAGCGTCAGGCTGTGACCAATCCGCATAACACCCTGTACGCGGTCAAGCGTCTGATCGGTCGCAAGTTCGACGAAGAAGTTGTTCAGAAAGACATCAAGATGGTGCCTTACAAAATCGCCAAGGCTGACAATGGCGACGCCTGGGTTGAAGTGAACGGCCAGAAAATGGCCCCGCCACAGATCTCGGCAGAAATTCTGAAGAAGATGAAGAAGACCGCCGAAGACTATCTCGGCGAAGCGGTGACTGAAGCGGTCATCACTGTCCCTGCCTATTTCAACGATAGCCAGCGCCAGGCGACCAAAGACGCCGGCCGCATCGCAGGCCTGGACGTAAAACGTATCATCAACGAACCTACCGCGGCGGCTCTGGCCTACGGCATGGACAAGGCCAAGGGCGATCACACCGTGATCGTTTATGACCTGGGTGGCGGTACTTTCGACGTTTCCGTGATCGAAATCGCGGAAGTCGACGGTGAGCACCAGTTCGAAGTGTTGGCCACCAACGGTGACACTTTCCTCGGTGGTGAAGACTTCGACATCCGCCTGATCGACTACCTCGTCGACGAGTTCAAGAAAGAAAGCGGCATGAACCTCAAGGGTGACCCGCTGGCCATGCAGCGCCTGAAAGAGGCCGCTGAAAAAGCCAAGATCGAACTGTCCTCGAGCCAGTCGACCGACGTGAACCTGCCGTACATCACTGCAGACGCTACCGGTCCTAAGCACCTGAACGTAAAAATCTCCCGCGCCAAGCTCGAAGCGCTGGTGGAAGACCTGGTTCAGCGCACCATCGAACCTTGCCGCATTGCGATGAAGGATGCCGGTATCGACGTGGGTTCGATCAACGACGTGATCCTGGTCGGCGGTCAGACCCGTATGCCACTGGTGCAGAAGCTGGTTACCGATTTCTTCGGTAAAGAAGCTCGCAAGGATGTGAACCCTGACGAAGCCGTTGCCATGGGTGCAGCTATCCAGGGCGCCGTTCTCGCCGGTGACGTGAAAGACGTTCTGCTGCTGGACGTAAGCCCGCTGACCCTGGGTATCGAAACCATGGGTGGCGTGATGACAGCGCTGATCGAGAAAAACACCACGATTCCTACCAAGAAATCCCAGGTGTTCTCGACTGCCGATGACAACCAGAGCGCCGTGACCATCCACGTTCTGCAAGGCGAGCGCAAGCAAGCTGCCCAGAACAAGTCCCTGGGCAAGTTCGACCTGGCCGAGATTCCACCGGCACCACGTGGCGTGCCACAGATCGAGGTGACCTTCGACATCGACGCCAACGGCATCCTGCACGTCGGCGCGAAAGACAAGGCGACCGGCAAGACCCAGTCGATCGTGATCAAGGCCAACTCCGGTCTGTCCGAGGAAGAAATTCAGCAAATGGTCCGCGATGCTGAAGTCAACGCCGAGGAAGACCGCAAGTTCGAAGAGCTGGCAAGCGCTCGCAATCAGGGTGACGCTCTGGTGCACTCGACTCGCAAGATGGTTGCCGATGCTGGCGAGAAAGTGACCGCTGAAGAGAAAACCGCTATCGAGGCAGCCGTGGTTGCCCTTGAAGCGGCTGTCAAAGGTGACGACAAGGCGGCCATCGAGGCGAAGATCGAAGAATTGTCGAAAGTCTCCGCTCCAGTGGCTCAGAAGATGTACGCCGAACAGGCTCAGCCAGCTGAAGGCGCCGCGCAGCAAGGCGAATCGGCTGAAAAAGCCGACGACGTCGTCGACGCTGAGTTCGAAGAAGTGAAAGACAACAAGTAATCGCTTGTTGGTCGGCCGGTTGACTGCATTTGTGCGGTGGCTGGTAGGATGTCGCCGCGCGGGAGCTTGCTCCCGCGTTGGCGTGTCTGGAGCCAGCGAATTTTTACAACATGCGACAGTGTTCGGGTGTTGGCGGTGTGTTCGGGAATGCTCCTGCTTTTCGGGCGATGAGCACCGCATTTTGGCCGGGGCCCTGGCTGAAAGATTTGGATTGTAGGAGACGTCGCGCAGGCACTTTTCCTACAAAGCCTACGACCAGGATCGTTGAATTGACGTGAGTTGGGTCCGGGCCTGTATTGGGGCTCAACGAGTTTGGCAAGGTTCAGGAGAGGTTTGCCGAACGTCCTATAAGAGTGCAAAGACTAATGGCAAAGCGTGATTTTTACGAAGTATTGGGTGTCGAGCGCGGTGCCAGCGAGGCAGAGCTGAAAAAGGCTTATCGTCGCCTGGCGATGAAGCATCACCCGGACCGTAATCCCGGCGACAAAGCGTCGGAAGAGATGTTCAAGGAAGCCAACGAGGCTTACGAAGTCCTGTCCGACTCCAGTAAGCGCGCGGCCTACGACCAGTACGGTCATGCCGGTGTCGACCCAAGCATGGGCGGCGGTGGCGCCGGTTTCGGCGGCCAGAACTTCTCCGACATCTTCGGCGATGTTTTCAGCGATTTTTTCGGCGGTGGTCGCGGCGGTGCCCGTGGTGGCGCCCAGCGTGGCAGTGACCTGCGCTACACGCTGGAGCTTAACCTGGAAGAAGCGGTGCGCGGCACGACGGTCAATATCCGTGTCCCGACGCTGGTCAACTGCAAGCCGTGCGATGGCTCGGGGGCCAAGAAGGGTTCCTCGCCCGTGACCTGCCCGACCTGTGGCGGTATCGGCCAGGTTCGCATGCAGCAGGGCTTCTTCTCGGTCCAGCAGACCTGCCCGCGGTGTCACGGTCAAGGCAAGATCATTTCCGACCCGTGCGACTCCTGCCACGGCGAAGGGCGCGTCGAAGAATACAAGACGCTGTCGGTCAAGGTGCCGGCCGGTGTCGATACTGGCGACCGCATTCGCTTGTCTGGCGAAGGCGAGGCGGGGGCCCAGGGCGGCCCGACGGGCGATTTGTACGTCGTGATCAATGTGCGCGAGCACGCGATCTTCCAGCGCGACGGCAAGCACCTGTTCTGTGAAGTGCCGATCAGCTTTGTCGATGCAGCCTTGGGTGGCGAGCTTGAGATCCCGACCCTCGACGGTCGCGTCAAGCTGAAGATCCCTGAAGGCACGCAGACCGGCAAACAGTTCCGGATTCGCGGCAAGGGCGTCGCGCCAGTGCGGGGCGGCGGTGCGGGCGACCTGATGTGTCGTGTGGCGGTGGAAACCCCGGTCAACCTGAGCCGGCGCCAGCGAGAGTTGCTTGAGGAGTTCCGCAGCTCCCTTGCGGATGACAACAGCCACTCGCCAAAAACCACTGGCTGGTTCGAAGGCGTGAAGCGCTTCTTCGGCGATCTCTAAGGAGTCCGCATGCGACGTATAGCAGTGATGGGCGCCGCCGGGCGCATGGGCAAGGCGTTGGTCGAGGCGGTGCAGCAGCGTTCGCCGCTGTCGGGACTGACGGCTGCCATCGTCCGGCCTGACAGCACCCTGGTCGGAGCCGACGCTGGCGAATTGGCCTCGATTGGGCGTATCGGCGTGCCGATGTCCGGTGGACTGGAAAAGGTGATCGACGAATTTGACGTCCTCATTGATTTCACCTTGCCGGAAGTCATGCTGAAGAACCTTGCCGTCTGCCGCAAGGCAGGCAAGGCCATGGTTATCGGTACGACCGGTCTGGATGCGGCCCAGAAGCAGTTGCTGGCCGAAGCTGGCAAGGACATTCCAATCGTGTTTGCGGCGAATTTCAGCGTGGGCGTGAACCTGTCGCTCAAATTGCTCGACTTGACGGCGCGGGTCCTGGGTGACGATGCGGATATCGAAATCATCGAGGCCCATCACCGGCACAAGATCGATGCGCCTTCGGGAACGGCCTTGCGCATGGGTGAAGTAATTGCCGATGCGCTGGGGCGGGATCTGCGGCAGGTCGCCGTGTATGGGCGCGAGGGGCATACCGGTGCTCGCGAGCGCGACACCATCGGCTTCGCGACCGTGCGTGGTGGTGACGTGGTGGGTGACCATACCGTGTTGTTCGCCACCGAAGGCGAGCGCCTGGAGATCACCCACAAGGCGTCGAGCCGGATGACCTTCGCCAAGGGCGCCGTGCGTGCCGCGTTGTGGCTGGATGGGCGCGAGCCTGGTTTGTACGACATGCAGGACGTTCTCGACCTGCGTTGATGTCCCTGGAGGCGGGGTTCAGGTTATACTGAGCCCCGTTTTACACCGCCTCGCGACGACCTGTCGCATTCCCCTGCCTTTAAGGCTCATTAGCGGTGGACCAAAAAAGCCTTTTTCTGTAAGCTACAGCTTTAGTGTGTCCACTAAAAGCGCGCAGAATAATTCAGTGAACAAGCGGGGTGACGTGTCCATACGTCACTCCGCTTTTTTACAACCTGCGATCGCCCTTTCAGGCTTTATTTACGGGAGGTCTTCTTGACTAAGCCAGCCATACTCGCCCTTGCTGATGGCAGCATTTTTCGCGGCGAAGCCATTGGAGCCGACGGTCAGACCGTTGGTGAGGTGGTGTTTAACACCGCAATGACCGGCTATCAGGAAATTCTTACCGATCCTTCCTACGCCCAGCAAATCGTTACCCTGACTTACCCGCACATCGGCAACACCGGCACCACGCCGGAAGACGCCGAGTCCGATCGTGTCTGGTCCGCCGGCCTGGTCATTCGTGACTTGCCGCTGGTAGCGAGCAACTGGCGTAACACGATGTCCCTGTCCGATTACCTGAAAGCCAACAACGTCGTGGCGATCGCCGGTATCGACACCCGTCGCCTGACCCGCATCCTTCGGGAAAAAGGCGCGCAGAACGGCTGCATCATGGCCGGCGACAACATTTCCGAAGAAGCCGCCATCGCCGCTGCCCAGGGTTTTCCTGGCCTCAAGGGCATGGACCTGGCGAAAGTCGTCAGCACCAAGACGCAGTACGAGTGGCGCTCCACGGTCTGGGACCTGAAGACCGACAGTCACGCGACGATCGAGGCTTCCGAACTGCCGTACCACGTGGTGGCGTACGACTACGGCGTCAAGCTGAACATCCTGCGCATGCTGGTCGAGCGTGGCTGCCGCGTCACCGTGGTTCCGGCGCAAACCCCGGCCGCCGACGTCCTGGCCCTCAAGCCCGACGGCGTGTTCCTGTCCAACGGCCCGGGTGACCCGGAGCCTTGCGACTACGCGATCCAGGCGATCAAGGACGTGCTGGAAACCGAGATCCCGGTATTCGGTATCTGCCTCGGTCACCAGTTGCTGGCCCTCGCTTCGGGCGCCAAGACCCTGAAAATGGGCCACGGCCACCACGGTGCGAACCACCCGGTCCAAGACCTGGACACCGGCGTGGTGATGATCACCAGCCAGAACCACGGTTTTGCCGTGGATGAAGCGACCCTGCCGGCCAACGTTCGCGCGATCCACAAGTCGCTGTTCGACGGCACGCTGCAAGGTATCGAGCGTACCGACAAGAGCGCGTTCAGCTTCCAGGGCCACCCTGAAGCGAGCCCGGGCCCGAACGATGTGGCGCCGCTGTTCGATCGCTTCATCAATGAGATGGCCAAGCGACGCTGACCGCGCGAAGCCCGAGGGCGGCCCCGAACGCGGTGGCCCCCACGGGCGCTTCAAAGATTGTTCGACGGCCTAGCCGACTGACCTGCGGATTTGAGTGACAAACCCATGCCAAAACGTACAGACATAAAAAGCATCCTGATTCTTGGCGCTGGCCCGATCGTGATCGGCCAGGCCTGCGAATTCGACTACTCCGGCGCCCAGGCCTGTAAAGCCCTGCGCGAAGAGGGCTACCGCGTCATCCTGGTGAACTCCAACCCGGCCACCATCATGACCGACCCGGCCATGGCCGACGCCACCTACATCGAACCGATCAAGTGGCAGACCGTCGCCAAGATCATCGAGAAAGAGCGCCCGGACGCGCTGCTGCCGACCATGGGTGGCCAGACTGCGCTGAACTGCGCCCTGGACCTGGAGCGCGAAGGCGTCCTGGAGAAGTTCGGTGTAGAAATGATCGGTGCCAACGCCGACACCATCGACAAGGCCGAAGATCGTTCGCGTTTCGACAAGGCGATGAAATCCATCGGCCTGGACTGCCCACGCTCGGGCATCGCCCACAGCATGGAAGAGGCCAACGCCGTCCTGGAACGCCTCGGCTTCCCGTGCATCATCCGTCCGTCCTTCACCATGGGCGGCACCGGTGGCGGCATCGCCTACAACCGTGAAGAGTTCGAAGAAATCTGCGCCCGTGGTCTCGACTTGTCGCCGACCAAGGAGCTGCTGATCGACGAATCCCTGATCGGCTGGAAAGAATATGAAATGGAAGTTGTCCGCGACAAAAAGGACAACTGCATCATCGTCTGCTCCATCGAGAACTTCGACCCGATGGGCGTGCACACCGGTGACTCGATCACCGTCGCACCGGCCCAGACCCTGACCGACAAGGAATACCAGATCTTGCGTAACGCCTCCCTGGCGGTGCTGCGCGAGATCGGCGTGGAAACCGGCGGCTCCAACGTCCAGTTCGGCATCTGTCCGAATACCGGTCGCATGGTGGTCATCGAGATGAACCCGCGGGTGTCCCGTTCTTCGGCCCTGGCGTCGAAAGCCACTGGTTTCCCGATCGCCAAGGTTGCTGCCAAGCTGGCTGTGGGCTACACCCTGGACGAGCTGTCGAACGACATCACCGGCGGCAAGACCCCGGCGTCCTTCGAGCCGTCCATCGACTACGTTGTGACCAAGCTGCCACGCTTCGCCTTCGAGAAATTCGCCAAGGCCGATGCCCGCCTGACCACTCAAATGAAGTCGGTCGGTGAAGTCATGGCCATCGGCCGGACCTTCCAGGAATCCCTGCAGAAAGCCCTTCGCGGTCTGGAAGTCGGCGTCTGCGGTCTGGATCCGAAGCTGGACCTGAGCAATCCGGAAAGCATGAGCGAGCTCAAGCGCGAGCTGACCGTACCGGGCGCCGAGCGCATCTGGTACGTGGCCGATGCTTTCCGCGCGGGCATGAGCGTCGAGCAGATATTCGGCATGAACATGATCGACCCTTGGTTCCTGGTACAGATCGAAGATCTGATCAAGGAAGAAGAGAAGGTCAAGACCCTGGGCATGTCCAGCATCGACCACGACATGATGTTCCGCCTCAAGCGCAAAGGTTTCTCCGACATGCGCCTGGCCAAGCTGCTGGGTGTGACCGAGAAGAGCCTGCGCGCCCATCGTCACAAGCTGGACGTGTTCCCGGTCTACAAGCGCGTCGACACCTGCGCGGCCGAGTTCGCCACCGACACCGCCTATCTGTATTCCACGTACGAAGAAGAGTGCGAAGCCGCGCCATCGACCCGGGACAAGATCATGATCCTGGGTGGCGGTCCTAACCGGATCGGCCAGGGTATCGAGTTCGACTACTGCTGCGTACACGCGGCACTGGCCCTGCGCGACGACGGTTACGAGACCATCATGGTCAACTGCAACCCGGAAACCGTGTCCACCGACTACGACACCTCCGATCGCCTGTACTTCGAGCCAGTGACCCTGGAAGACGTGCTGGAAATCGTCCGTGTCGAGAAGCCAAAAGGCGTGATCGTCCAGTACGGCGGCCAGACCCCGTTGAAACTGGCTCGCGCCCTTGAAGCCGCCGGCGTGCCGATCATCGGCACCAGCCCGGATGCCATCGACCGTGCCGAAGATCGTGAGCGCTTCCAGCAGATGGTCGAGCGCCTGAACCTGCGCCAGCCGCCAAACGCCACCGTGCGCAGCGAAGACGAAGCGATTCGTGCCGCCGCGAAGATCGGTTATCCACTGGTGGTGCGTCCGTCCTATGTACTGGGCGGCCGCGCGATGGAGATCGTCTACCAGGAAGACGAGCTCAAGCGTTACCTGCGTGAAGCGGTCCAGGTCTCCAACGACAGCCCGGTGCTGCTGGACCACTTCCTCAACTGCGCCATCGAAATGGACGTGGATGCGGTCAGCGATGGCAAGGACGTGGTGATCGGCGCGATCATGCAGCACATCGAGCAGGCCGGTGTTCACTCCGGTGACTCCGCTTGCTCGCTGCCGCCTTACTCGCTGCCGGCGCATATCCAGGATGAGATGCGCGAGCAGGTCAAGAAAATGGCCCTGGAACTGGGCGTTATCGGCCTGATGAACGTGCAGTTGGCGCTGCAGGGCGAAGACATCTACGTCATCGAAGTCAACCCTCGTGCTTCCCGTACCGTGCCGTTCGTTTCCAAGTGCATCGGTGTTTCCCTGGCAATGATCGCGGCACGGGTCATGGCTGGCAAAACCCTGAAAGAGCTTGGTTTCACCAAGGAAATCATTCCGAACTTCTATAGCGTGAAAGAGGCGGTGTTCCCGTTCGCCAAGTTCCCTGGCGTCGATCCGATCCTCGGCCCGGAAATGAAGTCGACCGGTGAAGTCATGGGCGTGGGCGATACCTTCGGTGAAGCCTTCGCCAAGGCACAAATGGGCGCCAGCGAAGTATTGCCGACTGGCGGCACAGCGTTCATCAGCGTGCGTGATGACGACAAGCCACTGGTTGCAGGTGTGGCCCGTGATCTGATCAACTTGGGCTTCGAAGTGGTTGCCACTGCCGGCACTGCCAAGCTGATCGAGGCGGCGGGGCTGAAAGTGCGCCGCGTGAACAAAGTGACCGAGGGTCGTCCACACGTGGTCGACATGATCAAGAATGACGAAGTCACGCTGATCATCAACACCACGGAAGGTCGCCAGTCGATCGCCGATTCCTACTCCATTCGTCGCAACGCGCTGCAGCACAAGATCTACTGCACCACGACCATTGCTGCGGGCGAAGCGATCTGCGAAGCACTCAAGTTCGGTCCCGAGAAGACCGTACGTCGCTTGCAGGATCTACATGCAGGATTGAAGGCATGAGCATAACCAAGTACCCGATGACTGTTCAGGGCGCGAAGGCCCTGGAAGAAGAACACGCTTTCCTGACCAAGGTCGAGCGTCCGCGCTTGAGCCAGGCAATTGGTGAGGCCCGCGAGTTGGGAGATCTCAAGGAAAACGCCGAATACCATGCAGCTCGTGAAGAGCAAGGCATGGTCGAGGCGCGTGTCCGTGACATCGAAGGCCGCATGCAGAATGCGGTGATCATCGATGTCACGACGATTCCGCATACAGGCAAGGTCATTTTCGGCACCACGGTGGAAATCGCCAACGTCGAGACCGATGAGAGCGTGACCTACCAGATCGTTGGCGAGGACGAGGCAGACATCAAGCTCGGCAAGATTTCCGTCGGTTCACCTATTGCTCGCGCCTTGATTGCCAAGGAAGAGGGCGATGTGGTGGCGGTGAAGACGCCGGGTGGTGTCATCGAGTATGAGATTGTCGAAGTCCGTCACATCTGAACGAAGGCGCCCGCTGCGAGCCGGCGCCATGATCTGGCAGCTCACCCAGATGTTATGGGTGGGCGGCATCTGGTTGTTGCACATTGGTTTGCTGCCGGTGCTGGGTCGAGTTGGCCTGGCACCGCTGCTCATCGACGAAATCGCAGGCATGCTGACGGCGCTGCTGGTGGGGTTTTCCGCGGCGTGTGTGATGTTTCAGGCTTTGGTGCTGGTTCAGGCCGAGGGCCTTGCCAGTCTATGGCGCGACATTCGTGGGCAGTTGTTGCTCATGTCGTTGTACGCGTGCGGAATGTTCTTTGCGGTGCATCTCGGCTGGCCGGATGCGAGCCAGTGGCAGGTATTCAGTTACCTGGTGCTGGGGTTTTCCGGATTGGTGCTTGTATTGCAGCCGGTTCCTGGCTGGAGTGGCAGGGTGTGCGAGGCACACCCTTGACCCTTTGACATCACTTGAAGCGGTGAACGTTCGACAGTTGCTTGTTGACGCTGAAATTCTTGCGATAAATCAGCGCCATCTTGCCGATGACCTGCACCAGGTCTGCCTTGCCGGTCTTGCACAGTTCGGCAACGGCAGCCAGGCGGGCTTCGCGATCGAGGATGTTGAGCTTGATCTTGATCAGCTCGTGATCGCCCAAGGCGCGTTCCAATTCGGCGAGCACACCTTCAGTCAAACCGTTGTCAGCCACAGTCAAAACCGGTTTCAGATGGTGGCCGATGGATTTGTATTGTTTCTTCTGCTCTTGAGTGAGCGGCATAATCTGACCCCTGCGTCTGATCTTGTAAAAAAGCGGCGGCCAGTTTACCCGAGCGAGTCCGGGACCGCCCACTTAATCACGACCCGTTTTATTTTTGAGGTGGCCCGTGGCCCGTTCCAAGACAAGTCTTAAATGGCTGCAAGAGCATTTCAACGATCCATTCGTGAAAATGGCGCAAAAAGACGGGTATCGTTCCCGTGCCAGCTACAAGCTGCTGGAGATTCAGGAAAGAGACCGTTTGATCCGTCCAGGCATGAGCGTGATCGACTTGGGTGCCGCCCCGGGTGGCTGGTCCCAAGTGACCAGTCGTCTGATTGGTGGGCAAGGCACTCTGATCGCTTCCGATATCCTGGAAATGGACAGCATCCCGGATGTGACCTTCATTCAGGGCGACTTCACCGAGCACGCCGTACTGGCGCAGATCCTCGAAGCGGTTGGAAAAAACGAGGTGGACCTTGTGATTTCCGATATGGCCCCCAATATGAGTGGACTGGCATCTGTTGATATGCCGCGATCGATGTTCCTGTGCGAGTTGGCGCTGGACCTTGCGACTCGGGTGTTGAAGCCAGGTGGTGATTTTTTGATCAAGGTCTTCCAGGGTGAAGGCTTCGACGAATACCACAAGAGCGTGCGCAAGCAGTTCGAGAAAGTCACGACGCGCAAGCCGAAATCATCGCGTGATCGCTCCCGTGAGCAGTACCTGCTGGGTCGTGGTTTCCGTGGTCGCAGTGAGGAATAAGAGGTTTTTCGACCGGGGCGATAGGTTTTTCGTATTTCGTCCCGCGAGCATTAACGAATATTGTGTAGAAAGTGTTTCACAAAGGGTTACAGACGGCGCCTGCCAGAGTCGTAGGTAATGTAGTAAGTTAGGCCGGTGAATATCATGCGAAGCGCGCGCCATTAGCGGAGCTTGCTTCAGAGGGTAGTTAATTGAACGATATGGCAAAGAATCTGATCCTGTGGTTGATCATCGCCGCTGTCCTTGTGACCGTGATGAACAACTTCTCCAGCCCTAACGAGCCGCAGACCCTCAACTATTCCGACTTCATCCAGCAGGTCAAGGATGGCAAGGTCGAGCGCGTAGCCGTTGATGGTTATGTGATTACCGGCAAGCGCACCGATGGCGACAGCTTCAAGACCATTCGTCCGGCTATTCAGGACAATGGGCTGATCGGCGACCTCGTGGACAACCATGTCGTGGTCGAAGGCAAGCAGCCGGAACAGCAAAGTATCTGGACCCAGCTCCTGGTCGCGAGTTTCCCGATCCTGGTGATCATCGCGGTGTTCATGTTCTTCATGCGCCAGATGCAGGGCGGTGCGGGCGGTAAAGGCGGGCCGATGAGCTTTGGCAAGAGCAAGGCGCGATTGCTGTCTGAAGACCAGGTCAAGACTACCCTTGCCGATGTCGCTGGTTGCGACGAGGCCAAGGAAGAGGTTGGTGAGCTGGTTGAATTCCTCCGCGATCCAGGCAAGTTCCAGCGCCTGGGTGGTCGTATTCCGCGTGGCGTGTTGATGGTGGGGCCTCCTGGCACCGGTAAGACCTTGCTGGCCAAGGCGATCGCCGGTGAAGCGAAAGTACCATTCTTCACGATTTCCGGTTCCGACTTCGTTGAAATGTTCGTCGGTGTGGGCGCCAGCCGCGTTCGCGACATGTTCGAACAGGCCAAGAAGCACGCACCCTGCATTATCTTCATTGACGAAATCGACGCCGTCGGTCGCCATCGTGGTGCCGGCATGGGCGGCGGTCACGATGAGCGCGAACAGACTCTCAACCAGTTGCTGGTCGAGATGGACGGTTTTGAAATGAACGACGGGATCATTGTGATCGCGGCTACCAACCGTCCTGACGTGCTCGACCCTGCGCTGTTGCGTCCTGGGCGTTTCGACCGTCAGGTCGTGGTGGGGCTGCCGGATATCCGTGGTCGCGAGCAGATCCTGAAGGTCCACATGCGCAAGGTGCCGATGGGCGATGACGTCGCCCCAGGCGTGATCGCTCGTGGTACGCCAGGCTTCTCCGGTGCCGACCTGGCCAACCTGGTGAACGAAGCGTCGCTGTTTGCCGCCCGTTCCGGCAAGCGCATCGTGGAAATGAAAGAATTCGAATTGGCCAAGGACAAGATCATGATGGGCGCCGAGCGCAAATCCATGGTCATGTCGGAGAAAGAAAAACAGAACACCGCTTACCACGAGGCGGGTCACGCCATCGTCGGGCGTGTGGTGCCTGAACATGATCCGGTGTACAAGGTTTCGATCATTCCGCGTGGTCGTGCGCTGGGTGTGACCATGTTCCTGCCGGAAGAAGATCGCTATAGCCTGTCCAAGCGTGCATTGATCAGCCAGATCTGTTCGCTGTACGGCGGTCGTATCGCCGAGGAAATGACCCTGGGCTTCGATGGTGTAACGACCGGCGCGTCGAATGACATCATGCGCGCTAGCCAGATCGCCCGGAACATGGTGACCAAGTGGGGGCTTTCCGAGAAGCTGGGGCCATTGATGTACGCGGAGGAGGAAGGTGAAGTATTCCTCGGTCGCGGTGGTGGTGGCCAGCATGCGAGCTTCTCGGGTGAGACCGCCAAGCTGATCGACTCCGAGGTGCGCAGCATCATCGACCAGTGTTACGGTACCGCCAAGCAGATCCTCACGGATAACCGTGACAAGCTGGACGCGATGGCTGATGCCCTGATGAAGTATGAAACCATCGATGCCGAGCAGATCGACGACATCATGGCAGGGCGCCCACCTCGTGAGCCACGTGATTGGTCGGGTGGCACGGGTTCTTCCGGTACGCCGCCAGCGGTACAGGGCGAGCGTCCGGAAGCACCGATCGGCGGTCCGGCTGCCGACGTTTAAGGCTTGAAATGACTTCTGCCCAGTCCTCGACCCGGTTGCCATGCGGCAGCCGGGTTCTTGATTTATCCCATGCGCACGTCATGGGCATTCTCAATGTCACCCCCGATTCCTTTTCCGACGGCGGCCGATTCAGCCAGCTTGACGCGGCGTTGCGACATGCCGAGGCCATGGCGGCTGCAGGTGCAACGCTGATCGACGTCGGTGGTGAGTCGACCCGCCCGGGTGCACGGCCGGTTTCTCCGACCGAAGAGCTGGAGCGGGTGGCGCCCATTGTCGAGCGCATCCATCGCGAGCTTGATGTCATCATTTCGGTGGATACGTCCACGCCTGCGGTCATGCGCGAAGCGGCGCGCCTGGGGGCGGGATTGATCAACGACGTTCGCTCTTTGCAGCGTGACGGCGCGTTGGATGCCGCGGCGTCCACGGGTTTACCGGTGTGCCTGATGCACATGCTTGGCGAGCCCGGAACCATGCAGAACGATCCGAGCTATGAGGACGTCACCAGGGAAGTCGGTGATTTCCTGGTGGCGCGAATGAATGAATGTGCCGCCGTGGGCATTCCTGCCGAGCGGATCATTCTTGATCCGGGGTTCGGCTTTGCAAAGACATTGGCGCACAATCTCAGCCTGTTCAAGCATATGGAAGCCCTGCATGCCCTGGGCCGCCCCTTGTTGGTTGGCGTCTCGCGAAAGAGCATGATCGGAAATGCCTTGGGGCGTCCGGTGGGTGAGCGCTTGTATGGCGGTCTTGCGCTCGCGGCATTGGCTATTACGAAAGGTGCGCGCATATTGCGGGTACACGATGTAGTCGAAACGATGGACGTCGTGCGGATGATCGCAGCAGTGGATTCAGCCGAATAAGAATGATGGAGCACTTATGAGCAAGAAATATTTTGGCACCGACGGTATCCGTGGTCGGGTCGGTGAATATCCTATTACCCCCGATTTCATGCTCAAGCTCGGCTGGGCTGCGGGCATGGCGTTCCGAAAAATGGGCGCCTGCAAAGTGCTGGTTGGCAAGGACACGCGGATCTCTGGCTATATGTTTGAATCGGCGCTTGAAGCTGGCCTGACGTCGGCGGGCGCCGACGTCATGTTGCTGGGGCCGATGCCTACGCCTGCCATCGCCTACCTGACGCGAACCTTCCAGGCGCAAGCCGGTATCGTGATCAGCGCCTCGCATAATCCCCATGATGACAACGGTATCAAGTTCTTTTCCGGCAAGGGCACGAAACTGCCGGATGAAATCGAGTTGATGATCGAAGAGCTGCTGGATGCACCGATGACGGTGGTTGAGTCGAGCAAGATCGGTAAAGTGTCGCGGATCAACGATGCGTCGGGTCGCTACATCGAGTTCTGTAAAGGCAGTGTTCCGACGGGTACCAGCTTTTCCGGCCTCAAGATTGTCGTCGACTGCGCCCATGGTGCAACCTATAAGGTCGCCCCTAGCGTTTTTCGTGAGTTGGGCGCCGAGGTGGTGGTGCTGTCCGCCCAGCCTAACGGGCTGAACATCAACCATAACTGCGGCTCGACGCACACCGAGGCGTTGCAGGCGGCGGTGCTGGCTGAGCACGCTGATCTCGGGATCGCCTTTGACGGCGACGGTGACCGGGTGCTGATGGTCGATCACACAGGTACGGTGGTCGATGGTGACGAATTGCTGTTCATCATCGCTCGAGACCTGCACGGTCGCGGCAAGCTGCAAGGCGGCGTCGTTGGGACGTTGATGAGTAATCTTGGGCTTGAGCTGGCCCTTGCGGACCTGGACATACCCTTTGTGCGAGCCAATGTGGGTGACCGTTATGTCATCTCGGAGCTGCTGGAGCGCAACTGGGTGATTGGTGGCGAAAACTCGGGGCATATCGTCTGTTTCGATCACACCACTACCGGGGATGCGATCATCGCGGCGCTGCAGGTACTGATGGCGCTCAAGGCGCGCAATGAAAGTCTCGCGCAATCACGCCAGGCGTTGCGCAAGTGTCCGCAGGTGCTGATCAACGTGCGTTTCGGTGGGGGTGCGAGCCCGCTCGAGCATGCGATGGTCAAGCAGGCCAGCGAGCGCGTAACCCAGGCAATGGCGGGGCGTGGGCGGGTACTGCTGCGCAAGTCGGGTACCGAGCCTTTGGTGCGTGTCATGGTCGAAGGTGAGGATGAAGCACAGGTCCGCGGTTACGCCGAAGAGCTGGCGAAACTTGTAACTGAAGTTTCTGCCTGAATTCGGCTTGCCAGTCATGAATCGGTTGGGTAACATCTGCGCCCACTTTGACCGACGAGGTACAGCATGCGTCGCCCTATGGTAGCTGGTAACTGGAAGATGCACGGTACCCGCGCCAGCGTCGCTGAGCTGATCAAAGGCCTTCGTAATCTGGCCTTGCCAAGCGGTGTTGATGTCGCGGTATTCCCGCCTTGCTTGTATATCAACCAAGTGGTTGATGGCTTGAAGGGTAAGTCGATTTCGGTCGGCGCGCAGAACTCTGCGGTGGAATCCATGCAAGGTGCGTTGACCGGTGAGATTGCGCCGAGTCAATTGGTGGATGCAGGGTGTTCCCTGGTCCTGATCGGACATTCCGAACGTCGCCAGATCATGGGCGAGCAGGACAAGATGCTGATCCGCAAATTTGCTGCGGCCCAGGCTTGTGGTCTGATTCCGGTGCTGTGCGTAGGGGAGACCCTCGAGCAGCGTGAAGCCGGCAAGACGCTTGAGGTTGTCGGGCGTCAGCTGGGCAGCATCATCGAAGACTTGGGTGTCGGTGCTTTTGCAAAGGCAGTCATTGCCTATGAGCCGGTCTGGGCCATTGGCACTGGGCTGACGGCTTCGCCGCAACAGGCGCAGGATGTGCATGCAGCCATTCGCGCGCAGTTGGCGGCAGAAAATTCTGAAGTGGCACGAGGTGTGCGACTTCTATACGGCGGCAGCGTGAAGGCGGCCAATGCGGCCGAACTGTTCGGCATGCCGGATATCGATGGGGGGCTCATTGGTGGAGCGTCCCTGAATGCAGATGAGTTCGGTGCGATCTGTCGCGCCGCGGGAAACTGAAAAAATGCTGGAAACAGTCGTAGTCGTTTTTCATCTGCTGGGCGCGCTGGGTGTAGTCGCTCTCGTATTGCTGCAGCAGGGTAAAGGTGCGGATGCTGGTGCGTCGTTCGGTGCAGGTGCTTCAAATACTGTATTCGGAAGCCAAGGTTCCTCTACCTTTCTTAGTAAGTTTACTGCTATACTCGCCGCCGGTTTCTTCATAACCAGCTTAGGGTTAGGTTACTTTGCTAAAGAGAAGGCTCAAGAGCTGACTCAAGTAGGTTTGCCAAACCCAGCGGTGTTGGAAGCGCCAAAGCAACAACCGGCTTCTGATGATGTCCCGGTGCTTCAAGAGCAAAAGTCGGCCAATTCGGCGACTGACGTACCTCCAGCTCAAGAGCAGAAGTAAGAAGGTTTCAAACGCTGTATTGCCGAGGTGGTGGAATTGGTAGACACGCAACCTTGAGGTGGTTGTGCCCATAGGGTGTAGGGGTTCGAGTCCCCTTCTCGGTACCAATTATCAGGAGAGCCCGCTATTGCGGGCTTTCTTGTAGGTGGAAGGGTTACATTGACCCTATAAGGGATCGGTCGTATACTTCCGCCCCAGCTTTGTCGCGGGATGGAGCAGCCTGGTAGCTCGTCGGGCTCATAACCCGAAGGTCGTCGGTTCAAATCCGGCTCCCGCAACCAGTTTCAGGGCCCCTTCCAAGGGGCTTTTTGTTAGCTGGACACTTTATAACGCCGCTGTTCAACGGCGTTTCAAGGATGGGCGTTTCGCCCATTTTTTATTTTGCAAAGCATGCACTACATGCACGAGGGGGTTCAGGTGTCGAGCAAGCTAGAAGAGTTGCAGGCCTTGTTGGCCCCGGTGGTCGTGGCCCTAGGCTATGAATGCTGGGGTATTGAGTTTTCGGCTCAAGGTCGCCACTCAATGTTGCGCGTTTATATTGATAAAGAAGGCGGAGTGCTGGTGGACGATTGCGCCATTGTCAGCCGTCAGATCAGTGGGGTGCTGGATGTTGAAGATCCAATCACCTCCGAATATACCCTTGAAGTTTCCTCGCCTGGCATGGAACGCCCGCTGTTCACTCTTGAGCAGTTTGCTTCGTTTGCCGGTGAACAAGTGAAGATCAGGCTGCGCTCGCCTTTCGAAGGTCGACGCAACTTCCAAGGCCTTCTACGCGGTGTAGAAGAGCAGGACGTCGTGGTGCAAGTAGACGAGCACGAGTTCCTGTTGCCGATCGACATGATCGACAAGGCCAACATTATTCCCAGTTTTGACTGATACGTGCCAGATACTGCGGATCCCGCGGATCCAATGGCTTGCGAAAGGCGAGGCGTACGATGAGCAAAGAAGTACTGCTGGTTGTTGAGTCGGTATCCAATGAAAAGGGCGTACCGGCTAACGTTATTTTTGAAGCGCTGGAGCTGGCCCTGGCCACTGCTACCAAGAAGCGGTTTGAAGACGAAGTTGATTTGCGTGTGGAAATCAATCGCCACACCGGTTCCTACGAGACTTTCCGTCGCTGGACGGTTGTCGAGGAAGCCGACCTGGACGACCCGGCTATCGAAACCTGGCCGAGCAAGGTTGCGGAAACGCATCCGGGCGCCAAGGTCGGTGATGTCGTCGAAGAAAAAATCGAGTCCATTGAATTCGGTCGCATCGCTGCACAGACTGCCAAGCAGGTCATTGTGCAGAAAGTTCGCGAAGCCGAGCGCGCGCAAGTCGTCGACGCTTACCGCGAGCGCCTGGGGGAAATCATCTCCGGCACCGTGAAAAAAGTCACCCGCGACAATGTGATCGTCGACCTGGGCAACAACGCCGAAGCGTTGCTGGCTCGCGAAGACATCATATCTCGCGAAACTTTCCGGGTTGGTGTGCGTTTGCGTGCGCTGCTCAAGGAAATCCGCACCGAGAACCGGGGCCCGCAGCTGATCCTGTCGCGTACCGCGCCGGAAATGCTGATCGAGTTGTTCCGCATCGAAGTGCCGGAAATTGCTGAAGGCCTGATCGAAGTCATGGCCGCTTCCCGTGATCCGGGTTCGCGCGCCAAGATCGCGGTCCGCTCCAAGGACAAGCGTATCGACCCGCAAGGTGCCTGCATCGGCATGCGTGGTTCGCGTGTCCAGGCCGTATCCGGCGAGTTGGGCGGCGAGCGTGTGGACATCGTCCTGTGGGACGACAACCCGGCTCAGTTCGTGATCAATGCCATGTCGCCTGCTGAAGTGGCGGCAATTATCGTCGACGAAGATGCCCATGCCATGGACATCGCCGTTGGCGCAGACAATCTGGCTCAGGCCATCGGTCGCGGTGGTCAGAACGTGCGTCTGGCGAGCCAATTGACTGGCTGGACCCTGAACGTGATGACCGAATCGGACATCCAGGCTAAGCAGCAAGCTGAAACCGGCGACATCCTGCGCAACTTCATCGAAGAGCTTGAAGTCGATGAAGAACTGGCGCAGGTGCTGGTGGATGAAGGCTTTACCAGCCTGGAAGAGATTGCCTACGTACCGGTGGAGGAAATGCTCAACATCGACGGCTTTGACGAGGAAATCGTCAACGAGCTTCGCGCTCGGGCCAAGGATCGCTTGTTGACCAAAGCCATCGCTACTGAGGAAAAGCTGGCAGACGCCCATCCGGCCGAAGACCTGCTCTCGCTTGAGGGCATGGACAAGGATTTGGCGATGGAACTGGCGGTGCGCGGCGTAATTACCCGCGAAGACCTGGCCGAGCAGTCTATTGACGACCTGCTCGACATCGACGGCATTGACGATGATCGTGCCGGCAAGTTGATCATGGCCGCCCGAGCCCACTGGTTCGAGTAATTAGGCGCGGCCTGAGGAGAGAAGTGCATGACGCAAGTCACGGTGAAACAACTGGCCGATGAGGTCAAAACACCGGTAGAGCGCCTGTTGCAGCAGATGCGTGAGGCAGGTCTGCCGCACACCGCCGCCGAGGAACATGTGACCGACAGTGAGAAGCAGTCCCTGCTGACTCACTTGAAGAGCAGTCACAAGGCGAAAGTGGAAGAACCGCGCAAGATCACTCTGCAGCGTAAAACCACCAGCACCCTGCGTGTTGCCGGTAGCAAAAGCATCAGCGTTGAAGTACGCAAGAAGAAAGTCTTCGTACAACGTAGCCCGGAAGAAATCGAAGCCGAGCGCAAACGCGAACTGGAAGAACGTCGCGCAGTAGAAAATGCTGCTCGTCAGAAGGCTGAAGAAGAAGCCAAGCGTCGCGCTGAAGAAGAAGCGCGTCGCCAGCCTGCTGCTGCGCAACCCGCTCCGGCCGAAGCTGTCGAGGCTGTTGCCTCGGTTGCCGAACCTGTGCGCGAAGCCGCTCCAGTCGTAGCGCCGGCGCCGGCTCCGGCCGATACCCGCAAGCGCGACGAACAGCGTCGTCCCGACAAACCACGTGCCGACGACAACCGTCGTGGTAGTGGCGATGGCGAGCGCAAGAACGCGCCTCATCGTGCTTCGGTCAAGGAAAAGGCGCCGGCACCACGCGTTGCGCCTCGTACTACCGACGAAGAGAGCGATGGCTTCCGTCGCGGCGGTCGTGGCAAGGCCAAGCTGAAGAAACGCAACGCTCACGGTTTCCAGAGCCCAACCGGCCCTGTCGTGCGCGAAGTGAAGATCGGCGAGACCATCACTGTGGGCGACCTGGCCCAGCAGATGTCGGTCAAGGCTGCTGAAATCATCAAGTTCATGTTCAAGCTGGGGACCCCGGCCACCATCAACCAGGTTCTGGACCAGGAAACTGCCCAGCTGGTCGCTGAAGAGCTGGGCCACAAAGTGACCCTGGTCAGCGACACCGCCCTGGAAGATTCCTTGGCCGAGTCCCTGAAGTTCGAAGGTGAGGCGGTTTCCCGTGCTCCGGTCGTGACCGTCATGGGCCACGTCGACCACGGTAAAACGTCCCTGCTCGACTATATTCGTCGTGCCAAGGTTGCGGCTGGCGAAGCGGGTGGTATCACCCAGCACATCGGTGCCTATCACGTTGAAACCGACCGCGGCATGGTGACGTTCCTCGACACCCCGGGTCACGCCGCGTTTACCGCGATGCGTGCTCGTGGTGCCAAGGCAACCGACATCGTGATCCTGGTGGTTGCGGCGGACGACGGCGTCATGCCGCAGACTATCGAAGCCGTCCAGCATGCCCAGGCTGCTGGCGTGCCGCTGGTGGTCGCGGTGAACAAGATCGACAAGCCGGGCGCTGATCTCGATCGCATCCGCAGCGAACTGTCGGTCCACGGCGTGACCTCCGAAGAGTGGGGTGGCGACACTCCATTCGTTCCGGTTTCCGCGAAGATGGGTACTGGCGTCGACGAACTGCTCGAAGCTGTCCTGTTGCAGGCCGAGGTTCTGGAATTGACCGCTACGCCTTCGGCTCCTGGCCGTGGTGTGGTTGTTGAATCGCGCCTCGACAAGGGCCGCGGCCCGGTGGCTACCGTACTGGTTCAAGACGGTACCCTGCGCCAAGGCGACATGGTGCTGGTCGGCTCGAACTATGGCCGCGTGCGCGCCATGCTCGACGAGAACGGCAAGCCAATCAAGGAAGCCGGTCCGGCTATCCCGGTCGAGATCCTCGGCCTGGACGGTACCCCGGACGCTGGCGACGAAATGAGCGTTGTGGCTGACGAGAAGAAAGCCCGTGAAGTCGCGCTGTTCCGTCAAGGCAAGTTCCGCGAAGTCAAGCTGGCCCGTGCTCACGCCGGCAAGCTGGAAAACATCTTCGAGAACATGGGCCAGGAAGAGAAGAAGACGCTCAACATCGTCCTCAAATCCGACGTCCGTGGTTCGCTGGAAGCCTTGCAGGGCGCCTTGAACGGCCTGGGTAACGATGAAGTGCAAGTGCGCGTGGTCGGTGGCGGTGTCGGTGGTATCACCGAATCCGACGCCAACCTGGCACTGGCTTCCAACGCTGTACTGTTCGGCTTCAACGTGCGTGCCGATGCTGGCGCTCGCAAGATCGTCGAGCAGGAAGGCCTGGACATGCGTTACTACAACGTGATCTACGACATCATCGAAGACGTCAAGAAAGCGTTGACCGGTATGTTGGGCAGCGACGTTCGGGAGAACATCCTGGGCGTGGCCGAAGTTCGCGACGTGTTCCGTTCGCCGAAGTTCGGTGCCATCGCCGGTTGCATGGTGATCGAAGGTGTCGTTCACCGTAACCGTCCGATCCGCGTGCTGCGTGAAGACATCGTGATCTTCGAAGGCGAGCTGGAATCCCTGCGTCGCTTCAAGGATGACGCTTCCGAAGTGCGTGCTGGCATGGAATGCGGTATTGGCGTCAAGAGCTACAACGACGTCAAGGTCGGCGACAAGATCGAAGTCTTCGAGAAGGTCCAGGTTGCTCGCAGCCTCTGACTCGCGTACTTCAAGAGCCGCGTCGGGCAGCCGCATGAACATGCGCTGCCTGGCTGGCGGACTCTAAACGCAACGCCCGGTCTGGCTTTTGCCAGGCCGGGCGTTTGCCGCTTTCAGACCTCGCGGGTTTGACCGTGGGGCAGTTACAGGTAACAAGACATGGCAAAAGAATACAGCCGTACCCAACGAATCGGCGATCAGATGCAGCGCGAGCTGGCCCAGCTGATCCGTCGCGAAGTCAAGGACCCGCGCGTCGGCCTGGTCACCATTACCGCAGTGGAAGTCAGCCGTGACGTCGGTCACGCGAAGATTTTCATCACCGTGATGGGTCAGGACAGCGCCGAAGAAATCGCCCAGAGCATCAAGGTGCTCAATTCGGCTGCCGGTTTCCTGCGTATGCAGTTGGCCCGGGAAATGAAGCTGCGCAGCGTTCCGCAGTTGCACTTCCACTACGACGAGAGCGTCGTGCGTGGCGCGCATCTGTCGGCGCTGATCGAGCGTGCCGTGGCCGAAGACAGCCAGCACCCGGCGACCGCTGAACCCGAAGACACCAAGGAGTAATCGGTGGCTCAGGTCAAACGTATCCGTCGTAACGTCAGCGGCATCATCCTGCTCGACAAGCCGCTGGGATTCACTTCCAACGCAGCCTTGCAGAAAGTGCGCTGGTTGCTCAACGCCGAGAAGGCCGGTCACACCGGCAGCCTCGATCCGCTGGCTACTGGCGTGCTGCCGCTGTGCTTTGGCGAGGCAACCAAGTTCTCCCAGTACCTGCTCGATTCCGACAAGGGTTATGAAACCCTGGCGCAGTTGGGCAAGACCACCACCACGGCGGACGCCGAAGGTGAGGTTTTGCTGGAGCGCCCGGTGACCGTTGGTCAGGCGGATGTCGAGGCGGTGCTGCCGAAATTTCGCGGACAAATCAGTCAGATACCGCCGATGTACTCCGCCCTCAAGCGTGATGGCCAGCCGTTGTACAAACTGGCCCGTGCAGGCGAAGTAGTGGAGCGTGAACCGCGTTCTGTTACTATTGCGCGCTTGGAATTGCTGGCCTTTGACGGTAATACTGCGCGGCTGGCAGTGGATTGCAGCAAAGGCACCTATATCCGAACCCTGGTGGAGGATATTGGCGAGCAGCTCGGTTGTGGCGCGTACGTGGCAGAATTGCGACGGACCCAGGCCGGGCCTTTCACGTTGGCCCAGACGGTCACGCTGGAAGAGCTCGAAGCGGTGCATGCCGAAGGCGGCAACGAAGCGGTCGACCGCTTCCTGATGCCATCGGACAGCGGCCTGCTGGATTGGCCGCTCTTGCAGTTCTCGGAACACAGTGCGTTCTACTGGCTCAACGGCCAGCCGGTACGTGCCCCGGATGCGCCGAAGTTCGGCATGGTCCGGGTACAGGATCACAACGGTCGCTTCATTGGTATCGGTGAAGTGAGCGAAGACGGGCGCATTGCGCCGCGTCGACTGATTCGGTCGGAATGACCGGAACCAGCCTGTGTAACAGCAGGTTGGCGAGTGTGGCTGTTAACAGGCACGGTCACTACTCATTTATAGATACAGGGATTTGTCCCTGGCCTGTTGGTACGGTTTCCCTGGAAACGGTACCTCACAAGAGGAAAGCCACATGGCACTCAGCGTTGAAGAAAAAGCTCAGATCGTGACCGACTACCAGCAAGCTGTTGGTGATACTGGTTCGCCAGAAGTGCAAGTTGCACTGCTGACCGCCAACATCAACAAACTGCAAGGTCACTTCAAGGCCAACGGTAAAGATCACCACTCCCGTCGTGGTCTGATCCGCATGGTAAACCAGCGTCGCAAGCTGCTGGATTACCTCAAGGGCAAGGACGTTAATCGTTACAGCACCTTGATCGGTCGCCTGGGTCTGCGTCGCTAATAAGCGATTGCGCTATGAGGTTGGTTGTCTGCCAGTTGCCTGCGTTTTGCGTCGGCGACCGGCAGGCTCCCAGCCTCAAGTTTTATCTGGACAGTCGTTGGGCCGATTCCCCGCACTGCCCAAGAATTTCGCAAGAAGACAAGTTCCCCAAGAGCCACAAAGAAGGTAGGACACCGTGAACCCGGTAATCAAAAAATTCCAGTTCGGTCAGTCGACCGTTACCCTCGAGACTGGCCGTATCGCCCGTCAGGCCTCCGGCGCAGTGCTGGTCACCGTTGACGACGACGTCAGCGTATTGGTGACCGTTGTCGGTGCCAAGCAAGCCGATCCAGGCAAGGGCTTCTTCCCTCTGTCTGTTCACTACCAGGAAAAGACTTACGCTGCCGGTAAGATCCCTGGCGGTTTCTTCAAGCGCGAAGGCCGTCCTTCCGAGAAAGAAACCCTGACTTCCCGACTGATCGACCGTCCGATCCGTCCGCTGTTCCCCGAAGGTTTCATGAACGAAGTGCAGGTTGTCTGCACCGTCGTGTCCACCAGCAAGAAGACCGATCCGGACATCGCTGCGATGATCGGTACCTCGGCTGCCCTGGCCATCTCCGGCATTCCTTTCGATGGTCCGATCGGCGCTGCCCGCGTTGCGTTCCACGAGAGCACCGGTTACCTGCTGAACCCGACCTACGAGCAGTTGAAGGCTTCCAGCCTGGACATGGTCGTGGCCGGTACTTCCGAAGCTGTGCTGATGGTTGAATCCGAAGCCAAAGAGCTGACCGAAGACCAGATGCTGGGCGCCGTGCTGTTTGCCCACGACGAGTTCCAGGTGGTGATCAACGCCGTCAAGGAACTCGCCGCCGAAGCCGCCAAGCCAACCTGGACCTGGGCTCCACAGCCAGAAGCCACCGAGCTGCTGGGCGCGATCCGTGCCGAGTTCGGCGACGCGATCTCCCAGGCCTACACCATCACCATCAAGGCCGACCGTTATGCGCGCCTGGGTGAGCTGAAAGACCAGGTCGTTGCCAAGTTCTCCGGCGAAGAAGGTCAGCCATCGGCCAGCGACGTCAAGGCTGCTTTCGGTGAAATCGAATACCGCACCGTTCGCGAAAATATCGTCAACGGCAAGCCACGTATCGACGGTCGCGACACCCGCACCGTACGTCCGCTGAACATCGAAGTCGGCGTCCTGCCGAAGACTCACGGTTCGGCACTGTTCACCCGTGGCGAAACCCAGGCCCTGGTCGTTGCAACATTGGGCACCGCCCGTGACGCGCAACTGCTCGACACCCTGGAAGGCGAAAAGAAAGACCCGTTCATGCTGCACTACAACTTCCCGCCGTTCTCGGTGGGCGAGTGTGGTCGCATGGGTGGCGCCGGTCGCCGCGAAATCGGCCACGGTCGTCTGGCCCGTCGTTCGGTCCAGGCCATGCTGCCAGCCGCTGACGTATTCCCGTACACCATCCGTGTGGTCTCGGAAATTACCGAATCCAACGGTTCGAGCTCGATGGCTTCGGTCTGCGGCGCTTCCCTGGCCCTGATGGACGCTGGCGTACCGATGAAGGCGCCGGTTGCCGGTATCGCGATGGGTCTGGTCAAGGAAGGCGAGAAGTTCGCTGTCCTTACCGACATCCTGGGTGACGAAGACCACCTGGGCGACATGGACTTCAAAGTGGCCGGTACCGCCAAGGGCGTTACCGCACTGCAGATGGACATCAAGATCAAGGGCATCACCGAAGAGATCATGGAAATCGCCCTGGGCCAAGCCCTGGAAGCGCGCCTGAACATCCTCGGCCAGATGAACCAGATCATCGGTCAGTCCCGTACCGAACTGTCGGAAAACGCTCCGACCATGATCGCGATGAAAATCGACACCGACAAGATCCGTGATGTCATCGGTAAAGGCGGCGCGACCATCCGTGCGATCTGCGAAGAAACCAAGGCTTCGATCGACATCGAAGACGACGGTTCGATCAAGATCTTCGGCGAAACCAAGGAAGCGGCAGAAGCAGCACGCCAGCGCGTCCTGGGCATCACCGCGGAAGCCGAGATCGGCAAGATCTACGTCGGCAAGGTCGAGCGCATCGTCGACTTCGGCGCGTTCGTCAACATCCTGCCGGGCAAGGACGGCCTGGTCCACATCTCCATGCTGAGCGATGCTCGCGTCGAGAAAGTGACCGACATCCTGAAAGAAGGCCAGGAAGTGGAAGTGCTGGTACTGGACGTGGACAACCGCGGCCGTATCAAGCTGTCCATCAAGGACGTCGCGGCAGCCAAGGCATCGGGCGTTTAATCAGCCCCTCGCTTAGCCACTGAACAAGCAAACGCCCCGACTGGTTCGGGGCGTTTTGCTGTGTGGCGAAAATCACTGCCAGGCAGGTTGCCTGGCTACAGGGGACGGTGCTAGTTTTAGCCACCGCCCGTGTAGCTCAGTCGGTAGAGCAGCGCACTCGTAACGCGAAGGTCGCAGGTTCGATTCCTGTCTCGGGCACCATCCCCCCTCGTTATTTCACCTTCCTGCTCAGTTCCTCGACCGTGCGTTTAAGCTGGCTCATCTCGCTGTCCTGATCACTGAGTTCCCGTTTCAGGGACGAAATCTCGCTATTGCTCGAACTCGAACTGGAGCCGCTATTGCGCTTGAGTTCTTCCACCTGCTTGCCAAGATCCTTCAGATCGCTTTCCTGTTCCTTGATGGTGCGCTTGAGCTCGTCGATCTCCCGGCTGCTGGAGGTGGAGCTGGATCCACTGTTGTGCTTGAGTTCTTCGATTTGTCGAGCCTGTTCGCTGAGCGTGCGCTTCTGGTTTTCCAGTTCGGCGGCGTTGTCCTTCACGGTTTTTGGCAGGTCTTCCAGCGCGCTGGCGTTGATGTGGGTCTTGACCAGTACGTACTTGTCAGATTGGTCATAACGAAGGGCAGGGATGACGTCGACGTAGGACAACCCATCGGAGGAGACTTCAACAGCAGCTTGGGCAGCACCGGCCAAAGTCAGGCTGCCGAGCAGCAAGGTCGCGGTAGCAAGTTGAGTCGACGAACGTTTCGAAAAGCTGCGCATCACTGGGTTCCTTGTGAAGTACCGATATGGCACATAGCTATGACTGATTGTTTCGACAGATGTTCCAAGGCCTACCGAGCTTCTTCTGCATGGCTTTTTTTGTGGGACAGATGTAAAGAGCCGTGTAAATCGTCGGCGAAACGTCCTATATTCGTTACCTGCATGAGCATCGCCCAGCAGTTTTCAGATGATCCACGAATGGTTCTGAAGGCCAGGTAAACCGGGCTTCCAACGGCTTCCTGCGTCAGAGAGATCCTTGATGATCCAGATCCATCTTCCATTCCCAGATCAGCGAGAACGCCATGACCGTTAAAGAATTGAGTCAAGAAGCCAGGCACGAAGAAGCCCTGGAAAAGTACTTGAAAGAAACGCCGCAACTGCGGGATGAGATCAAGGACCTGTCCGCCGACGATCAGAAAGACCAGATCAAATGGGCGTTCGAAGACGAGGCCGAAGCCCAGGGGCTGCAACCTTGGGAGTTGACCCTCAAATACACCAGCACACCTGAAGAATTCGAGGCGCAGCGCCTTGCGTTGCACAAGGAGGCGGCCGAGGTGTTGGGTGTGGAATGGGATGAATACTGCGAGATGAACAATCTGGTGGTCTGAAGAAAACGCGATAAGAGCGACACTGTGGCGAGGGAGCAAGCTCCCTCGCCACGGACGTCGTTTCTGATTGCCTGGCGTCAGCCTGTCAGAGGCTCAAGCGCATCGACAAGTCGATGGCCTTCACATCCTTGGTCATCGCCCCGATGGAAATATAGTCCACGCCAGTCTCGGCGATCGGGCGCAACGTGCTTTCGTTGATGCCGCCGCTGGCCTCCAGTTTCGCCTTGCCGCCGTTCAGGCGCACCGCTTCGCGCATGTCGTCCAGGCTCAGTTCGTCGAGCATGATGATGTCGGCGCCGGCCGCCAGTGCTTCTTTCAATTCCGCCAGGCTTTCCACTTCGACTTCCACCGGTTTGCCCGGTGCGATCTGATGGGCGGCGCTGATGGCCTGGGCAATCCCACCGCAAGCGGCAATGTGGTTTTCCTTGATCAGGAACGCGTCGTACAAGCCGATGCGGTGGTTATGACAGCCGCCGCAGGTGACCGCGTATTTTTGTGCCAGGCGCAGCCCCGGAAGGGTCTTGCGGGTGTCCAGCAGCTTGACCTGGGTGTCAGCGACGAAGTCCGCCAGGTAGCGAGCCCGGGTGGCGACGCCGGAAAGCAACTGCAGGAAATTCAGCGCGCTGCGCTCACCCGTCAGCAGTGAGCGGGCCGGGCCTTCGAGGTGGAACAGCGCCTGGTCAGGGGCCGCCCGGTCACCGTCACGTACTTGCCAATGCACCGCAACACGCGGGTCCAGTTGCCGGAATACCGCGTCCACCCAGGCCGTCCCACTGATGACGGCGGCTTCGCGGGTGATGATGGTGGCCTTCGCCAGGCGCTCGGCGGGAATCAGTTGCGCAGTGATATCGCCGCTGCCGATGTCTTCCAGCAGCGCGCGGCGCACGTTGGCTTCGATTTCGGCGGTCAGGTCGGCGAGACGTAGATTCGGCATAACGGGCTCCACAAACAAAGTGGCCGGATTATATCCGCTTGGGGCTTGTTGGCTTGCATTTGGTCGCCTGCTCGCAACATTTACCCGAAATGCCGGTCATTTATTGCGATCTCTTTGAGCCGGTTCACAGAGTCCTCTGGTGTGACGGGCTCTTTTTACCTGATAATCCGCCTTTCGATTGACGTCATGACTTTGACGTCGCGAACCGAAGAATGCCGTTTCAGGAGGCCAGGATGCACAACGACGGGAATGTAGTGCCTTTGCACAAGGTGCCTACCGACCAGGCGAATCGTTCGCCGCTCGCCCGCCTGCCTGTGATTCTCCTTCAGGTTCGCGACAAGGCGGCGCAGCAGTTGCGCGTTGGTTTGCAAGGCCTGTTCGATAACGCCGATGACACGCTGTTCGAAATGGCCGATCGGGCGCGCAACGATGTCGAGCAGAACCTCTATTTCGAAGCCATGCGTGACCTGCGCCTCAAACGCAAAAGCATCGAACGGGAATTCCTCGAGCAGTTTTTCGAGGCGTTTGTCAGCCTGGCCCAGTATGACCTTACCCAGGCGACCCTGGCGCCGGTGCTGGGTGCCATGGCGCCCCAGCCGAACCATGACGAGCTGGAGCGCCGCCTGGCGGTGGAAACCATGGTGGCCCGGGTGCTCAGCCGCGATGGCGTGTCGCTCGATCAACTCACGGCGCGGCTCAGTGTATTGCTGGACCGGCCGTTGGCGAACCAGCAGAACCCGTTGAGCCCGGCATTGCTGTGCGAGCATTTTCTCCAGGCCGGACGCAATCTCGGCGTGGGCATCAAGGTCAAGCTGATCCTGCTCAAGCTCTTCGAGCGTTATGTACTCAGCGAATGCGACCAGTTCTACGCCGAAGCCAATCAGTTGCTGGCCGCCACGGGTATCCTGTCGGACCTGAAGGCTGCTCCATCACGCCGGGCTTCGGATCGCGCCGAAGAAGCCCCTCGGCCCAGGGGCGACGGCGCCGTCCGGCCACGGGCGGAGGACGTCGATGACAGCGTGCACGAAGTGTTTGCCGCATTGCAGAAGCTGTTGGTCCAGGTGCGAGGCAGCGTCGCGCCGACCCTGGAACCGAGCGCGCCGGCCCAGCCGATCTCGACACGCGACCTGCTTCGCTTGCTGTCTCATTTGCAGCAATACGTGCCGGCGCCAGCGGTCCAGGACGATTTCGACCTGCGTAGCCAGCTCGAGCAGTTGTTGACCCGTGTCAGCGTCAAGAGCGGCAGGTCCCGTGTCGTCGATGGTGCCGATGAAGATGTGATCAACCTCATCGCGATGATGTTCGAATTCATTCTCGACGACCATAACCTGCCGGACGTCCTCAAGGCCCTGATCGGACGCCTGCAGATTCCCATGCTCAAGGTCGCCGTGCAGGACAAAAGCTTTTTCAGTCGCGGCAATCACCCGGCCCGCCGGCTGCTCAATGAAATCGCCGCCGCGGCGATGGGCTGGGGCGACTGTGACGATCACCAGCGCGACAGCCTCTACCAGCGCATCGAGCAGGTGGTGCAACGCTTGCTGAACGACTATGTCGACGATCCGGCAATATTTTCCGAAGTGCTGGCCGATTTCCTGGCATTTACCAGCGATGAGCGCCGTCGCAGCGAGTTGCTTGAACAACGCATCAGGGACGCCGAAGAAGGACGGGCCAAGGCTGAACTGGCTCGCCAGCGGGTCGAAGGGGCGCTGAACCAGATCATGCTGGGCAAGCTCCTGCCCCAGGCCGTGGTGGATTTCGTGCAACAGGCCTGGAGCCAGGTGTTGTTGCTGACGGGGTTCAAGCATGGCGAGCAGTCTGCCGAATGGCAGGCCGACGTATTGACCCTCGAACAACTGGTCTGGAGCGTCCAGCACCACGAAGAGCCTGATGCGGGCCTGCGCTTGTTGGCGATGGTGCCGGAATTGCTCAAGGCCTTGCGCGAAGGGCTGAGTCGTTCGGCGTTCGATCCGTTCGCCACCAGCGAGTTTTTCAGCGAGCTGGAAGTGCTCCATGTCCAGGCCCTACAAAGGTTGGGCCAGGTGACGGAGCAGGACGAACCCACCGATTTGCCGGTCATGGTCGAAGTGGCGGAGCCCATCGTCCTGCGTACGGCGCCGAAGACGCCAACGGAAGAGCCGACCGTGCGCCTGCCAGCCGATGACGTGGGCCTGCTGCAAGTCGACCAATTGCGCCTGGGAAGTTGGGTGGAGTTCCAGGAAGACGAAGACAACAGCCTTCGCTGCAAGCTGGCGGCAATCATCCAGGCTACCGGCAAATACGTCTTCGTCAATCGCACCGGCCTCAAGGTTCTGGAGCACAGCCGCACCAGCCTGGCCCTGGAGTTCCGCCGGGGAGCGGCGCGGTTGCTGGACGATACCTTGCTGTTCGACCGGGCGCTCGAGTCCGTGCTGGGTAACCTGCGCCAACTCAATCGCGGCAAGTGATCGCGCAGCCCCGCCCGATCGCGGCATACTGACGGGATTCTCCGTCGTCATCGAAGGAACCTGTATGCAGCTGGACTCCGCGAGCGGTTGGTGCGATGGCGCGCGTCATTGCCCTTCGCCCAATTTCAATGCGCGCCCCGAGGGCGAAATTTCCCTGCTGGTCATCCACAACATCAGCTTGCCGCCGGCACAGTTCGCTACCGGCAAAGTGCAGGAATTTTTCCAGAATCGCCTGGATGTCACGGAACATCCCTACTTTGCCGGTATTGCCGACCTGCGCGTCTCTGCGCATTTCCTGATCGAACGTGACGGCGCCGTGACCCAATTTGTCTCTTGTGTGGATCGTGCGTGGCACGCGGGCGTTTCGTGCTTCGAGGGGCGGGAGACCTGTAATGACTTTTCCGTGGGCATCGAGCTGGAAGGTACCGATGATATTCCTTTCACCGATGCACAATATTTCTCCCTCGTGGAACTGACCCGGCAGTTGCAGGCAGCGTTTCCGGCGATCACGGTGCAGCGTATTTGCGGGCACAGCGACATCGCCCCGGGGCGCAAGACCGATCCGGGACCGGCATTCGACTGGGCGCGCTACCGCGCGGCCCTGACAGGAGGGGAAGGACGATGAGTTTTCTGGTGTTGCTGCTGGCGGTCTGGATCGAGAAGTTCTCGGCCTTGCGCCAGCGGGTCCAGCGTGACGGCGGCTGGCTGGGCGAGCTGAACAGGCTCGAGGCGAGCCCGCGCTGGGGCAATCGACCTTGGCTGGTGTTGGTGGCGATGGTCCTGCTGCCGGTGGCGGCGCTGGCGTTGCTGCTTTGGGTGCTGGATCCGGTGGCCTATGGTTTGCTGGCGCTGCCGGTGCACCTGTTGGTGGTGATCTATAGCCTGGGCCGCGGTGATCTATTGGCTGCTCTCGGGCCGTTCCGCGATGCGTGGCGGCGTGAGGACCTGCAAGCGGCGGCTCACGTGGCCAAGCGCGACTTGAATATCGACGCCGACGGCAGTGAGCAATTGCTGGAGCGGGTACAGAGACACTTGCTGTGGCAGGCCTACCAGAGCTTTTTCGCGGTGATCTTCTGGTACTTCCTGCTGGGCCCTGTGGCTGCCCTGAGTTATCGGTTGCTGGCGCTGGCCGCTGAACACAGCCAGAACCCCGGCGTGGCGGAGCGTGCAGCGCAGCTGCGTCATGCCTTCGACTGGGTGCCAGTGCGGTTGCTGGCAGCGAGCTTTGCCTTGGTGGGCAACTTCGTGGCGGTCAGCCGAGTCATGCTGCATGAGCTGCTGAACTGGAACATCAGCGCCGCCGACCTCATCGACAAAGTTGGCCTGGTGGCCGGCGAGATTCCCACGCCCGTCGCCGGGCCGGACGGTATCAACAGCCTGGATCGGCTCTGGGAATTGCTGCTGCGCGCGGCGGTGCTCTGGTATGCCGGGTTTGCGTTGTGGACGGTGTTGGCCTGATCAAACCAGTCAAGCGGTGGCGAGGCGCTGATGTGGCGAGGGAGCTTGCTCCCGCTCGGCTGCGCAGCAGTCGTCAACCAGGACAAAAGCGATCTCCCTGAAGGAAGCCCCAAGGCCTGCTTCGCAGGCCAGCGGGAGCAAGCTCCCTCGCCACAGGACCGTCTGCCCTCGTTAACCTTAAGTTACAAATCTCCCCGTCGTTTTAGGCTATACAGTGGCAGCGCCCGCATAGTGGCTTTCTGCTGCTTTCGCGTGCCAGTCCCATAAAAATAAAAAACTACCGGGAGGCTTCCTTGTGAAGAGTTTGCTCTGGCCCGCCGTCGCCCTGATGAACCGCCTGAGCTTCGGCATGAAGTTCAGCCTGATCAGTGTCCTGTTCCTGCTGCCGATGCTGGTGACCAACTTCTTTCTGGTGCGCGATGCCTACCGGGAATTCCAGGGCACGCAAGTGGAGCTGCAAAGCCTTGACCTGCTGGGCAGTAGCCTGACGCTGCGCCGGGACCTGGAGACGTTGAACAATCTGGTGCAGATCAATGCCAGCCTCGGCCAGTCCGGCAAGGCCGGCGACGTGGAGGCGAAGATAACGGCGCTTGAGCAAAAGGTTCTCGCGCGGTTGCAAGGCATGACGGCCATGGCCATGGAGCCCGAGCAGGTCAGTGCCTTCGATGCCAAGCGCGACGAGATGATCGCGGCCTTCAAGGCCCAACAGGCCGAAAACTCCCTGCAAAGCAAAAGCGCCTTGATTGGCAGCCTGCTCAACAAGGCGCAGATATTCGGCCAGATCATCGCCAGCCAGGCGGGCCTGAGCCGTGATAACCAGGGCGACATCCGTCAGCTCAGCGACCTCGTCATTGCCGTGACACCCAACGTCACCCAGACCCTGGGCGACGGTCGCGCGCTGGGCGCTTCGTCGCTGGGGCTGGGCTTTCTCAATTCCGCGTCGAGTACTCGGTTCGACGAGTTGCTGGTGCAGATCGAGAAGCTCCAGGGCGAATATGATCTGAAACTGCAGGATGCCCTGGGCTCGAGCAAGGCGGCCGGGCAAGTACTTGCCGATCAGGCCGCAGGCAGTAAGAGCACGCTCAAGCGGGCCGCCGAGCTGATTGAAAACCAGGTCGTCATGGCAGATACCCTTGACGCGCCATGGCCTGCATTCTTCGAACAAGTCAGCGGGCTTATGGAGCAGACCTATCGTCTGAACGAGCAAACGCTGGGTTTTCTTGGTGTGCAACTGCAGCACCGCCTGGAGCAGAACCGCAGCCACATGGTGCTACAAGCCGTGGCGCTGGCAGCGGTGTTCCTGCTGATCTTTTACTTGTACGCCGGTTTCTACGCTTCGACGCGCACTACGCTCAAACATTTGGGGGCGATGATGGACAAGGTCGCGGCGGGTGACATGACGGTCAATTTCGTCGCCCGCAGCAAGGATGAGTTGGGCGAGTTGGGCGAGGTATTCAACGGCACGGTGGCGAAGATCCATGACTTGATCGAGCAAGTCGGCCGCACCGTCGCCGAGGTCGAGCGCCAGGCGGGGCAGGTGGAAACGGTATCGGCCCAGAGCAACCAGGCCGTCGCTGGCCAGCGCAGCCAGATCGAGCTGGTCGCCACGGCGATGAACCAGATGTCCGCCACGGCCCAGGAAGTCGCCCGCAGCGCTGCGGCGGCGGTCAGCAGCGCCCACAGCGTGAACGACGAAACCCTTAGCGGGCGGGGATTGGTGGAGTCCCAGCAGGGCAGCATTGCGCGGCTGGCCAGTGAAATCGACCAGTCAGTGCAGGTGATCAATCAATTGGCGACTGACAGCCAGTCCATCAGCCGCGTCCTGGATGTGATCAAGAGCATCGCCGAGCAGACCAACCTGTTGGCCCTCAACGCCGCTATCGAAGCCGCCCGGGCTGGCGAGCAGGGGCGCGGGTTCGCCGTGGTGGCCGATGAGGTGCGGACCCTGGCCAAGCGGACGCAGCAGTCGACCGAAGAAATCGAAGCGATGATCAGCCGCCTGCACGGCGGCGTGGGTGCCGCCGTCAAGGCGATGGGCACCAGTCATGAAATGGCCAGCGGCACGGTGGGTCAATCGGAGAAAGTCCAGCAGGCGCTGGAAAACATTCTTGGCGCGGTCGGCATGATCGTCGACCAGAACCAGCAGATCGCCGCGGCGGTGGAACAGCAGACTGCCGTGGCCCACGACATCGACCAGAACATCGTGGAGATCAACCGCGCCGGCGAACGCACCGCCGAAGGCGCGCACCAGACCGAGGACGCCAGCCGCGAATTGTCCGCCCAGGTGGTGCAGCTCAAGCAACTGATCAATGCGTTTCGGGTGTGATTTCCACTGATTCACCGCAGGTCCAATGTGGGAGCGAGCTTGCTCGCTATGGCGTCAGATCAGCCGACATCGATGTTGACTGATACACCGCCATCGCGAGCAAGCTCGCTCCCACAGGTTTTTACCAGTTGAACAATTGGCGGGCGTTGGCGGTACTGGCCTCGGCCAGTCGCCCAGGCGTCACCGCCATGATCCCCGCCAGCGCCTCGCAAATCGCCGGCAAATGCGCCGGGCTGTTACGTTGGCCAGGGAACATCGCCGGAGCCATGTCCGGTGAGTCGGTTTCCAGCACCACCGCATCCAACGGCAATTTCGGCAGCACCCGGTGCATGCGCAGGGCCTGCGGCCATGTGGCCGCGCCGCCGAGGCCGAGCTTGAAGCCGAGCTTGATGTACTCGCGAGCCTCTTCGAAGCTGCCGGCAAAGGCGTGGATGATGCCGGCCCGCGCCGGGCAGATGCGTTTGAGTGTCGCGATCACGGCGGCGTGGCTGCGGCGCACATGGATCAGCGCTGGCAACTCGAACTCCACGGCCAGTTCCAGCTGCGCTTCGAACAGCGCTTGCTGGCGGTCGCGATCGAGGGACTCGACGTAATAGTCCAGGCCGATTTCACCCACAGCGCATAGCTGCCGATGCCCCGCCAGGCGGGTCAGCCATTCACGCAACTGCGCAAGATCATCGTCGTGATGCTGATCGAGATACACCGGATGCAAGCCCAGCGCGGCATGCAGGTGCGGGTCGCTTTGCACCAGATCCCAGACGCGTTGCCAGTTGTCCCGGTACACCCCGAGTACCACCATTTCCCGGACGCCCAGGGCGCTGCTTTCGGCCAGCAGCGCCGGCCGGTCCACGTCGAAATCGGGAAAGTCCAGGTGGGTGTGGGTGTCGATCAGTTCCATGCGGGGTCCCGAAACTTCAGCCTTGGTGAATGCGCTGTTTGAACGTGCGCGCAATCGCCTGGACACCGGGTTGGTAATCATCGTTCTCGATGGCCGCCAGCGCCAGCTCCAAGGCTTTTTCGGCGATCAGTTGATGCTGCTGGGACATGGCATTGACCGGCAGTGGCAGGAAATCCAATAGTTGTGTGTCACCAAATGTACCCAGGCGCAGCGGCCGTGCCTTGAGTGGAAAATCATGCAGGGCATCGAACACCCCTTGCAGCAGCACGTAGGAGGTGGTGATCAACGCATCGGGTAAATGGCCCAGGCGGGCGAGCATTTCGTCCATCATCTGGCGACCGCATTCACGGCTGAACGACTCGCCATGTTCGATCAACACCTGGCCTTCGAAACCTTCCAGCGCCTCGCGGAAGCCGGCGGTCCGCTCCTGGCTTATGCTCAGTTCGGGGCGGGCGCTGATCAGCGCGATCTGCCGTGGGTTCGTCTCCAGCAGGCTGCGGGTCAGTTGCAGGCTGGCCTGGCGGTCATCACTGATCACCGAGCAGAAATGCGTGGGCTCCATCACCCGGTCGATGGCGATGATCGGAATACCCTTGGCCTGCAATTGACGGTAGCTGTCGTCCTCGGCGGGCAGGCAACTGGCGACGATCAGCGCATCGCAGCGCCGGGCGCGGAACAGTTGCAACAGTTGCCGCTCGCTGTCGGGCGCATCGTCGGAGCTGGCGATCAGCAGTTGGTAGCCTCGGGCGCGCGCCCCTTGTTCGAGCAATTTGGCGATACGCGCATAGCTGGGGTTTTCCAGGTCCGGCAAGATGAAACCCAAAGTGCGGGTATGCCGGCTGCGCAATCCGGCAGCCTGGGGGTTGGGCGTGAAGCCATGCTCTTCGACCACCGCCCGCACCCGTTCGACGGTCGCGTTGCTGATGCGTTGCTGTTCGGCCTTGCCGTTGATGACGTAGCTGGCGGTGGTCACGGACACACCGGCGAGCTGGGCGATATCACTGAGTTTCAACCCGGTTTTCCTTGTTTTTTCGAGTTTGCCCCGACAATGAAGGGTCATCCTACCCGATTCGGATCGATGGTCACCCTCCAGACGCTTTCGACAAGTTGCACTTCAAGGATGAGAGATTATCGAGTAACGTGCCAATCTTTCTAGATTAAACGTTTCAGCAGGCGTATTTTCAAGGCTCTCAGGTTTTTGGTCGGTGCTGCCGCGATACCGCCGGAAGCCGTTTTGCAACGCTAAGCTGATTCATTCAAAACAATACCTGGCGCCAACCGGACGCCAAAAAGGAGAAAGCATGCTCGAGCTCACTCTAGAGCAGATATCCATGGCCCAAGTGGCTGTGGATAAAGACGCCGCGCTGCAACTGCTCGCTGACAAACTGGTGGCCGATGGGCTGGTAGCCGAGGGCTACCTTGCCGGCTTGCAGGCCCGCGAGGCCCAGGGCTCGACCTTTCTTGGCCAAGGTATTGCCATCCCCCACGGTACTCCGCAGACCCGCGACCTGGTGTATTCCACCGGCGTGCGCTTGCTGCAGTTTCCTGAAGGCGTGGACTGGGGCGATGGCCAGATCGTTTACCTGGCGATCGGCATCGCGGCCAAGTCCGACGAACACTTGCGCCTGCTGCAACTGCTGACCCGCGCCCTCGGCGAGACCGACCTGGGCCAGGCCCTGCGTCGCGCCGGTTCCGCCGAAGCGCTGCTGAAATTGCTGCAGGGCGCGCCGCAGGAGCTGGCGCTGGATGCGCAGATGATCGGCCTCGGTGTGTCGGCCGACGATTTCGAAGAATTGGTCTGGCGCGGCGCCCGTCTGTTGCGCCAGGCCGATTGCGTGAGCAACGGCTTTGCCGGCGTGTTGCAGCAGGTCGACGCGTTGCCCCTCGGCGACGGGCTCTGGTGGCTGCACAGCGAGCAGACCGTCAAGCGTCCGGGCCTGGCCTTCGTCACGCCGGACAAACCCATTCGTTACCTCGGCCAACCCTTGAGCGGATTGTTCTGCCTGGCCAGCCTCGGCGAGGCTCACCAAGCCTTGCTGGAAAGACTCTGCGCGTTGCTGATCGAAGGTCGCGGCCATGAATTGGGCCGCGCCACCAGCAGCCGCAAGGTCCTGGAAGTGCTGGGGGGCGAGTTGCCTGCCGATTGGCCTAGCGCGCGCATCGGCCTGGCAAATGCCCACGGGTTGCATGCGCGCCCGGCGAAGATTCTCGCCCAGTTGGCAAAAAGCTTCGAAGGCGAGATCCGCGTGCGCATCGTCGATGGCCAGGACAGCGCCGTGTCGGTGAAGAGCCTGAGCAAGCTGCTGAGCCTGGGCGCCCGTCGTGGTCAGGTCCTGGAATTCATTGCCGAACCTAGCATTGCCGCCGACGCGTTGCCGGCGTTGCTCGCAGCCGTCGAAGAGGGTCTCGGCGAAGAAGTCGAACCGCTGCCGCCACCGAGCGCGCCACGGGAAACCACCATTGCCGAAGTTGCCACCGTGCTGCTCGCGCCGGAATCCGGCAGCCTGATCCAGGCCGTCGCCGCCGCGCCGGGCATCGCCATCGGTCCGGCGCATATCCAAGTGCTGCAAGACATCGAGTATCCACTGCGTGGCGAGTCCCCGGCGATCGAGCGCGAGCGCCTGCAAAAAGCCTTGAGCCAGGTGCGTCAGGACATCGAGGGCCTGATCGAGCGTGCCAAGGCCAAGGCCATCCGCGAGATTTTCATCACCCACCAGGAAATGCTCGACGACCCGGAACTGACCGACGAAGTCGACACCCGCCTGAAGCTGGGTGAGAGCGCACAAGCGGCGTGGATGGGCGTGATCGAGGCCGCCGCGAAAGAACAGGAAGCCCTGCAAGATGCCTTGCTCGCCGAGCGTGCCGCCGATCTGCGGGACGTCGGCCGCCGGGTGCTGGCGCAGCTGTGCGGCATCGAAACCCCGGCTGAACCCGAACAACCCTACATTCTGGTGATGGACGAAGTCGGCCCGTCCGACGTCGCCCGCCTCGATCCGGCGCGCGTGGCGGGGATTCTCACCGCACGCGGCGGCGCCACCGCCCACAGTGCCATCGTCGCCCGCGCCTTGGGCATTCCGGCCTTGGTGGGTGCAGGCGCTGCGGTGTTGCTGTTGGCGCCGGGCACGTCATTGCTGCTGGACGGCCAACGCGGTCGCCTGCATGTCGACCCGGACGCCGCCACGTTGCAGCGCGCCAAAGAGGAACGCGACACCCGCGAGCAGCGCCTCAAGGTCGCCGCCGAGCAACGGCACCAACCAGCGCTGACCCGTGACGGTCACGCCGTTGAAGTATTCGCCAACATCGGCGAAAGCGCCGGCGTCACCAGCGCGGTGGAGCAGGGCGCCGAAGGCATCGGCCTGTTGCGCACCGAGCTGATCTTCATGGCCCACACCGAGGCCCCGGACGAAGCGACCCAGGAAGCCGAATACCGCAAGGTGCTCGATGGCCTGGCCGGTCGGCCGCTGGTGGTGCGTACCCTTGACGTCGGCGGCGACAAGCCGCTGCCCTATTGGCCAATCGCCAAGGAAGAAAACCCGTTCCTCGGCGTGCGCGGCATCCGCCTGACCTTGCAGCGCCCGCATATCATGGAAGCGCAACTGCGGGCCTTGTTGCGCTCTGCCGACAACCGTCCGCTGCGGATCATGTTTCCCATGGTCGGCAGCGTCGACGAGTGGCGCCAGGCCCGGGACATGACCGAGCGCCTGCGCCGGGAAATCCCCGTGGCGGACCTGCAACTGGGGATCATGATCGAAGTGCCGTCCGCCGCGCTGCTGGCGCCGGTGCTCGCCAAGGAAGTCGATTTCTTCAGCGTCGGCACCAACGACCTGACCCAATACACCCTGGCGATCGACCGGGGTCACCCGACCCTGTCGGCCCAGGCCGATGGCTTGCACCCAGCGGTGCTGCAACTGATCGACATCACCGTGCGCGCCGCCCATGCCCATGGCAAATGGGTCGGCGTGTGCGGCGAGCTGGCGGCCGATCCGCTGGCCGTGCCGGTGCTGGTGGGCCTGGGCGTGGACGAGTTGAGTGTCTCGGCCCGCAGCATTGCCGAGGTCAAGGCGCGGGTCCGCGAACTGAGCCTGGCGCACGTACGAACCCTGGCTCAAGAGGCCTTGGCCGTGGGCAGCGCCGATGATGTGCGCGCATTAGTGGAGGCGCTGTAATGGCGAAGATTCTTACCCTGACCCTCAACCCGGCGCTCGACCTCACGGTGGAATTGGCGCGCCTGGAACCGGGCCAGGTCAACCGCAGCGACGGCATGCACGCCCATGCCGCCGGCAAGGGCGTGAACGTGGCGCAGGTGTTGGCGGATCTCGGCCATACGCTGACCGTCAGCGGTTTTCTCGGCGAAGACAACGCCCAGGTGTTCGAGACATTGTTCGCCCAGCGTGGCTTTGTCGACGCGTTTATCCGCGTTCCCGGTGAAACCCGCAGCAACATCAAGCTGGCCGAACAGGACGGGCGCATTACTGACCTCAACGGCCCTGGCCCGATGGTCGATGAAGCCGCACAACAAGCGTTGCTGGCGCGCCTCGAACAAATCGCCCCTGGCCATGACGCCGTGGTCGTCGCCGGCAGCTTGCCCCGGGGCGTCAGTCCGCAATGGCTGCAGGCGCTGATCACACGGTTGAAAAAGCTTGGCCTGAACGTTGCCCTCGACACCAGCGGCGAAGCCTTGCGCGTTGCGCTGGCGGCGGGGCCATGGCTGATCAAGCCCAATACCGAGGAACTGGCCGATGCGCTGGGGTGCGATGTGGTCACGGAATTGGCCCAAGCCCAGGCGGCGCAGCGCCTGCATGCCCAAGGCGTCGAGCACGTGGTGATTTCCCACGGCGCCGACGGTGTGAATTGGTTCAGCGTCGGTTCGGCGCTGCATGCCTCGCCGCCCAAGGTGACTGTCGCCAGTACCGTGGGCGCGGGCGATTCGCTGCTGGCCGGCATGCTGCACGGATTGCTCGGAGCCCACGCGCCGGAGCAAACCCTGCGCACCGCGACGGCCATCGCCGCCATGGCGGTCACCCAGATCGGTTTTGGTATACACGACACCGCGTTGCTGGCGTCGCTTGAACAGGGCGTGCGCGTGCGCCCCCTGACAGAACAATAAGAGGGTTCGCAAGAATGAAACTAGCCATTGTGACGGCCTGCCCGAACGGCATGGTCACCAGTGTGTTGTGTGCCCGCCTGCTGGACGCGGCAGCGCAGCGCCAGGGTTGGAGCACCAGTGTCGAAGTCCATGACGCGGCCCATCCTGAACGCCAATTGTCAGCCGCGACTCTCGAGTCGGCCGAGTGGGTGTTGCTGGTCGCCAGCGGCCCGGTGGACCTGTCGCGGTTCGTCGGCAAGCGGGTGTTCCGCAGCACCCCGGCCCTGGCCCTGCAAGACGTTGACGCCGTGCTGCGTCGCGGTGCCGAAGAGGCCGAGGTGCTGGGCGAGGCCGACGTGCTCGCCGAAGAACCTGCGCCATCGACCGAGCGCGCTCCGCGCCTGGTTGCTATCACCGCGTGCCCGACCGGCGTCGCCCATACGTTCATGGCCGCCGAAGCCTTGCAACAGGCCGCGGCACGCCTGGGTTATGACCTGAAGATCGAAACCCAGGGCTCGGTGGGAGCCCGCAATCCGCTCAGTCCCGAGGCGATTGCCGAGGCCGATGTGGTGTTGCTGGCGACCGACATTGAAGTCGCCACTGAGCGTTTCGCCGGCAAGAAGATCTACCGCTGCGGCACCGGCATCGCGTTGAAGCAGGCCGAAGCCACGCTGAAAAAAGCCTTGGCCGAAGGCGTCCAGGAAAGTGCCGCGAGCGGCGCCTCCACGGGGCCGGCGAAGGCGGAAAAAAGCGGCGTCTACAAACACTTGCTGACGGGCGTGTCGTTCATGCTGCCGATGGTGGTGGCGGGCGGCCTGATGATTGCCTTGTCGTTCGTGTTCGGCATCACCGCCTTCAAAGAGCCCGGCACCCTGGCGGCGGCGCTGATGCAGATTGGCGGCGACACTGCGTTCAAGTTGATGGTGCCGCTGTTGGCCGGCTACATCGCCTATTCCATCGCCGACCGGCCGGGCCTGGCCCCCGGCATGATCGGCGGGATGCTCGCCAGCACCCTGGGCGCCGGGTTCATTGGCGGGATCATCGCCGGCTTCCTCGCTGGCTACGCCGCCAAGGCGATCAACCGTTACGCGCGGCTGCCCCAGAGTCTGGAGGCGCTCAAGCCGATCCTGATCATTCCGTTGCTGGCGAGTCTGTTCACTGGCCTGGTGATGATCTACATCGTCGGCAAACCGGTGGCGGGCATGCTCGAAGGGCTGACCCACTTCCTCGATAGCATGGGCACCACCAACGCGATCCTGCTGGGTGTGCTGTTGGGGGCAATGATGTGCGTCGACCTCGGCGGGCCGATCAACAAGGCAGCCTATGCGTTCTCGGTGGGGCTGCTGGCTTCCCAGAGTTATGCGCCAATGGCCGCGACGATGGCCGCCGGGATGGTACCGCCCATTGGCTTGGGCATCGCCACCTTCCTGGCCCGGCGCAAATTCGCCCAGACCGAGCGCGAGGCCGGTAAGGCGGCGTTGGTGCTGGGGCTGTGCTTCATCTCCGAAGGCGCGATCCCGTTCGCGGCCAAGGACCCGTTGCGGGTGATCCCGGCCAGCATTGCCGGCGGCGCGCTGACCGGGGCGCTGTCGATGTACTTCGGCTGCAAGCTCATGGCACCGCACGGCGGGCTGTTCGTGATGCTGATCCCCAACGCCATCAATCATGCGCTGCTGTATTTGCTGGCGATCGTGGCGGGCGCGCTGTTGACGGGCGTGGCGTATGCGCTGCTCAAGCGGCCGGAAGTGGTGGAAATGGCGTTGGAGCCGGCGAAGGCCTGATTTAAGTCATACCCTACCTGTGGGAGCGGGCTTGCTCGCGAAGACGGTGTGTCAGACAACATTTTCGTTGACTGACACACCGTCTTCGCGAGCAAGCCCGCTCCCACAGTTGGTTTTGGGGCCGGCCTAAAATCCCTGTCACACCCATTTCACACGGCCATGCTTAAGTTTTCCCATTTCAAGGAGAACACCATGAGCGAATTCGACCTGGGCCGTCGCCGTGTGATGCAAGCCGTAGGCGCCGGTTTATTGCTGCCCGGGCTGGCCCCGGCGGTGATCGCCTCGGTCAAGGACCGGCCCGTGCTGACCGAAGGAGTGCAGTCGGGCGACCTGCAGGGCGATCGCGCGATGATCTGGAGTCGCAGCGACCGTCCGGCGCGGATGGTGGTGGAGTGGGACACCCGCAGCCAGTTTTCCAACCCCCGGCGCTTTGTCTCGGCGCTGGCCGACAGCCGCAGCGATTTCACCGCCCGGGTCGAGCTCACCGGCCTGCCGCCCGACCAGGCGATTTTCTACCGCGTGCATTTCGAGGACGCCCAGAGCAGCGTGGCCAGCGAGCCCTGGCTCGGGCATTTGCGCAGCGTGCCGCAATTCAAGCGCAACATTCGTTTTGTCTGGAGCGGCGACACCGTCGGCCAGGGCTTCGGCATCAACCCGGACATCGGCGGCATGCGCATCTACGAAGCCATGCGCCTGCGCCTGCCGGATTTTTTTATCCACAGCGGCGATACGATCTACGCCGACGGGCCGGTGCCGGCGCAGCTCACCACCGAGGGCGGGCGCATCTGGCGCAACCTCACCACCGAAGCCAAGAGCAAGGTCGCCGAGACGCTGGACGAATATCGCGGTAACTACCGCTACAACCTGATGGATGAAAACGTGCGTCGCTTCAATGCCGAAGTGCCGCAGATCTGGCAGTGGGACGACCACGAAGTGGTCAACAACTGGTCGCCGGGCAAGCAACTGGACGAGCGCTACCAGACCAAGGACATCCACAGCCTGGTCGGTCGTGCACGGCAAGCCTGGTTGGAATACGCGCCCATGCGCCTGCAGAAGGCCGATGGCGGCGGACGCATCTACCGCAAGCTCGGCTACGGGCCGATGCTGGATGTTTTCGTGCTGGACATGCGCAGCTACCGCGAAGCCAATGACGCCAACCTCGGCGCGGCGAAACCGTTTCTTGGCCGTGAACAGTTGGATTGGCTCAAGCGCGAGCTGAAGCAATCCCGCGCCCAGTGGAAAGTCATCGCCGCCGACATGCCCATCGGCCTGGGCGTGCCGGATGGCGAGGTCAGCCCGGGCGTGCCACGCTGGGAAGCGGTCGCCAACGGTGACCCGGGCGAGGCCCAGGGCCGTGAAGTGGAGATCGCCGAACTGCTCGGTTACCTGCGCAAGCATCAGGTGCGCAACTACGTCTGGCTGACCGCCGATGTCCACTATTGCGCTGCCCATCACTACCACCCTGAACAAGCCGCGTTCCAGGATTTCGAACCGTTCTGGGAGTTCGTCGCCGGGCCACTGAACGCCGGCAGCTTCGGGCCCAACGCCTTGGACAAGACCTTCGGCCCCGAAGTGGTGTTCCAGAAAGCCCCGCCAGCCCAGAACACCTCGCCGTTTGCCGGCTATCAGTTCTTTGGCGAGGTGAACATCGACGGGCAGAGTGGCGAAATGAGCGTAGTGCTGCGGGACCTGGAAGGCCTGGCGGTGTTCGAGAAGAAGTTGCAGCCGGTTTGAGTCAGAGACCACTACAGAACCCATGTGGGAGCGAGCCTGCTCGCGAAAGCGGTGTGCCAGGCAACACTTGTGCAAACTGACACGCCGCCTTCGCGAGCAGGATTGATGTTGTGGCCGGGATCAGTACACATCCCGCCGATATCGCCCTTGCTCGACCAGCTTTTCCACTTCCTCTCGGCCCAGCACCAGATTGAGCACATGATCCACCCCTGACGCCATCCCTTGCAGGCTGCCGCACACATAGATCACCGCGCCATCGGCCAGCCACTGCTTGAGCAGTGCCGCGGATTCCAGCAGGCGATCCTGGACGTAGATTTTCTGTTCCTGGTCCCGGGAGAAGGCCAGGTCCAGGCGCTCCAGGTCGCCGGAGGTGACCCATTCCTGCAGCTCATCGCGACAGTGGAAGTCGTGCTCGCGGTTGCGCTCGCCAAACAGCAGCCAATTGCGCTGCATGCCCTCGGCAACGCGGGCCTTGAGCAAGCTGCGCAGACCGGCCAGGCCGGTGCCGTTGCCCAGCAGGATCATCGGCACGCCTTGCGGTGGCAAATGGAAACTGCTGTTGCGCCGGACCCGCAGGCTGATAGAACTGCCCAGCGGTGCATGCTCGGTGAGCCAGCCGGAGCCGACGCCCAGGCTGCCGTCGGCATGACGTTCCTGACGCACGATCAACTCCAGAACGCCGTCGGCGGGAATCGATGCGATGGAGTATTCGCGCATGCCCAGCGGCGCCAGTGCTTCCACCAGTGCCTGGGCGTGCAAGCCTACCAGGTGGGCGCGGTTTTCCGGCAACTGGCGCGTCGCCAAGGCCTGCTCAAGTGTCTGTTGCAAGCCATCGACGTGTACCCGGGCGATACCAGCGATGCCCAGGCCATCGAGGAAATGTTCAATCGCCCACAAGGCATTGCGCGGCAGGATTTCCACCAGGTCACCGGCCAGCCAACTGCTCGGGCCGGGGGCGGTGAGGCCCAGCAGATATACCCCCGAGCCGCTGCTGTCGGGGTTGAGCAGGGTGCGGTGGCTCAGCGTCCAGTTTTCGAAGCTCGGTGCTTGCCACATATCCGCTGGGGCGTGGCCGGTCAGTTCGGCCAGTTGTTGCTGCCAGTGCCGCAAGGCATAGGGGTCGCCGCTGTCCACTTCCACCGGCGCAAACAGCGTCTTGCCGCCGTGCTCCGCCAGCCAGGCATGCAGGCGCCGGGCGAAGCCGCAGAAGTTCTCGTATTGGCGGTCGCCCAGGCCCAGTACCGAATATTGCAGTCGCTCCAGGCTCAGGGCCTGGCCCAGCACCTTGCGTTCGAAACCACGGACGCTGTCGGGGCCTTCACCGTCGCCAAACGTACTGACGACAAACAGCGCGCGGGTGGCGCTGTTCAGATCCTGCTCACTGACGCCAGCCAGTGGCTGGACCTTTACCGGCAGCCCGGCGGCCTGGAGTTGGCCGGCAGTCTGCCAGGCCAATTGCTCAGCGAATCCGCTTTGGCTGGCGAAGCCGATCAACCATGCCGGGGCATCACCAGGGCGTTCGGCCAATGCCTGGCGAGCCTGGCGGACCTGGCGCTTCTTGCGTCGGCGGTCCAGGTACAGCAGCCAGCCGGTGATGAAAAACAACGGCATGGCCAGCGCGGCAACCGTCATGAGGATCCGGCCGACCAACCCGAAATAACTGCCGACATGCAGCGCGTAGATGCTCGTCAGCAATTGGGCCTTGAGACTCTTGTCGCTGTAGCGGCTGTGACGGCTGATAGCGCCAGTGGCCGGGTCGAGGATGAGTTGATTCAGTGCGCGGTCATGGGGCGAGTTTTTCAACAGATAGAAGACGGTCGCCGGTTGCCCGGCTACCGGCGGCATGCGCACGTTATAGGCCGACAGGTCGGGACCGGCGGCGCTGTAGATGCTGCTCCACATCGCCCGATAATCGGCGATCGGCGCCGGGCCGTTTGGCACGGGGTCGCGGTTGCGCACGCGCTCATCCTTGGGCGAATCGGAGAGCAGGCGAGTCACGCCCTTGTTGTACCAGTCGTAGGACCAGGTCAGCCCGGTCAGGGCGGCCAGGAGATAGAACACCAGGCACCAGGTGCCCGCGACCGAGTGCAAGTCCCAGTTAAAACTGCGACCTTTCTTGGCCCAGTCAAGGGTCAGCCAGGCGCGCCAGTTTTTCCATTGTCGCGGCCAACGCAGGTACAGCCCGGACAGGCAGAAAAAAATCAGGATCAGCGTGCAGGCACCGGTGATCTGCCGGCCCACGTCGTCCAGGGTCAGGACGCGGTGCAGGCGCAGCACCAGGCCAAAGAAGTCCTGGCCCACCACATCGCCCATGAACTGTGCGTTGTAGGGATTGAAATAACGCATCGGCCCGCGTTTCTCCCCGGGCGGAGCCGTGAAGATCGCCCGTGCGGCATTGCCGCTATCAGTGTCGACCCAGAGCATGTTGACGGTCTTGCCGGACGCGGCTTCGATCTGTTCCACCAGTTCAGCGGGCGGCAGGACGCCCGCCGGTTGCTTTTCAACCGTCAGCACCTGCGGGTTCAGCGCCCGCAGGATCTCGTCCTGAAACGACACCACCGCACCGGTAATGCCCATCAACGCCAGCACCAGCCCGGCGCTGACGCCGAAAAACCAATGCAACTGGAACAGGGTTTTTTTAAACACGTTGCTCGCCTTGTTCATTCAAGATTGTTCGTCACGGCGTGCATTATGCCGTGTGTTATCGAGAACCATTCATAAACACACCTAAAAGCCCCGATCATTTGCATGAGCGGGGCTTTTTTGGCCTGCTGCGTTCCTTTGTGGCGAGGGAACTTGCTCCCGCTCGGCTGCGCAGCAGTCGTCATCCTCGGAGGGCTCGCTTCACGGCCTAGCGGGAAGAGCGCACGCGTGACGCTGGTGGTGTCAGTGCTAGCGTAGTTGCGGGAAATCGCGCGTTCCAAGGATCGTTCGGGGCCGGATTGGACAGCGAAGTACAGTTGTTTCCGCGCGCTTTTTTAAGCGTTTACTTAATGGCGCCATTCCTGGCGGAAGCTATTCAAATGATCGGCAAGGACGGCTGATTCCCTCAGGAATGTCAGGATAACGGTCTCGAGCTCTGCGGAGGTGCCATGGTTGTTGAGGTTCAGAAAGTGGCCGATGGAGCCGGACAGCTGGCTGATTTCGTTGCTATAAGCTTCTCTTAACGGTGGAACCGATTGTGCTTCGACCAGCAGTTGGTGGCGATTCCTGAGCACACCGAGCTCTTTCTGGGTGAGCGCCGATGTCTCGCGATGCCGATCCAGCTGTATTTGTAGTTGGTGCCTGGCTTCGATCAGGTTGTCATATTTGATGCTGCCGACGACGAGGCCAAGCAGTTTGCCTGCCACGTCTACACCCTGTCGAATGAGCTTGAGTTGTGGCGGGGATAGACTCATTAAGCCAAGGGTACCGGCCGTAAGCAGCAGATGCTTGATTAGCGAAAAGCCATTGGTCGATTCGAGCAGCTTGATGCTCTCGTTCAGTTTCGTTTCTTGTACAACCAGGCGTCGTATCGTCGTTTGTTCAGTGCCCGCCCGTAACTCGTTCTTGTTGATAGTGTCGTCCAGTTCTCGGGTCCGGTGCTCATTGTCGCTGAGCGTGACAGCGTTCAGGCTCGTCAGGCTTTTATCGAGTGCGACCACGTGTCTATCTGTTTCAGACAAGGCGTCGTCGATGAGTTGCTTGATTTCCTGGCTGAAACTTTCAATAGCTTCTTGCTCTTCGGGTGTGGGGTTTTCCCGAAGCTTTTCAATCGCGCCGTGCAACCGCACTATTTGGTTCGCTTGCAACGCAACGGGAATCTGAGTAGCGGCGCGTTTCGCTTGGTCGTCGGTGTTGCTGAGCGCTTTGCGAAGTGCAGTGAATTCATCAGCGAGGGCCGGAATGTATAGATTGCTCAACATACTGATCTTGTGATTGAGTTGGGCGCGGTAAGCCTGGATCTCTTTAATATCCGGTAAGGTATAACCGGTTTCGGTCTCAATGGAGTGAGTGCGGGACATTGCGTAATTCTCGAAAGTGAGGGGCAGGAGCGCTGAACTGAGAGAGAGAGTTTGCAGGGGCGTGGGTTTAAAGGGGCCGAGGGATAAAGTTTCATTGGTGGCGTTGTTGAAAGCCGTCAATAAATCATGCGCTTGTTCTTTGATGCGCGTCCAGTTATACGCCATGGTGCTGAGCCGAGCGGCAAAGGAGACCAGATACATTGCATTTGTCACGCCGTTCACCCGGCTGCAGGAAGTATCGATATAAGTCTGGATAAGTTCCCACAGGCTTTCGAGGTTCGAGGAACTGCCGGCGGCGCTTTCCACGCGAGCTTTCAGCTCATGCATATCTGTTTCGAGTGAGTTTAAATGCGCCAAGAGCTTATGGTTGGTTCGGAGCGTTTCCTCGATAGTTCGCCGTTCATCTATTAACTCTTGCTGGTACCGGCGGGCTCTCTGGGCTTTTTTGCCGAAGACCGTGGCGGTAACGACGAGGCCAGGCAGGCCTCCGACCAACCCCCACCATTTTTTCTTGGAATAACTCTCGATCTCAACCTGCCGGCCCTTTATTCGCTCGCTTAGCACCAGGAGCTGCTCGTTTTGTCTTATTGTATCCTCGCCGAAATCCTGACTATTGATCAACGCCAGTTTCAGATCCAGGGCAGGTTTTATCGAGTGGTTAATAGCGTCTTTAAATTGGGTGATTTGAGCCTTTACAGTATGAGTGCTCTTGCTGCGTTCCTCGATCAACTCTTTAAGTTGGTCGGTCAGCCCCGGCAAGTTATAGGATCTTGGCAGCTCCTCGGGCGTCAGCTGTATTTCCGGAAGGTTTTCTATCTCCTCGGGCGAGAGGTGGCCGATTTTTCCGGCGCCGGAAATAAAGCTGGGTATCGTATTAAGATATTTAATAATTTCGTTGCTGATAAAGATCAGGTTGTCAGCGAATACGTGGAGGTCCGAGCCGACTGTTTTCATGCCTGTTTCAATTTTCGACCAAGTTTCGGAATGGTCTTTTATTGACGTGTACAGGACTTGCATATCGGCAGAGCGAAGGCCATTGACATTGAGTTGATCGTATTTATAGATCTGCTCTATTTCTGCTGCATTCGTCGGCAACGACAAGCCTCGCATTATGTAGCGTTTAATATTTCTGATGTCGTCGTGAGTGACCAGTAGGCCTTTTTCTCGTTCGACCCCGGGAAGCGTCCCGGAAACAGCACCCATGAATTGTGTTGTTAACGTATTGAACGCCCTGGAAGCGATAGGGGTGTCGTCAAGGGTTGACATATAAAATTCCTTTTTTATTGCGTCGCGGCATCATGCCGTGGGTGGGAGGTTAGTGGGGACTTCCGGTGAAGTTAAGTAAAAAAGGTTTGCGACCTGTAACGTAGTGGCGCGTCGATGGGGATTGAGCATTAACGCCGCGTTTGAAGTGTCAACTACCTGTGCGGGTGTTTGTGACAGGCATAAAAAAAGGCCCGTGGAATCGGGCCTTTTTTGTTTTTACGGTATTTACACGTAGTACGACTTCAACGGCGGAAACCCATTGAATTCCACCGCGCTGTAGCTGGTGGTGTAGGCACCGGTCGACAGCCAGTATAGGCGATCACCAATGGCCAGGTTCAACGGCAAACCGTACTTGTAGTTTTCGTACATGATGTCGGCGCTGTCGCAGGTCGGGCCGGCGATGACCACTTCTTCCATCTCGCCTTTCTTCTCGGTCCAGATCGGGAACTTGATGGCTTCGTCCATGGTTTCGATCAGGCCGGAGAACTTGCCCACGTCCGTGTACACCCAACGCTCGACGGCGGTGCGGGACTTGCGCGCCACCAGCACCACTTCGCTGACCAGGATCCCAGCGTTGGCGATCAACGAACGGCCCGGCTCCAGGATGATTTCCGGCAAGTCGTCGCCGAAGTCTTCCTTGAGGAAACGGATGATTTCCTCGGCATAGGTTTCCAGGCTGTTGGTGCGGGTGATGTAGTTGGCCGGGAAGCCGCCGCCCATGTTGATCAGCTTCAAGACGATGCCGTCTTCTTCTTTCAAACGCTCGAAGATTACCTTGACCTTGGCGATGGCAGCGTCCCAGACGCTGATGTCGCGCTGTTGCGAGCCGACGTGGAACGAGATGCCGTACGGCACCAGGCCCAGGTCGCGGGCCAGGATCAGCAGGTCCATGGCCATGTCGGTCTGGCAGCCAAACTTGCGCGACAACGGCCAGTCAGCGGTGGTCGAGCCTTCGGTGAGGATCCGCACATAGACCTTCGAGCCCGGCGCGGCCTTGGCGATGTTGCGCAGGTCGGCTTCGGAGTCGGTGGCATACAGGCGCACGCCCTTCTCGTAGAAGTAACGGATGTCCTTGGATTTCTTGATGGTGTTGCCGTAGCTGATCTGCTCCGGGCCGACGCCACGGCTCATGACCTTGTCCAGCTCGTAGATCGAGGCAATGTCGAAGTTCGAACCTTTTTCCTTGAGCAGGTCGATGATTTCCACCGCCGGGTTGGCCTTGACGGCGTAGTAGACCTTGGCGAATTCGAAACCGGCACGCAGGTCGTCATAGGCCTGGGCGATCATCGCGGTGTCGATCACCACGAACGGGGTTTCCTGCTTGTCGGCGAACGCTTTCATTTTCTGGAAAGTTTCGCGCGCGAAATAATCTTCGACCTGGATCGACATACTTGGGACTCCTACTGGCAAACATCAGGATCAATGGGTTTGAGGGCAAGCTGCCCCCGCGAACGTCCTCCGTATCCCCACTTTGGTTCGCCTACTTCCCAAGGCATGTCGCCGAAAGCAAAAAGGCCACGGGATGCATGATGCCCTTGGCCTTGCTGTCTCGTCGTCAGTACTTGAGCCGGATGGATCGTTTCCAGCATGGACGTTCGGCGCGAACTTTAGGGCGTGAGGGGCCTGAGATCAACTAAAAATGTCGCGTTTTTGCACGTCTCCGTCGTGCGGTGCGCGACAGCCCATGATGTAACCGACCGGTGTGACAGGTTGATGTTCCCTTGGATCGGTTTTCGAGTTGGCGCAATGTGCGTTGCTTTTGTGGCGAGGGGATTTATCCCCGCTGGGCTGCGCAGCAGCCCCAAAGGCTGAAATGCTCTAAACCTGACACACCGCAGTGGCGGGTCTCAGGACTGCTTCGCAGTCCAACGGGGATAAATCCCCTCGCCACAAGCAAGCTCCCTCGCCACAAAAAGCAGCCGTGCTTGGTCAGACTGAGGCAGTCTCAGCCGGCGAAACAATACTGGTCTTGCCCCCACGGGACTTGCCGGAGCTCAAGTACTCGGCAATCGATTCCTGGGTCACTTCGCCCAGGAACACCCGCTCGGCGTCCAGCACCGGCAGCCACGAGCGATTGAACTCGTACATGCGCGACAGCAGGATCCGCAGGTGCTCGTCGTAGGCTGCGGTGGCGTTGAATTCCCGCAGGAATTGTCCGCAGGTACCGGTCTGACGGTGCAGGTCGCGACGACGCACATACCCCAGGGCCTTGTTCTCGGCACAGGTGACCACCACGTAGCGCCGGTCATGTTCGTCCATCAACTCCAGCGCCTCGCTCACCGGCGTTTCGGGGCTGACCGACGGGGCGTTGTCCGCCGCGTCTTCGGCCTTGACCAGCAGCAGGCGCTTGAGCGTGCTGTCCTGGCCGACGAAGTTGCTGACGAACTCGTCGGCCGGATGCGCCAGCAACGTGTCCGGGTGATCGCACTGGACCAGCTTGCCAGCGCGGAAGATCGCGATCTTGTCCCCCAGCTTGATGGCCTCGTCGATGTCGTGGCTGACCATGATCACGGTCTTGTTCAGCGCCCGTTGCATCTCGAAGAACTCGTTCTGGATCATCTCGCGGTTGATCGGGTCGACCGCGCCGAACGGTTCGTCCATCAGCAACAGCGGCGCATCGGCCGCCAAGGCGCGGATCACACCGATCCGTTGCTGCTGGCCACCCGATAATTCACGCGGGTAGCGGTGCAGGTATTGCTTGGGTTCGAGCTTGATCATGCTCATCAATTCGCGGGCGCGGTCGTGGCACTTCTGTTTATCCCAGCCGAGCAGGCGCGGGACGACGGTGATGTTTTCCTCGATGGTCATGTTCGGGAACAGACCGATCTGCTGGATCACGTAGCCGATGTTGCGGCGCAGGGTCACTTCGTCGAGGCCGGTGGTGTCTTCGCCGTTGATCAAGACCTTGCCCGAAGTCGGCGGGATCAGCCGGTTGATCATCTTCAGCGTGGTGCTCTTGCCACAGCCCGACGGCCCGAGGAACACGCAGATCTCGCCTTCGTTGACGGTCAGGTTCACCGAGTCCACGGCTTTCACATCCTTGCCGTTGCTCTTGAAGGTTTTGCTGAGGTTTTGAAGTTCGATCATTTGAGGAGTCCTTTAGGAGTCAGCGAGCGTTGCAGCCATTGCAGAAGCAGGTCGGCGAAGATGGCCAGGAGACTGACCAGCACGGCGCCGACGATCAGCATCGACATGTCGCTGCGGCTGATGGAAGCGAGGATGAGCACACCTAGGCCACCGGCGCCGATGGTGGCGGCGATGGTCATGACACCGATGTTCATGACCACGGCGGTGCGCACGCCG